>NZ_JBEGHG010000008.1:0-202085 GCF_040675865.1 Burkholderia sp. LMU1-1-1.1 | reverse complement strand
CGCTGGTTATGGACATACAATCACGACCGGCCACACATGGCACTCGGCGGCATTACGCCGATTCAGAAATTGGCCCTCGCCGCATAGCCTCTACTTCTGGTGCGCATCATTAATGGGGGGATTACCCCATCATCTCATCATTACAGACCATAAAGAAGCTGTTGCTTTTCTCACCGCCGAGCCTGCACAGGCCACCAAAACTATTGTTGCCGTGCGCCGTACCCACCGCGATATCGATCAAGGTTTCGCAACCCGACACCGCGCCAAGCTTTCTACTCGACAGGTCTGCGCTAAATGACTGGTTGCGCGCGTTCGAGTCCCGCATCGTCAGGAGGTTGTGACGTTCTCCATTGGAGGCATAGTCTTCCAACAAGTCGACACAAAGACCGTGACATTCTTGCAGCAGCTTGGCTCTGGTTTCATATGAGCGGCGCAGGCAGGCGACGTCATCGCACAGGCCGCGAGAAGATCTCAGCCAGGATTTTTGTTCCATAACAAGTCGCTTCTTATTGACGTCATCCAGGGAGGCAAGCGTTTTCTTGTAGCTGGCGGCCAATTCCTCGTCCCTCTTCGACAATTCGGCATCCGAGCAAATGAGTCTCTCCGTGATGGCGGCGGCGGTGCCGCAGTCAAAGCTGGCGCAGGAGGCGCCTCCCGAGAACAGAACGCAAAACAAAAATGGAAAAAATGCTTTCATCGAGAGATCCCATGGTTACGAGCGCATACCCAGGCCAAGGCTGGCTCGCCGCATGCCTGATACCGGCGCAGCGTAAGTTATCATTCTTAAACCGGGATGAACGCCAGTCCAGCCGCCTGCTCGGACGACGTGGTGACGAACTACTTCGACCATCTTTTACCGGATGGCGACCCCATTCGACGACGCCTCGCCCGCGCCCGGCCGCAGCCTGCGCAAGGCCACGCCATCGCCGCCGAAGGCATGCAGCGCGGCGGCGGGTAGGGAAAACGCCACCGCATCGCCCACCAGCAAGCCATCATCCTGTGTCTTGGCGATCAAGGTCGGCTGCCCCTCGGCCCAGTGCAGGTGCACATGGCTGTGCTCCCCCAGCGCTTCAATGTGCACGATCTTCGCCCGCCAATCGCCCTGTCCCAGCACCATGTGCTCGGGGCGGATGCCCAAGGTCAGCGCGGCGCCCGGCGCCATGCCGGCGCCATCGACGGCAGCGTCGCAGCCGCGCCCTTCCAGCGTGGCGGCGATCCCGTGCGGCGTCACGCCGGCCAGGCTGGCGGTCAGAAAGTTCATCGCCGGCGTGCCGATGAAGCGCGCCGCGAACAGGTTGGCCGGATGGTGGTACAGCTCCAGCGGCGTGCCGATCTGCGCCACGTTGGAGCGCCCCGGCGCCTCGGCGGCGGGGCGCAGCAGCACGATCTTGTCGGCCAGGGTCATCGCCTCGACCTGGTCGTGCGTCACGTAAATCATGCTGGGGGAGTCGAGGTCGCGGTGCAGGCGCGCGATCTCGAGCCGGGTCTGCGCGCGCAGCGAGGCGTCCAGGTTGGACAGCGGTTCATCGAACAAAAACACCTTGGGCTTCTTGACGATCGCGCGGCCGATCGCCACCCGCTGGCGCTGCCCGCCCGACAAGGCGCCCGGCTTGCGCGCCAGCAGCGCGTCCAGTTGCAGAATGCGCGACGCCTCCAGCACGCGCCGCTCGATCTCGGCCTTGTCCAGCCGCTGCCGCGTCAGGCCGAACGCCATGTTGTCGTAAACGGTCATATGCGGATACAGCGCGTAGCTCTGGAACACCATGGCGATGCCGCGTTCGGCCGCCGGTACGTCGTTGATGGTGCGGCCATCGATGGTCAGCGTGCCGGCGCTGACCTGCTCCAGCCCGGCGATCAGCCGCAGCAGGCTCGATTTGCCGCAGCCCGAAGGGCCGATGAACACGCAGAATTCGCCGGGAGCTATGCTCAGATTAATGTCGTTCAGCACGGGCTGGCCGTTGTAGGCCAGGCCGATGTTGTGCAGGCTCACTTGCGTCATGGGGTTTCCGTTTTTACTTGATGCCGCTGGACTGGTCGTTAATGCTCAGGAAATGCCGGTTCAAGCCGACGTACATGATCAGGATCGGCAGGATGGAGATCACCGATCCGGCCATGATCAGGTTCCACGACGACGACTTGGCGTACTGCTTGGCCACCGCGTTCAAGCCTTGCGTCAGCAAATACCGGTCGACGCTGGAGATGAACAGCAACGGTTTCATGAACTCGTTCCAGATGCCCATAAAGACGAAGATGGCCTGCGTCGCCAGCGCCGGCTTGGCCATCGGCAGCACGATGCGGAAAAATCGGTGCAACGGCCCAGAGCCGTCGAGCATGGCCGCCTCCTCGATCTCGACCGGGAAATTGATGAAAAACTGGCGCATCATGAAAATGTAGGCGATCGACACGGCCGAGGTGAGGATCACCGACAGGTGCGTGTCGACCAGGCCCATGCGCGCGACGATCACGTAGGCTGGAATCATCGTCACCTGGCTGGGCACCATCACCAGCAGCATCAAGGTCTGGAACACCAGCCCCCGGCCACGGAAGCGGAAGCGCGCCAGCGCGTAGCCGGCCATGGTGTTGAACATGACGTTGAGCAGGGTGACGGCCAGCGCCACCGTGAACGAATTCCACAGCCACTGGTACAGGGGCCCGTGCAGGATCACCTCGTAGGCCGCCAGGGTCGGCGCCTGCGGCCAGATGCCATCGGCGCCGGCGATCTCGCGGGTGCTTTTGAGCGAGGTCAGGACGGCCCACGCGAAAGGTGCCAGGGTCAACAGGCTGTAGCCGGCCAGCACGGCGTACAGGGCGCCCAGCCGCAGGCGCGCGCCGGGAGAGGATGGGCGGTTCATCGGTTGGCTCCGTCCGGCGGCACGAAGCGGTTGAGGACCAGGGTGGCGCAGAAGATGATCACCGTCAGCACCACCGCCAGCGCGCAGGCCAGGCCCATGGTGTTGTAGTTCTTGAAGGCGAAGTGGTAGATCAGCAGCGTGAAGGTTAGGGTCGCGTTCTCCGGCCCGCCCTCGCCGCCGGACAGGATGAAGGCCTGGTCGAACACCTGGAAGCAGCCGATCAGACCCATGGTGACGACATAGCAGGTGATTGGCGTCAGCTGCGGCACGCTGATCTCCCAGTGGCGGCTGACGGGGCCGGCGCCGTCGAGCAGCGCCGCCTCGTACAGCGACGCCGGGATCTCCTGCAGGCCGGCCAGGAACACCACCATGAAGCCGGGGATGGTGGAGAACACGTTCATCAACATGATGATGGCCAGCGCCCATTTGGGATCGCCGAGGAAGTTGACGCTGTGGCCGAAGTGCTGCTGCACGAACTGCACCACCACGCCGTTGTTATTGAACAGCCACATGAAGATCATCGTCATCGCCGCCGACGAGGTCAAGGTCGGCAGGAACAGCAAGGTGACGAAGCTGCGCCGGAAGCGGATGCGGCTGTTGATGGCGCAGGCCAGCGCCATCGCGATCACCGTTTGCAGTGGCACCACCACCGCCACGTAGACCATGGTGTTGCGGCAGGCGGCCCAGAACTTGTCGTCCTCGACCAGATAGACCAGGTTGCGCAGGCCGACGAAGGTGTGGTGTCCGGACACCAGGTCCATCTTCTGCACCGAGACGAACAGCGCGTAGGCGATCGGCGCCAGTGTGAACAGGCTGACCAGCAGCAGCGCCGGCAAAAGGAAGGCATAGGCGCTCATGGTGGCGGCGCGCGGCAGGCGCGAGCGCCACGGCCGCGACGACGCATCGGATGTGGACGGCTTCATCGCTGGCGCTCGATTTCCCGGTTGGAGACGGTTTCGGCCTTCTCCAGCGCCTGTTGGAGCGACTTGGTGCCGTTGAACGCGGCCAGGAACTGGTTGCCGAAATTGGTGTTAAGCACCGGCAATTCGACGCCGCGCGACCACACCGTGGCATAGGCGGCGCCGGCCACATGGGCAGCCAGCACCGGCGACGCGCGCACCCGCATGGCCGCCTCCACGCTGCGCCGCGTCGGCAAGGTACCCGAGGCGCTGGCCCATAAGCGCATGCCGGGTCCGGTCATGTAGCGCGCGAAGCGCAGGCCGGCGGCCTTGTTCCTGGCGGCGCGCGGCACCGCGTAGCCGACCACGAAGGCCATGGTCTGCTTGCGCTGGTTCACGGTCGGCATCTCGCGCGCAACAAAGGGCACGTCGCCGTAGTCGTTCTTGAGGGCCGGCTGCACCCAGTTCCCCTCCATCATCATGACGGTGCGCTGCGAGCCGAAGGCGGCGCCCGGCCAATCGGCGCCCAGGTCGTCCTTGGGCGAGTACAGGTACTTCAGCACGTGGCCGGTGACCAGTTGGTTCAGGTAGGCATAGGCGCCCGGATTGCCGGTGAAGTGGGCGCGGCCGTCGACCCCGATCAGCGCCTGGCCCGACGTTTCCAGCGCCGCCAGGTGGCGCGACAGGTCCTTCTCGACGATCATCGCCGCCATGCCGCGCGGCAGGCGCGTCTGCAGGGTTTGCGCAAAACGCATCAGGCCGTTGAAGTCGCGCGGCACGTCGTCCGGACGGTAGCCGGCCTGTTTCAGCAGGCGCGGATTCAGGTATAGCGCCAGCGTCGAATAGTCCTTGGGCAGGCCGTACAGCTGACCGCCGGGACCACGGAAGGCTTGCAGAAATTGGGGATAGAAATCGGCCTGGTCGGCCGGACCCAGCTCCATCGGTTCGAGCACCCCGCTTTGGATCAGCAACTGCGCCTCCAGGGCGTCCAGATAAAACACATCGGGCGGGTTGCCGGCGGCGAAGCGCGAGCGCAGCACGTCTGGGTACTTGTCCTCGATGACCTGCTTGCGCACCACGATGCCGGTGCTGCTGGTGAAGGCGGCCGCCGCCAGGTCGAAGGCGGCCACCTCGGCGGGCGACGAGCCCCAAACGGCGACCGTGACCGCCTCGGCCGCCCGCGCCGGCGCCGTCATCGCCATCAAGACGGTGGCGCACAACACCGCCGCGCGCCGGCGGCCTGGTCGATCGTTCATAGCTTGTCTCCTGATGCTGCGGTGGCCGTGATCGGCGCATGGTGTTCGGCGGCGTGGGGGGTTACCCGGACATTGTACTTGTGCCCGGCGGCGGCCTCACCGCCAGGTAGACGGTGCTCCACAACTGGACCGCGTTCGACTCGTCCGCGGTGGCGGCGTCGGGGCCGAACGGCCGCATGCGATAGCCGCCCGCCTCCCAGGCCCAGGACCACAACTCGGAACTGCTCTGGTCCTGGGTCGGCAGGATGACGGCCCACAGCGCGGCCTGGGCCTCGGACAGCAAGGCGCGGGTGGCGGCCGGCAAATCGGCGCGCCCCAATTGCCGCGCCAGGCCGGCCGCCAGCAACGCCTGCTGCCACGACCACACCACCGCGCCGTGATAGCGGTCCGGCCCGAACAACGGCCGCAGCGCGGCGTCGGCATAGGCGCCATTGGCCACCAGCAGGCCGACGCCGGTCATCAACCCGGCCGGGAAGGGGCGCATGATGGCAGCCAGTTCGCGCTCGATCAATGCCGGCGGTGGCCGCTGCAACAACAGCGCGAAGCCAAGATCGGAATGCAGCACCGGCACCGGCCGCCCCGTCGTGTCGAGGGCGATGCCGGCGAAGGCCAGTTCGTGCCCGTCCAGGCTGGCCAGCGCGGGCGCGGCGTCCACGCCCAGTTCGGCCGCGTAGCGCTGGACGCCGGCGCGCGCCGACTCGGCGTCGCGCACCACGGTGAAGTAACCGGGGACCTGCTCTTCCCAGATTCGCGCCAGTCCGGCGGCGTGCGCCGCGCCGCCGTCCAGATACGGCGCCAGCAATCCACTGTCGCACAGCGCGGCGATGGCGCGCAGGGCCGCCGGCACCAGGATGGCGTTGACGTTGTACGAAACGACGCCACCGCCCAGGCCATCGGCGCTGTCGCGCCAGTCGCCGGTCGGATGGCCCGGCTTCAGGTGGATCAACGCGGCGATGCCGGGCCGCTGCGCGTAAGCGCCGGCCAGTTGCAGCACCAGGCGGAAATTGCGACCCAGTGCGGCGCCACGCGCCTCCCCGCCGGCGCCAGGCTCGGCCAGCCAACGCGGCGCGCGTTCGGCGCCGCCCGGTTGCTCCAGAAGATAGGCCATGACCACCGGCGCCAGCATGAAGTCGTCGTCGACCATCTTGTAGTCGTACACGGGCGCGCCGCCACCGCCGTGCAGCAGCGCGCACTCGCCGATATCCTCCTCGTGGGCGACGGCGCCTTGCGGATCGAGGCGATCCAGCACCGACGCCAGGCCGGCTTCGATGGCCTGTGGCGTCAGCGCCGGCATCAGCAACAGCAGCGACATCAGGGTGTCGCGGCCGAAGTAGGTGTTGAAGCGCCACGAGCCGGCCAGCAACTTGTCGCGGTAGCTGAGGAAGGCCAGGCCCTGGCGTCCGCGCAGGGTGCCGGCATCCGGATCGCGCAACAGTTGGGCCGGCGGCAGCGGCTCCAGCGCCGCCTCGCCCGTCAAGGCGGACAGGCGCAGTCGCAAGGTTTGGCCGGGCGCGGCGTTCAAGGTGACGCGGCCATGGACGTCGGTGTCGACCGTTCCGTTCAGCACTTGCAGCACGATGGCGTAGCCGGCGGCGCCGTCAAGCCGGTCGCGCGACCAGCGCACGCTGTCGGCGGTGAAACGCACCAGGTTATGGACGCCGGGCGGCAGGCGGCGGTCGTATTGGTAGTCACGCAGCACCCGTGCCGAGCTGAGCACCACTCCGGCCACCGTCAAGGTGGCAAGGTCGGCGCCGATATCGGTGGCGATGCCGTACAGCGGCCGGCCATGCTCGTCGTCGCCTTGCACGGCGCGCAACCGCGCGGCCTCGCTCCATTGCAGCGGCGCGGCCACCGGCTCGAACCACAGGCCGGTGGCGCTGTTCCCGGCCGGGAAGGCGGCCAGCAGCCGCGGCGTCGCGCCGGAGCTCAGCAGCAGGTGGGCGGCGACCGGCCCCTGGCGCAGGAATTCGTTGGCGACCAGGCCCTCCGGCAGGGAAAAGCGCAATGCCGGTTCGGCGGATTCGGGCAGCGGGGTTATCTGTTGCATCGTTAAGTTCCAAAAGCAGGTAACAAGTATCTTAGGGCGGGAAAATCACGGCGACGTAAATGTCGCGCGCGCGACGCCGACGCCGCGTATTTCCAGCTTCTTCCAGCGCTTGGGCAACGGCGTCTTGCGCTGGTGGATGCCCCGGTCGTCGATAGTCAAACCGCCCAGGCCGAACAGCAACGCTTGCAAGCTCCCGCCGGCCCCGGTCGCGAAATACGGGTTGCCGCCGCCAGGATACTCCTCCAGCACGCCGAACGGCGCCAGCCGCATCCCCTGGTAGCTGTGCTGGAAAGTGGCGTAGGCCTGCTCGGCCTTGCCGGCGCGGGCGTACAGGGTGGCGACGATCGCCGCCCCCATCGCCGGCCCTTCCGGCGCCAGCCGGGGTGCATAGTAGGCCAGGTCCTGGGCCACGCGCGCCTTGTCTGTGACGATATCGAGCGGATACGCCAGCAGGTTGACGTCGGCCTGCTTGATCGGCACGCCGTCATACGTCGCGTTCTCGCGCGTGGTGCCGTCCGGGAAGCGCAGGATGGGGATGTTGGCCGCCACCAGTTCCCAATCCGGATTGGGCTCGATGCCCAGCTCGCGCGCCGCCCGCGTGGCGTAGCCCAGCACGGTGATCGCCATGCCGTTGGTGAAGGCGTTGTTGTCGATGTTCTCCTGCCACTCGTTGGCGCCGATCACATTGTTGATCTCGTAGCGGCCCGGGCCCTTGCGCTCGACGCGGCTGATCCAGAAGTCGGCCACCTCCTTGAGCATCGGATAACCGCGCTCGCGCAGCCAAACCTTGTCGTGCGTGACTTGATAGTACTTCCAGAACGCCCATCCGACGCTGCCGGTGATGTGCTGCTGGAACGGACCGGTCAGCGCCCAAACCGGCGTGACCTCGGAGCCCTCGCTGGCCGACTCCCAGGGGAACATCGCGCCCTGGAAACCGTGGTTGCGGGCGTTCTGGCGCGCCGCGTCCAGGCGCTGGAAACGGTACTCGAGCATCGACTTGACCAGCTCCGGATGAAGGGCCAGCAGCGGCGGCAGCATCCACAGCTCGGCATCCCAGAACACATGGCCGTTGTAGCCCAGGCCTGACAGCCCCATCGGCGACAGGCTGAACGCCGTGCCCTCGCGCGCGAACGAATACAGGTGGTACAGCGCCAGGCGCATGTCGCGCTGGGTTTGCGGGTCGCCTTCGATGACGACGTCGCCGGTCCACAAGGCCTCCCACGCCTTGAGGTGGGCGGCCATCAGGCGTTCGCGGCCTTCGAGCGCGGCGTACACGGTCAGGCGCTCGGCCTCGTTGTGCGGGTCGCCCAGGTGCGCCGACGTCATCATCGAGCCGACCACCGAAAAGCGCAAGGTCGCGCCGGCCTTGAGCTTGTTGGTGAACTTGGTCAGGTGGGTGTTGTAGTCGGTGTCCTCGTGCACCAGCTCGGGCTTGGCGTCCTGGTCGAAGATGAAGCTGACGGCGGCGGCGATGGTGTGCTTGCCCGACGGGCTCTTGCCGACGGAACTCATCAACGGAATGCGCACGTGCGGCCGGTCGATCTGCGCGTACAGGTTTTTGACGTCGCGCAGGATATCGGGCGCCTCGATCATGGCGGCCGGGGTGACGGCGGTGTCGCGCCGCGCCGTGATCTCCACCGTGGCCAGCGCCGTGTAGGGCAGCTGGCGCAGCGCCGCGACGCTGTGGCGCACATGGACCTTGTCGCCGACGTCGAACTCGGTGACCAGCAAGGCGCGCTTCATGTCCAGCGACTGGCGCAGGCCCGTCACGTGGGCGGCGTCGACGCGCTGGCCGTCGACGTCGAGGTTGATGTTCATGAAGTTAAATCCCTTCATGATGTTGTCGACCCGGCCGCGCCCGTAGGTGTCGAAGGCGCCGTTGAGCACGACTTCGCGGATCTTCATCGGCGCCGGCGACGACACCAGGCCGATCATGCCGTTGGCCACCGTCACGCCATGGTAGCGGGCCGGATCGATCTTCGGGGCGGCGATGGTCCACTCGTCGGCGTCCTGCGCCTGGATGGCCGAACACACCAGCAGCAAGGCCATGCTTAGGTATTTTTTCATCGATAATTTTTCTTAAAAGGCGGCGCCGCGACGCCATGCCTGGCAAAAAAACCGGCCGACAATCATGTCGACCGGCAAGGGGGGACGCACCACTTAGAAGGCCGCGGTCAGGCTCAGCTGCATGTTGCGGCCCAGGATGGCGCGCGCAAAGAAGTAGTTGCCGCCGGCAACCTCGGTGAACCCGGCGCGCGGGTTGCCCTCGGTCAGGCCGATCGTGTTGGTCAGGTTCTGCACGCTGAAATTCATCGTCAGGGTCGGCGACAACTGGTAGCTCGCGCCGGCCGCCAGCGTGTGATACGCCGGCAGCACGAAAGAGTTGGCGGCGTCGGCGTAGCGCTTGCCCACCTTGTGGTAGGACAGGTAGATCTCACCCTTGTTATCCGGCAGAAGCAGGCTCGGCGTTATGGTGAAATTCTGGTCCGGCGAGCGCTCCGGGTGCGAGCCCAAGCTGGCGGTGTCGACTGTGGCGGCCGACGGTCCGTTGACGCTGCGGATGTTCATCGTCGAATGCTGGACCACGCCCGTCAGGTTGACCCGGGCGTAGCGCACCGGCTTCCATTGCAGCTCGTACTCCAGGCCCTTGACGATGATGTCGCCGCCGACGCGGGTTTCCAAGGTGTCGCCCTCGAGCAGGCGGCTGAACTCGTAGTTCTTGAAATTGGTGCGGAACGCCGTCAGCGAGGCCGAGAAGCCGCGCTGCTGGTAGCGTGCGCCGAGCTCGCCGAAGCTGATGTTGGTTACCGGATTTTCGTTGTTGGCCTGGTAGCTGCGCGAGTAGCGGGCGTAGGCGGCCAGGTTGTCGTTGATCAGGTAGTTGCCACCCGCCGTGACCGAGCTGTGGCGGAAGCCGCCGTTATCGACATAGTCATACTGGCCGTTGAAGGCCGGCATGGTGTTGTTGACCATGATGTTGTCGGCATCCGTGCCGTCCGGCTTGCTCGAGCCCGGTATCGCCACCGTCGAGCCCTGCGGACGCCATGCGCGGTAGCTGAATTTCTCCACGCGCACGCCGGCGTCCAGGCGCAGGCGGTCGTTGAACTGGTACTCGTCATTCAGGTAGAAGTTGTTCGAGGTCAGCTTCGAGCGGCTCAGGCCGACGCCCCACGGGTTGTACTCCAGCACGCTCTTGTCGGTCAACTGGCCGACCACCTTGCCGGCGCCGTCGATGGCGACGATATCCAGGCGCGACGGATTGTTGCGCACCTCGCCGAGGAAGCGGGTGTTGCCGTCGTTGCCATTCTGCTCGTCCTGGTCGATGGTCAGCAGGCCGGCCGTCAGGCTGTTGCCCGGCGTGGTCCAGGTCACGCTGACGTCGTTGACGAAGTTCTGGCGGTAGGCGCGGTTCTTGGCCGAGATGTTGTCCGTCAGCAGGCCATTGCCGCTGACCTTGGCCAGGTCGGCGCCGGCGTAGATGGTGCCGCTGGCGACGCCGCGGATGGCCGGCGTGGTGCCGGGGAAGCGCGTCAGCATGGCCCGGATGTCGCTGTTGGTGGAGGGATCGAGGCGGTCGGCGGCCGAGCGCATGCTGTTGTTGTCGAAGGTGAAGATGGCGTTGAACTCGTTCTTGAAATCGGTGTAGCGGCCCTTGGAGCGCACCGTGAAGGCATCGTTCAGGCGCTTCTCGAAGTTGTAGCCGATCGAGGTCGACTTGGTGGCGACGCCGTCGTTCAAGTCGTTGGTCTGGATGCCGTTGGAGTTGCGGCCGGCCTGGACGCCGTTGTCGGCGCTCAGCAAGGTGCCGTAGTTGCCGTTGAAGCCGGGAACCGGTTCCGGATTGTTCGGGTTCTGGAACGGCGTCGGCAGCAGGAAGGTGTTGTGATCGTTGACCAGCTTGACGTTGACGCTGAACTCGCCGTCGCTCCATTTGCGGCCGACATAGGCGCGCACCAGGCCGCCGTGGTCGGCGGTGAAGCCGATGTCGCGCACCGAGTCGGAGCTACGGTAGAAGCCGCCGAAGCCGGCATACCAGCCGTTGCCGAGCGCGCCGCCGTAGCGCAGGTCGATGCGCTTGGTGCCGTAGTCGGAACCGGTCAGGCGCAGCGCGCCCTCCGGCTCGTCCTTCGAGCGCACCGTGATGAAGTTGACGGTGGCGCCGGCGCCGTTGACCGTCAGGATGCCGGAGGTGCCGCCGCGCACCGCCTCCATGCGGTCGATCGACAGTTCCTGCTTGAGGATGGTGTCGGCCAGGCCGGGATGGTAGAACACCGGCAGCCCGTCCTCGGACAGCTGGACGAAATTCTGGCCGCCGCCGGCCAGGCCGCGCACCGTGTAGTTGTTGGACACTTCGCCGCCGGAATCCTCGACCATCATGCCGGGGATCAGTTCGAGCGCGGCGGCGGTGCTGCGCGGCGCTTTGCGGTCGAGGTCGGCGCGGTCGGCGCTGGTGACTGCCACCGAGCTTTCGCGCACCGTGCGCTTGAGCGAGGTGCTGCCGGTGACCACCACCCGGTTGAGCTTGTCGTCGCCGTTGTCGGCGCTGACGCTGGTGGCGTCGCTTGCCGGGGTGGGGGCCGGGGCGGGCGTTGGCGCCGGGGCTGCGGGCGGGGGGGCGTCCTGGGCCCGCGCCTGCTGGATCAGCGCCAGCACTGCGAGCGTGATCGTGGATAGCAAAAAGCGTTTGCGATTCTTCATTTGGTCTCCATTTATTATCTTTTTAACTACGATTTTATCTGTGGCTGCTTGCGGAGTCACCGAATATCGCCGTGATAGCCGGTGATTTTTCGATTATCCAGCTTGCGCAACCGGTAACTCTAATTTGCGCAACCGGTTGCGCATTAAATTAATTATGCAGGCTTCAAAAATGAAATGCAATTTATTCCTATCGTGCGGCGCAATATGCAACACTTGCCGCACAACGAAAAAATGGCGGTATCATGCCGCTTTTGCATAGGTCCGCAGGGGGCCGGGAGAACCGCAGTGAAGATGACGCTGGACCAACTCGCACTGAATCTTGGCGTATCGAAGGGCACCGTCAGCCGCGCCCTGAACGGCAAGGGGCGCATGGCGGAGGAAACCCGCCAGCGCATCCTGGCCGCGATGGACGCGTCCGGATACACGCCCGATCCGACGGCGCGCGAATTGAGCCGGCGCTCGCGCCACAGCGTCGGCATCTCGCTGACCAAGGGCGGTTCCGGCCCCTACTTCGCGCTGTTCTGGCGCGCGCTGGTGCAGGAGGCCGGCGAACGCGGCACCCGCTTTGTCGAGATGAGCGCGCCGCTGGAAAGCTATGCCCGCCTGCCGGATGCGGTGCTGTTGCATAACACGGAAGAAGTGCAGGAGCGCCTGGCCTTGCTGGCGCGCCGCAAGGTGCCGGCGGTGGTGCTGGGGCATCAGCCGAACGCCGCCTTTGTCGTGCCCGACGATGTCGGCGGCGGCGCGCTCGCCACCCGCTGCCTGCTCGACCTGGGACACCGCGCGGTCGGCTTCGTCGGCATGCAAACCGCGCAACAATCCGACGTCGACCGCCGCCATGGCTACCGCATGGCGCTGGCCGAAGCGGGCATCGCGCCACGTCCGGAGCTGGAACTGGACGGACAATTCACGGTGCTGGGCGGCTACCGCGCCGTGCGCCGCGCCTGGGAGGGGGGACTGCGCTTCACCGCCCTGTTCTGCGCGAGCGACGAGATGGCGATCGGCGCCATCGGCGCGCTGGAGGACCTGGGCTTGCGGATGCCCGAACAGGTATCGGTGGTCGGCTTCGACGGCCTGCCGGGCATGCCGTACGACTTGACCACGGTGGTGCAGGACATCGAGCGCATCGCCGTCGAGGCCATCACGCTGGCCGAACAATTAATCAACGGCGGACCGCCGCGCGAGATCGTCGTGCCGGTGACGCTGCAAATGGGCGCCACCACGGCGGTCTGCGCACCGGCTTGAAATCCTTGCCGCCGCCAGCGGAAACAGCTTCCCGCGGACATTCACGCCAGCATATGCCGCCCGGCATACCCCCTCCCCCCCGGTCGGCAGATTTTGTGCCTCGACAACGTCCCCATACTGTGTTCATCGGCAGCAAATCGAATGCTGCCGACAAACCTGTCCGCACGTATGGACTCAACCGTCGCACATTTGAAGGAACCACCACTATGTTTAAATCGATCCGCACCGCCGCCCTGGTCGGCGCCCTGTTCGCCACGACCGCCACCGCCTTCGCGGCCACGGCCGACACCGCCGACACCGCCAAATACGGCACCGCCGCGCCGGCGGCCAGCGCCCACCGCCAGATCGTGATCACGGAAAAAACCAAGCACGTACGCGTGGAGAATGGCGAGACCGTGGAATTCAAGGTCAACGGCACCAGCTTCACCTGGCACTTCCTGACCTTGCACCACGAAACCTCGTTCGACCTGGCCAAGATCGCGCCGGCCGGCACCTTCAAGAAAAAGGTGACGGTGTACGTCGCCTCCAACCCGCTGTACCGCAGCTAAGCGGCGGCGCGGGCCCGGCCAGGCGGCCGGGCCCGCATTCATGCCGCCTTACATCGGACGGATCAGTGCTCGCTGATCTGCGCGCCGTTGGCGCGCGGCACGTAGTGGTAGGTGCGCAGCTTGTGCTGGATATCGATGGCGGGATTCTTCAGCAGTTTCACCATCTCGGCGCCGGCCAGCAGCACCGGACCGTAGCCGTGCATCGCGTCGACGCTGACCGGGCGGTTGTAGTAATACACCTGGTCGCTGGCGAACGTGGTGCCGACGCAGGTGCCTTCCACTTGCCCCTTGGCGTTGATGCGCGTGCTCAGGCCGATCCACCCGGCCTGGGCGATCGAGCCGTAGGTCGTCGGGCTGATCCAGCCCTCGTTGATCGCGTGCGCGTAGACGTAGACGAAGATCGCGGTGGCCGACGTTTCCAGGTAGGAGTCGTTACGGTCGAGCATCTGGTGCCACAGGCCGGTGCCCGATTGCAGCTCGGCGATGCCGCGCAGGCTGGCGCGCAGCTGGGCCAGCACCTTCGGATAGGCCGGATGGTCCTTCGGCAGCACGTCGAGCAGGTCGCTCATCGACAACACCGCCCAGCCGTTGGCGCGCGCCCAGTAGAAGCGCGGCGCGTCCGGGTTGTTGGCGTTCCAGCCGTGCGTGAACAGGCCGTTGCGCTCGTTGAACAGGTGCTTGGCCATCGTCAGCACGTTGGAGGCGGCGTCGTCGAACCAGGCCTTGTCGCCGGTCAGGTGGCCCATCTCGGCCAGCGCCGGAATGCCCATGTACATGTCGTCGGCCCACAGCGACGAGGCCTGCGGACGCTGGCGCGCGAAGGTGCCGTCGTCGAGGCGGTACTGCTTCTTCTGCACATAGCCGCTGCAGGTGTCGATCATGCCCTTGAGGTCCGGGCCGACCTTGGCGAAGCGGGCGCGCACCAGCGCGGCGCACATCGAGCCGCTGTCGTCGAGCGAGCGCGGCTCCAGGAAGCGGGTGAAGCTGTTGGCGCGGCCCAGCTTGAACCGGGCCTCCTGCGCCTGGAAGTACGGCTGCGTGTCCTTGAAGAATTGCAGGTGGCGGCGGGTGACGTCGCTGTAGCGCTTGTCGCCGGTGACCTCGGCCGCCTTGAGCAGGCCCGAGTGGATCACGCCCATCTCGTACACCATCAGCCCGAAGTCGCCCGGCGACTGCTCGAACACGGCGCCCGCGACCGGCTTGTTCAGGTCGGTGATCGGCTTGCCGGTCGCCTTGTCGACGATGCGGGTCGGCGTGATGCTGTCGATGTAGCCGCGCACGCGGTCGAGCGCGCCGACGATCTCGGCCTCGGTCGGCTTTTTGTAGGGGACCGGGTAGGTCCCCTCGCCGGCGTCGTTGGCGCTCTTGTTGTCGGGATTGCGGAACGGGCCTTCGGCGTGAACGGCGCCGGCGGCGAGGACGGCGGCGACCAACAGGGCCAATCGGCGGGGCAATTGCTTCATTATCAACCTTTCTATTTATATCGGTAAATTGAATCTCCGATACGAAGGCTAGGCAAGGTCGACCATTACGTCAAGCACTTATTAAACGTTTACCTATCAGACCACAAATTGAAGTGGTCAGACCGCCTTGGGCGGCCACGCGCCCACTTGGTTCAGCATGCCGAACCAGTCTTCCAGGTGCCAGGTGCGGGTGATGCGGTCCGCCGACAGGTGGTGGAATTCGTGGATGGCGATGGCGATCGGCTTGCCGGTCGGGGCGATGCCGAAGAACTCGCCGCTGTGCGTGCCGGTGATCCGCGCGCGCACGGCGGCGCGGCCGTCGCGGCCGAAGATGTCGAGGATCGTGATCTTCACGTCCGGGAAAGCGGCGGCGAACAGTGCGATCACCGGTTTCATGCCCGCCAGACCGGGCTGCTGGTTCGGACCGAGCGGAATATCCTCCCAGTCGACCGTCAGCGCCTGGTCGAGCAGGGCCGGATTCTTGTCGTTGAAGGCGCCGTAGAGATTTTCGATGGCTTGCTGCTGGGCCCGGGTCAGGCCGTTGTCTTGCATGGTCATGGTGTGCTTTCGTGTGGTTGAGTGACACGGCCACTGTAGCAAGGCCGATCACACAACTCCAATCGATAATGGATATGCAGTAATATCCATGCCATGGATTTACATGGAATCGACCTCAACCTCCTCGTCGCCTTCGACGCCCTGATGTGCGAGCGCAATGTGACGCGCGCCGGCGTGCGCATCGGCCGAACGCAGCCGGCCATGAGCGCGGCGCTGGGGCGCCTGCGGCTGCTGCTGAAAGACGAGCTGTTCGTGCGCGGCGCGGCCGGGCTGCAGCCGACCCCGCGCGCCCTGGAACTGGCGGCGCCGCTGGGCGAGGCGCTGGCCGTCATCCAGCGCACGCTGGACTTCACGCAGGCGTTCGATCCGCCCGCCTCGACGCTGCGCCTGACGCTGGGGCTATCGGATCATCCGGCCTTCGTCGTGCTGCCGCCGCTGCTCAAGCGGCTGGCGGGGGTGGCGCCGGGCGTCACGCTGCGGGTGCGCGCCTTCACCGCGCGCGAAGACGCGCTGGCGCTGCTCGACGCCGGCGAGGTCGACGCCGCCATCGGCGTTCTGGGCGGCAGCACGCCGCGCATTCCCACCCTGCCGCTGTTCGAGGAACGCTTCGTCTGCGTGGCGCGCAAGGGCCATCCGGTGGCGAACAACAAGATCGTCCCGCTCGACGCCTTCCTGGCACACCAGCATTTGCTGGTGTCGCCGGAGGGGGACGGCGTCGGCCACGTCGACGTGAGGCTGGCGCAGCTGGGCCGCAAGCGCACCATCGCCATCGCCCTGCCGCAGATGTACGCCGCGCCCGCGATCATCGCCGCCAGCGACGTGCTGGCCACGATGATGGAGGGCGTGGTGCGGGCCAGCGGCTTGCGCGGCGCGCTGGCGGTGCTGCCGCTGCCGACCGAACTGGACCTGGCGCCGGTGCCCTTCGTGCTGCACTGGCACCGCCGCAACGACGCCCATCCGGCCCAGCGTTGGCTGCGCGAACAGATCGCGCTGGCGTGCAGCGAGCTCCAGGGCGTCAACGGCGGCCCTTGAGCTCCTGCACACGCCAGCCCTCTTCGCGTCCGCGCAGGAAGGCCAGCATCGAATCGACCGTGACCGCGTTGATGCGGTCGGCAAAGCGCAGCGCATTGGGATGGTCGTCGAAGGCGATGTGGGCCTTGAACACGCGCCCGCCCAGCCGCGTCATCGGGCCGATGCGCATCTCGGTCGGCGTGTAGCCGGCCATCTTCAGCCACGACTGCGCCTGCTCGCGGGTGCGGATGCGGAAATCGCTGGACTCGGCCGAGGCCAGCACCTCCAGCACCCACTGATTGGAGTTCTGATACTTGGTCGAGAACGGATAGGCCACCATGTTGTAGCGGCTGCCGTGTAAACCGTGCAGCGCCGCCGGATCGCGCAGGACCTCGCCGAGCTTGGCGGCCAGTTTCGGCGGCGGCACGATCATCAGCGCATCGAGCGTAAACGGATCCTCCAGGAAGAAGTTCGCCAGGCCGTCGACCCACAACGCGGAATCGGCGGTGCCGCATTCGTTGAGCAGTTCGTACACGCGCCAGGGCTGCCCCGGCGCGCTGCGGAACGCCAGGCCGGCGTGGCTGTACTTCAAGCCGTACTTGGACAGATCCTGCCCCTGGCGCGCGACCACCGCCACGTCGCTACCGGCGGCGTCCAGCGCGGCCTGCAGGGCGTGGCCGGTGGCCAGCGCATCGGTCAGCGCGACCTGCGTCACCGGATGCTCTTCGCACGGACGCCCGGCATGCGCCGGCGCGGCGGCCAGCATGGCGACCACCGAGGCGATCAACCCCGCCGCGCCCAACCGGGTCCGCGCGCTCATTGCGGCGGCAGGCGTTTTTGCGACAACAGCGCTTCGCCCAGCGCGTTGGGAATGAAGGCCACCACCTTGCCCGATGCGACCAGCAGGGTGCCGGTGGTTTCCGACACCACCTGCACCGTCGTGCCCACCGACAGGCCGATCGCGTCAACCGTCCTGCCGGCCAGCTTGACCGACAGCTTGGCCGCCGAGCTGACCGAAGTCAGCACCACCTCGACGCCGTCCGCCACGCCCTGCCCGATGCCGCTGACGACGTAGGCGCCGCCGAGGACCAGTGCGACCGATCCGGCGGCCGGGCCGCCGGAATCGCCATGGCCGGACGCGGCCACGCTGACCACCGGCGCGGCCAGGATGGACATGGTGCCGACCGAGATTTTCTCGGACGGCGTGAAGTTGGATACGCCATTCTGCGCCAGCGCCGCCGGGCTGCCCAGCGCCAGCACCAGCGTGGTGGAGGCGGCAATGATGGTACGAACTGTTGCACTTGCTGTCATGGGGAAGCTCCCGATCTGGATTGATGTCACAATATTTCCGCAGCATAACATTAAATACGAAACAACATTCAACATCGCGCAAACCCTCCGCGAGTGGGCTACACTGTCGGTCACACCTATCCGCCTGCGCTTACATGCCCGAGAAGAACCTGCCCGAACTGATCACCCTGAAACGTCTGATCGACGAAGGCGGACGCCATCTGGAAGTGAACGCCCCTTGCACGGTGGCCATGGACGGCCGCCAGTTCCCCGTCTACACGATCGCGCTGGGCAATCCGAGCCCGGACGTGCCGGCGCTGGGCTTTTTCGGCGGCATCCACGGCCTCGAGCGGATCGGCACGCAAGTCATCCTGTCCTTCCTCGAAAGCCTGCTGGCGCGGCTGCGCTGGGACAGCACGCTGCACCAGCAACTCGAGTCGATGCGGCTGGTGTTCATGCCGTTGGTCAATCCCGGCGGCATGTGGCAGGCCACCCGCTGCAATCCGCAGGGCGTCGACCTGATGCGCAACGCGCCGCTGAGCGCGGTGGAAAAAGTGCCGTTCATGCTGGGCGGCCAGCGCTATAGCCACCATCTGCCGTGGTATCGCGGCGTGGCCGGCGCGCCGATGGAGCCGGAGAGCCAGGCCGTCTGCGACCTGGTCACGCGCGAGCTGCTGACGCGCCAGTTCAGCATGGCGCTCGACTGCCACTCGGGCTTCGGCCTGCGCGACCGCATCTGGTTCCCGCACGCCCACACGGCCACGCCGATTCCGCACCTGGCCGACATCGGCGCGCTGGAACAGTTGTTCAGCCAGAGCTATCCCAACCACAATTACGTGTTCGAGCCGCAAAGCCGCCAGTACCGCACCCATGGCGACCTGTGGGACTACCTGTACCTGAACGGCACCACCGGCAGCGACCGCGCGTTCCTGCCGCTGACGCTGGAGATGGGCTCGTGGCTGTGGGTGAAGAAAAATCCGCGCCAGATCTTCGACCGCGTCGCCTTCTTCAATCCGACGGCGGCGCACCGCTTGCAGCGGGTGCTGCGGCGCCACCTGATCTGGTTCGATTTCCTGATGCGGGCCGCTAACAGCCATGGACGCTGGATGCCGGAAGGCCTGGCGCGCAAGGTGCAACACCGGCGCGCGCTGTCGCAGTGGTATCACACATGAGCACCCACGCCGGTGCCGGCACCTGGGTCCTGTTGCGCGGCCTGATGCGCGAGCAGCGCCACTGGGGGCGCTTTCCCAACCAGTTGGCCGAGACGGTGGCGGGCGCGGAAGTCGTCACCCCCGACCTGCCCGGCAACGGCCAGCGGCACGCGCTGCGCAGCCCGACGACGGTGGCGGACATGGTGGCGTTCTGCCGCCAGGATCTGCTGGCGCGCGGCGTACGCCCGCCGTATTCGCTGCTGGCGCTGTCGCTGGGCGGCATGGTGGCGGTGGAATGGGCCAGCCGCCATCCGGGCGAGCTGACCCGCTGCGTGCTGATCAACACCAGCATGCGTCCCTACAGCCGCTTCCACGAGCGGCTGCGCTGGCAAAACTATGGCGCCATCGTCAGGCAGTTGCTCGACGGCGGCGTCGAACGGCAGGAACGGCTGATCCTGCGCCTGACCAGCCGCCACGGCGACGCCGCCGAACGCGCCGGCCTGCTGAACCGCTGGCTGGGCTACCAGCGCGAATTTCCCGTCACGCGCGCCAACGCGCTGCGCCAGCTGTGGTCGGCCGCGCGCTTCCGCGCCCCGGCCGCGCGGCCCGCCGTGCCGCTGCTGGTGTTGAGCAGCGCCGGCGACCAGCTGGTCGATCCGCGCTGCTCGCGCCGGCTGGCCGAGGCCTGGCAAGCCGAGCACCGCGAGCATCCGGACGCCGGCCACGACCTGCCCCTGGACGACGGCGCCTGGGTCGCCGGCCACATCGAGAAATGGCTGGCCGCCGGCAAAGCCGGGTAAAATACCGGCCCTATGACCTCGACCACGCCGGCGATGGCATGCCGCCCGAACTGTGGCGCCTGCTGCACCGCCCCCTCCATCTCCAGCCCCATCCCCGGTATGCCCGACGGCAAGCCGGCCGGCGTGCGTTGCATCCAGCTCCAGGACGACAACCGCTGCGGCATCTTCGGCCAACCCGAGCGCCCGGCGTGCTGCGGCGGATTGCAGCCGTCGGTGGAGATGTGCGGCGGCAGCCGCGAGCAAGCCATGCTGTGGCTCGACGAGCTGGAGCACGCCACCGCGCCCTAAGTGATTCAGATCCTGTCCAAGGAACGTAGTCCCGCGCGCGCTGTCCAATCGTAGGTGCCTTGCCGCGAGAGCAGGCTCCCTCACATGCGAGCGGCGGACCACATGGACAAGAAACACGAGCAACGCAATGACGCGAGAACCGTCTTACTGGTGGCCCCGAACGGCGACATCCTGACCTGGGACCGCGCCAGCGCCGCCGCGTTCGGGTGGCCCAACGGCCGGTTAAAAAATATCGCCGATCTGCTCGCGTCGGACGCGCGCGCAGACTGGGCGCGCGACGCCGCCGCGCTGCTGTCGGAGGGCGGCCGCCGGACCATCGGCATCGCCGCCGCCGGCGCGTGCCCGCGCCGCGCCCACATACGGCTGTGGCCGCAATACTCGCCCGACGGCCAGCTCGCCGCCTGCGCCATCGATATCGCCGCCACGGCGCGGGGCGCGCACGGCAAGGCCGAGCTGCTTGGCGCCACGCCGCTCAGCGCGATCATCAAGCTGTTTCCGGGCACCTTTTATGTGATCGACCGCGACGGCCACTTCGTCCTGTGGAACACCAATATGGAACGCGTGACCGAGATGACGCCCCGGGAACTGGAACGGGTCCACGTGCCGCACCTGTTCAGCGAGCCGGAGCGCACGCGGATCGCGGACAACCTGCGCGCGGTGCTCGACGAGGATCAGGAGGCGCTGGTCGAGGCCGACTTCGTCAGCCGCAGCGGCAAGCTGACCCGGTTTCTGATGTCCGGCACGCGCATCGAGTGCCAGGGCGAGTACTATGTCTGCGGCATGGGGCTGGACGTGACCCGGCGCCATCAACAGGAAACCCTGCTGCGCCTGCGCGAGCGCGCGCTGCACGCGGCCAGCAACGGCATCGTCATCAGCCGCTGCGCCGGCAAGGACAATCCGATCGAGTACGTCAATCCGGCCTTCGAACGCATCACCGGCTACAAGGCGCAGGAAGTGCTGGGCCGCGACTCGCGCTTCATGGCGGCGCCGGGGCTCGACCAGGACGCCCGCATGCAACTGCGCGAGGCCATCTGCGAGCGGCGCGAGGCCAACGTGATCTTCCGCAACCTGCGCAAGGACGGCGCGCTGTTCTGGAACGAGCTGACCATCACGCCGGTGCACGACGACGACGGCGTCGTCACGCACTACATCGGCGTCATCAACGACGTCACCGCCGTCAAGCAGCGCACCTCGCACCTGGAGCACCGGGTCAACCACGATCCGCTGACCGGCCTGGCCAACCGCAACCTGCTGTGGGACCGGCTGGAGCAGGCGCTGCATGTCGCCCAGCGCAACAAGACGCTGGTGGCGACGATGCTGATCGACCTGAACAAATTCAAGCTGATCAACGACACCTTCGGCCACGAGGCCGGCGACGTGGTGCTGACCTCGGTCGCCAAACGCATGGAGGCGTCGGTGCGCGACAGCGACACCGTCGCCCGGCTCAGCGGCGACGAATTCGTGCTGGTGCTGGCCAACCAGCCGTCGCTGCGCTACACCTTGCGCATGCTCGACCGCCTGCGCGACGCCCTGCAGGTGCCGGTCGCCTTCGACAGCGGCGAGATCACCATCGGCGCGGCCATCGGCGTGAGCATCTATCCGCACGACGGCGATTCGCCGGTCGACCTGGTCAAGGCGGCCGACATCGCCATGTACCACGCCAAATCGGCCGGCAAAAGCGATGTGCACTTCTATTCGGCGGACATGAAGTCGTCCTCGGACGCCAAACACAAGATGGAAGCGGACATGCGCGCGGCGATCGACAACGACGAGTTCTTTTTGCTGTTCCAGCCGCGCCTGTGCACGCGGACCGAACGCTACGGCAGCGTCGAGGCGCTGCTGCGCTGGCGCCACCCCGAGCTGGGGGTGGTGACGCCGATCTCGTTCATGGCCGAGGCCGAGGAGAACGGCATGGTGCGGGCGATCGGCGCGCGCGTGCTCGATCTCGCGGTGCAGTTCCTGCGCGCCATGCGCGACGACGGCTTCGTCGATTTGGCGGTGTCCATCAATGTCGGCTACCGCGAAATCAGCCAGCCACACTATATCGCCGATATCCATCGGCGGCTGACGGACGCCGGCTTGCCGGCCGACAGCCTGGAGCTGGAAATCAACGAAAAGAATTTGGTGCGCAACCTGCAACTGAGCCAGGACGTCGCGCGGCAAATGCACGACGCCGGCATCAAACTGTCCATCGACGAGTTCGGCAACGGCTTTACCAGCTTGAGCAACCTGCCCAAGTTCGGCCCCGCGCATCTGAAACTGAACAAGACGGCGGTCAGCGGGATTTCCCAGGACGGCGACCACGGCACTTTGGCGACCATGTTGATCGACGTCGGCCACGACCTGAAAATCCAGGTCGTCGGCACCGGCGTGGAGACGGAGCTGCAAGCGGCGTTCCTGCGCGAGAATGGCTGCGACGAACTGCAGGGCAGCTTTATCAGCCACCCGCTGGCGGCCAGCGCCCTCAAACAACTGATGGGCCCGCATTGCCGGCGCCCCTAGCGCGCCGCCATCCCCGCCAACAGTTGCATCAGCTGGGCGTGGACGCGCGCATACAGTGTCGCCCGCGACGCGGACGGCGCCGGCGCCGGCGCGCAGGCGGCCATACCGTGCTGGACCGCGTGGGGGGATGTGGTGGAATGGGACATGATGCCTCCTGATCGTATCGTTGACGCCTTTCCCATCGATAAAATCTTACTCATGGAGTTTCATCGGCGTATGGGGTATATTTTCATCCCGCATGCACGCGCGATCAAACGAGTTATTTTCGATTGATGCATAAGAAAAACTTAGCCTCAGGATGTCATGAACAAACCGTTGCGCTCCCTGTCCGGCTTGGTCGATTTCGACTGCGCGGCCCGCTGGGGCAGCTTCAAGCTGGCTGCGCAGGAACTGCACAAGACGCCGGCGGCGATCAGCCTGCAGGTCAAGCAGCTCGAGGCGGCGCTCGGCTTCGAGCTGTTCATCCGCCACCCGCGCCACATCACGCTGACGGAAAAAGGGCAGGAACTGGCCGTGACGGTGCGCCGCGTGCTCGGCGAGCTGCGCACCAAGGTCGAGGCGCTGCGCGGCGGCGACGAGGAAAAAATCCTGCGCATCTCGACCACGCACTCGCTGGCGATCAAATGGCTGGTGCAACGCATCGACCGCTTCACCAAGCTGTATCCGGAGCTCGATATCCGCATCGACTCGACCGACCGGCTGGTCGACCTCAACGATGACAACACCGACGTCGCGCTGCGCATCACGACGGTCGACGACAACGATCCCGACTTCCTGTTCCACGTGCGGCTGGTGGCGGTCTACAGCCCGGCGCTGCTGGCGCCCGGCGAGACGGCGCTGACCCCGGCCGACCTGCGGCGTTTTCCGCTGCTGTACGAGGACTCCACCGATAACTGGATCAGGCTGCTGCGCGACCACGGCCTGCTCAAGGGAAAGCACGACTTCTCGCGCTCCTACACCAACGCGGCGGTGCTGGTGCAGGCGGCGCTGGCCGGCCACGGCGTCGGCCTGACCCACTACACCATCGCCTACGAGGACATCCGCAGCGGCGCGCTGAAGATGATTCCCGGTTTCACCGCCACCTACGGGCGCGGCTACCGGCTGCTGGTCAATCCCGGCAAGCGCGGCATGGCCAAGGTCGCCCACTTCACCGCGTGGCTGCGCGCCGAGATCGCCGAGGTGGAGCGGTCGTTCGCGCGGTCGTTCGATTGACGGCGCGCGGGTAATGGGCTACCTTTTGCTAAGTTAACATCTCCGGGCGCGCCGCATGACCGCATCACTCCGTGCACTACTCCCCCTCATCGCCACCGCGCTGCTGGCGGCGCAGCCGTTGAGGGTGGCGGCGGCGGAGCCGGCCAAAGGCACGCTGCGCTTCGTGCAGAAGATCGAGGACGCGCCGGCCCAGTCGGGGCCGCGCAAGGGCGGCTTCCAGGAGGCCCTGGGCAACGCGCTGGGCAAGCAGCTTGGCATGCCGGTGCGCTTCATCGGCTTGCCGCGCAAACGCATGACGAGCGCGCTCGAATCGGGCGAAGGCGACATCGTCTGCGGCTATCTGCCGGCCTGGTTCAAAGGCGACTTCAACTGGAGCCGCACCTTCATCCCCACCTCGGAAGTGCTGATAGCCTCGAAGCGGGTGCCGGCCCCGGCGTCGCTCGAGGCCGTGCGCGGCAAAACCGTCGGCACCGTGCTCGGCTTCCATTATCCGGACATCGAACAAAAACTCGGCGCCGGCTTCGTGCGCGACGACGCGCCGTCGCTCAACCTGACGGTGCGCAAGTGGCAGGCCGGGCGCTTCGACTATTTCCTGACCACGGGCCAGTCGATCGACAAGCAATTCCCCCACGGCGAGCTGGCGGCCGGCTACAACCTGCTGGTCGTCAGCGAGGTCAAGAGCGGTTGCGCGGTCTCGCGCAAGGGCCACGTCACCGTCGAACAGGTCAGCGCCGCGCTCGACGCGCTGGATAAAAACGGCGAAATGACGCGGCTGCTGCGGCTGCGCTGACCCCGAACGTTATCTCGCAGGCATCTTCGCGATGCGCTGCAACACGCCTCCAGGCTTCCCCGAACGGCCTTTTCCAGAACGCGCGTCCGCGAAGCATGCGCCCGGCGGGCTTTTTTATGCCGCATCGCACCATCCCGGATTACGGTTGAGTTAGATTACGAAAAGACAACGCCGAACATGGTAAGCTTCGACCCCGGCGGCAAGCACTTCGCAGCACTCCCTCAAACTCCCTCGCGTAAATACTTAATTACATGGATATTGTTCTCGCACTAAAAGCCATCATCATGGGCCTCGTGGAAGGTTTCACGGAATTCCTGCCGATCTCCTCCACCGGCCACCTGATCCTCACCGAGCACCTGCTGGGCTTTCAGGGCATGGAAGAGCAAATGAATGTGTTTGAAATCGTGATCCAGGCCGGCGCCATCTTCGCCGTCTGCTGGGAGTACCGCGCCCGCATCGCCCAAGCCTTCGCCGGCGTGACCTCCGACCGCGCCCAGCAGCGCTTCGTCCTGAACATCGGCATCGCCTTCCTGCCGCTGGCCGTGCTGGGCCTGATCTTCGGCAACCTGCTCAAGACCTACCTGTTCAAGCCGGTGCCGGTGGCCGTGGCGCTGATCGTCGGCGGCATCATCATCCTGCTCGTCGAGCGCCACGCGGCCGCCAACCCGGTCAGCGTGCGAGTGCACTCGGTCGAGGACATGACGCCGCTCGATGCCTTAAAAATGGGCATCGCCCAAGCATTCGCGCTGATTCCCGGCACCAGCCGCTCCGGCGCCACCATCATCGGCGGCATGATGTTCGGCCTGTCGCGCAAGGTGGCCACGGAGTTTTCCTTCCTGCTCGGCATTCCGACCTTGCTGATCGCCTCCGTCTACTCGCTGTACAAGGCGCGCGCGCTGCTGTCGGTGTCGGACCTGCCGATGTTTACCCTCGGCACCGTGTCGGCCTTTATTTCCGCTTTCTTCTGCGTGCGCTGGCTGCTGCGTTATATCGCCACCCATACTTTCACGATATTTGCGTGGTATCGCATCGCTTTTGGCCTGCTGGTGCTCATCACAGGTTACACTGGCGTGATCGTCTGGAAGGACTAACTTTTTGAGTAGTTGCAGTGGCATCATGAATCACCAGGAAAATAACGAACGCGCCCTCGATCTGCTGCAAACCGTGTTCGGCTATCCGGCATTCCGCGGCCAGCAGGCGGAGATCGTCGGCCATGTCAGCGGCGGCGGCGACGCGCTGGTGCTGATGCCCACCGGCGGCGGCAAGTCGCTGTGCTACCAAATCCCGGCGCTGGTGCGCGACGGCGTCGGCGTGGTCATCTCGCCGCTGATCGCGCTGATGCAGGACCAGGTCGACGCGCTCGCCGAGGTCGGCGTGCGCGCCGCCTTCCTGAACTCCACCCAGACCTACGAGGAAGCCCAGCGCATCGAGCGCCTGGTGCGCACCGGCGAGATCGACCTGGTCTACGTCGCCCCCGAGCGGCTCATGACCGAGCGCTGCCTGAACCTGTTCCAAGCCTCGAAGATCGCGTTGTTCGCCATCGACGAGGCGCACTGCGTCTCGCAATGGGGCCACGATTTCCGGCCCGAGTACATCAAGCTGTCGGTGCTGCACGAACAGTTCCCCAACGTGCCGCGCATCGCGCTGACCGCCACCGCCGACCCGCAGACCCGCGCCGAGATCGTCCACCGCCTGCAACTGGGCGACGCGATGCAGTTCGTGTCGTCGTTCGACCGCCCCAACATCCGCTACCAGATCGTCGAGAAGGCCAACGGCCGCAAGCAGTTGCTCGATTTCATCACCACCGAGCACGGCGGCGATTGCGGCATCGTTTATTGCCTGTCGCGCAAGAAGGTCGAGGAGACCGCCGAGTTCCTCAACGAAAACGGCGTGCGCGCGATGGCTTATCACGCCGGCATGGACCACGCCAAGCGCGCGGCCAACCAGGCCAAGTTTTTGCGCGAAGAAAACATCGTCATGTGCGCCACGATCGCCTTCGGCATGGGCATCGACAAGCCGGACGTGCGCTTCGTCTGCCACCTGGATCTGCCCAAGAGCATCGAAGGCTACTACCAGGAGACCGGCCGCGCCGGCCGCGACGGCGCCCCCGCCAACGCCTGGATGGCCTACGGCCTGCAGGACGTGGTGCTGCAGCGGCGCATGATCGACGAATCGGAAGCCGACGAAACCTTCAAGCGCGTGCTGGGCAACAAGCTCGACGCGATGCTGGGGCTGTGCGAGACCTTGAGCTGCCGGCGCGTGCGCCTGCTCGACTACTTCGGCGAGCGCTCCGGGCCGTGCGGCAACTGCGACACCTGCCTGATTCCGCCGGTGTCCTTCGACGGCACGGTGCCGGTGCAAAAACTGTTGTCGGCGGTGTACCGCGTCGACCAGCGCTTCGCCGCCGGCCATGTGATCGAAGTGCTGCGCGGGATCGAGACGGAACGCATCAAGACCTGGCACCACGATTCGCTGTCGGTGTTCGGCATCGGCGCCGACCGCAGCGAACAGGAATGGCGCGCCATCCTGCGCCAGGCCATCGCGCTGGGGCTGGTGACGGTCGACCACGAGTCATACAGCTCGCTCAAGCTGACCGACGCCG
The DNA here is from genome assembly GCF_040675865.1 of Burkholderia sp. LMU1-1-1.1. Taxonomy (NCBI): domain Bacteria; kingdom Pseudomonadati; phylum Pseudomonadota; class Betaproteobacteria; order Burkholderiales; family Burkholderiaceae; genus Burkholderia; species Burkholderia sp. LMU1-1-1.1. Next base: position 174,873 of record NZ_JBEGHG010000008.1, on the reverse strand, counting down.
CGCGGCCGGTGCTCAAGGGCGGGCAAAAGGTGCAGCTGCGGCAGTACCAGAAACCGGTCAAGCAAAAAAGCGCCGGCCGCGCCTCCAAGGGTTATGTGGAGAGCGACCTGTCGACCGCCGAGCAAGCCATCTTCGACAAGCTGCGCTGGTGGCGGGTGGAGACGGCGCGCGCGCACGACGTGGCGGCGTACATCATCTTCAACGACGCGACGTTGCGCGAGATCGCCAAGGCGCGGCCGACCACCTTGTCGGACCTGCGCGGCATCTCCGGCGTCGGCGAGAAAAAACTGGCCTCCTACGGCGACGAGATCGTCGCCATGATCAGCGAAATGGAGTAAGGCATGCATCCGTCCGCGATTTTTCATCGTTCGCTCGCGCAGTTGTGCGGGATGCTGGGCAAGATCGAGGCGGCCGGAGGTGACGCCGGCGTTGATCTGCTGGCGGCGCGCCTGCATGAGGACATGCTGCCATTCGCGCAGCACGTGAGGGCCACCGCCAATTTCGCGCTGCGCGGCTGCTGCCCGCTGGCCGGGGTGCCGGTGGTCAGCTTCAATGGCGACGAAATCTCGTTCGCGGGGCTGCAGTGGCAGGTCGTCGAAACGATGCGCTTCATCGCCGACATCCCGCCGTCGCACTTCAACGGCCCGGCGGACCGGATCTGCCGCGACCGCGCGGGCTTCGCCGACCTGGCGCTGCCGGCCGACGAGTATCTGAATTTATATATCCTGCCGAATTTCTATTTCCACCTGAGCATGGTGTACGCCATCGCGCGCAGCCGGGGGGTGGCGATCGGCAAGGGCGATTTCGACGGGTATCATATTTACGCGCCCGGGTTTTCGTTCGAAAAACCCGCGTAGCCAGGCAGGGTCGTACCCCGTACGGGGTACGACCCTAAGAGGCGGAGCGAGCGTCGAGGGGAAAGGTAGCGGGGTTGCGCGGCCTATGCCACGATGCTCCGGTACCGGCTCGGCGGCGCCCCGACGCTGTCGCGGAAGCGGTGACTGAAATGGCTTAAATCCGCATACCCGCACGCGTCGGCGATCTGCTGCAACGGCTGGCTGGTGGTCTTCAACAACCGCCGCGCGTGCTCGATCCGCCGCTCCGCCACCCACGCCGACGGCGGCATGCCGAACGAAATCCTGAACATCCGCGCCAGGTGGTACTCCGACATGCACGCCAGCTGCGCCAACGTCCCCAGCGAAATCTGCCGCGCCAGATTCGCCTCGATGAAATCGGCCAACCGGCGCCGCACCGCCGGCGCCAGCCCGCCACGCACCCGCTGCGGAGGCGTCGGCATCGATTGCGACAGCAGCAGATGGCTCAAGGTCTCGTGCGTCACCTCGTTGGCGCGCAGCCGCGCGTCCGGCCCCTCCCAGGACATATCCGCCAGTCCCGCGCACAACGCGCCGATGCGCTCATGCTCGAAATAAGTGCGGTCGGCCAGGGTCAGCTCGCGCGGCTCGCGGTCCAGCTCCACCACCGCGCGCCGCGTGAAATGCTCGGGCAAAAAGTAGACGTGCAAGAACCGCAGCGGCCCGCGCACCATCCAGCTAGACTCGTGCCAGTCCGGCAGCGTGCAAAGCCGCTCCGGCGCGCCGTAAAGCCCCGGCAGCTCCCCGCGCTCGGTGCGATAGCCGCCGCCCATGTAGTACGACAGCGTATGGTGTCCCGGCTTGTTGTAGCTGGTCTCGGCGATCTCGGTGTCGCGCCGCCAGATGGCCACCGCCAGATCGTCCCCCAGCCACGCGAAGCGCTCCAGATGCGCATCCGTCTCCGACATCGTCCGGAACACGGCGTGCGAAATCACCCCGTCCGGCGCGGGAGCTTGCGAATTGAGAGGGGAACGTGCTGGCATGATGGGTAAAGTCTAGCACGGGCAGGTGCCACCGCCTCGCCCCCGCCACGAAATGCGCAATTTCAGACAAGCCGCCGGCATCGCCGCTCCTGCATGCTGACGGCATGAATATCTTCCTCTACCTCCTGACTGTCCTGATCTGGGGCACCACCTGGATCGCCATCACCTTCCAATTGGGCACGGTGCCGGCGCCGGTATCGATCGCCTATCGTTTCTGGCTGGCTGCCGCAGTGCTGATGGCGTTCCTGCTGGTCACCCGCAAGCCCTGGTGGCCGCCGCGCCAGGCCTGGCCCTACCTGTTCGCGCAGGGGATCGCGCTGTTTTGCCTGAACTTCCTGTGCTTCTACTACGCCAGCCAGTGGGTCGCCAGCGGGCTGGAAGCGGTGGTCTTTTCCACGGCGCCGCTGTGGAACGCCATCAACGGCCGCATCTTCCTCGGCCGGCCGATCCGCCGCCAGGTGATGACGGGCGCCCTGCTCGGCTTGAGCGGCATCGTGCTGCTGTTCGCGCCGCAGATGGCCGGCCACTGGAACGACAGCAAGGTGCTGTTCGGCCTCGCGCTGACCTTGGCCGGTACCTTGTGCTTCTCGTGCGGGAACCTGCTGTCGAGCCGAATGCAGTCGCTGGGGCTGACGCCGTGGCTGACCAATACCTGGGCCATGCTGATCGGATCGACCACCCTGGGCGTGGCCGCCCTCGCGATGGGCATGCCGTTCGCGCTCGATCCGTCGCCGCGCTATCTGGGCGCGCTGCTGTATCTGGCCATTCCCGGCTCGGTGATCGGCTTCACCGCGTATTTGCTGCTGGTCGGCCGCATAGGACCGGACCGCGCCGCCTATTCCACGGTATTATTCCCCATCGTGGCACTGACCATTTCGACCATTTACGAGGGCTACCACTGGACGCCGCTGGCCTTGAGCGGGCTGGCGCTGGTGTTGGCGGGGAACCTGCTGGCGTTTCTGCCGCTGGCGCCGCGCACCAAACCGATGGAGGCCGCATAACCCGGGGGATGCATGACCAGCAGGGCTTATTTCGCAGGACTGACACTATTGGCGGCGGTGTCTGTGCAAAACGCGGCGCACGCCGCCGAACCACCCGCCGATACCGTCTACCGCAACGGCTACGTCTACACCGTCGACGCCAAGGACAGCATGCGCCAGGCATTGGCCGTGCGCGCCGGCCGCATCGTCTACGTCGGCGACAACGCCGGCGTCCAGCCGCTGACCGGCAAAGCCACCAAGGTCGTCGACCTGAAAGGCCGCATGCTGATGCCAGGCCTGATCGACGCTCATATGCATCCGCAATCGGGCGGCAGCCGCCTGCTCAACTGCAGCCTGAATTACGAGCCCCTGACCGTCGCCCAGTTCCAGTCGCGCATCCAGGCATGCCTCGACAAGGACAAAAAATCAAAGGCCGACCGCTGGCTGGTGGTGGTCAACTGGTTCCAGCAAGGGATGCTGCCGGAGGGCGTGGAAACCAGCGCCGCCACGCTGGACGCGCTGAAGACCGACCGCCCCGTCATCGTGCGCTCGTCCTTCGGCCACTCGGTGCAGCTGAACTCCAAGGCGATCGAACTGGCCGGCATCACGCGCGACACCAAGGATCCGGCGGGCGGAAAAATCACCCGCGACGCCAGCGGCAACGCCACCGGCCTGCTGGAGGACGCCGCCCAGGACATGGCGATGAACCTGCTGCCGCCGTTGACGGTGGCCGAGAACCTGGCCGCGTCCACCGCCGCGCTGGCGGCGATGCGCAAGCAAGGCATCACCTCCTTCCTCGACGCCTACACCGATCCGGAGACGATGACCGCCTTCACCGACCTGCACAAGCAGGGCAAGCTGACCGCGCGCGCGCACTTCGCGGTGCTGATCGACCTGGACAAGGGAGCGACGCCGCAAAGCGCCGTCGCCGAGCTGCTCAAGCAGCAAAAGCAATTCGACCAGGGTCCGACCACGGTCGCGCCATCGATGCAGGTGCGCCACGCCAAACTGTTCATGGACGGCGTGATCTCGGCGCCCGCCTTCACCGGCGCCATGCTGGAGCCGTATCTGGTCAACAAGGGCACGGCCGACAAGCCGGACTGGCAGCCCGGCGCCAGCAATGGACCGGCCAGCTACTTCACGCAGGAGGCGCTGAGGACCACGCTGACCGAACTGGCCAACGCCCGCGTCGATCCGCACATCCACGTCGACGGCGACCGCGCGGTGCGCGAGACGCTGGACGCGATCGAATACCTGCGCTCCACGCCGGCCGGCAAGGACGTGCGTCCCGCGCTGGCGCACGATGAAATCGTCGCGCCGGCCGACTATCCACGCTTCGCCAAGCTCGATGTGACGCCGGTGCTGTCGTTCCAGTGGGCCAAGCCGGCGCCCGACACCGTCGGCGCGCTGAAGGATTATATGGGTCCGGCGCGCTATGCCACCGTCCAGCCGCAGGCGCTGCTGCTCGACGCCGGCGCCCGCATCGCCTATGGCAGCGACTGGCCGGTCGATCCGCTGGACGAATGGTTCGCGCTCAAAGTGGGCGTGACCCGCACCGCCGCCCCCGACGCCGGCAAGGAATACGCCGGCCGCCTCGGCCAGCAACCAGGCATGCCGCGCGCCGCCGTGCTGCGCGCCATCACCATGAACGCGGCCTACACGCTGCGGCAGGAGGCGCTGACCGGTTCCCTGGAAGTGGGCAAGCTGGCCGACATGATCGTCCTGGACCGCAATTTCTTCACCATTCCGGAGGAGGACATCGCCAACATCAAGGTGCTGCAGACCGTCGTGGGCGGCAAAATTGTGTATCAGGCCAAGGGCATGCGTTAAGATGTCGGCCTCACACGCCAGCACTTGAACAGACCCGCCATGCAATTCGCCATCTCCCTGTTGATCATCGTCGCCACCGCGCTGGTGGTCTACGCGATCATCAAGACCAATCCCGCCAAGCCGATGGTGCTGCCAGCGCGCCCGGCCACGCCGTACGAGCCGAAACTGCCGGACACGCCGGCGGCGCTGCACTGGTCCGACGATGGCCGGTTCCTGGTCGAAGTGGTCAACGAGTCGCGCTATCAGAACACGCTAAAGGAACTGGCGGGCGACCATGGCGACCAGCCGGCCAGGGTGCCGTATCTGGCCACCCTGGTGCCCGACGACGCCAATCCGTATGAAAGCGCCGCCGTCGCCGTCTTCCTCAACGACCGCATGACGGGCTACCTGTCGCCCAAGGCCTCGCTGGCCTTCCGCGCCAATTTGAAACGCGAAGAAGTTCCTGATCAAATCACCACCTGCGACGCGCAGGTGCGCGGCGGCGGCGCATGGAAGAACGGCCGCCTGTCGTATGTCGTGGTACTGGATATGGAGACGCTGGAGGCGTGATGAAGACACTGTGCGCACTGGTGCTGGTAATGGCGGGCAGCGCGGCCGCCGGACAGACCTTGATCGTGCACTACAGCGAACGGGCCGGGGTGCATTACACCACGCCGCAAGGCCAGTTGGCCGGGGACGCGGCCAAGCCGGTGACCGAGGCCCTGACCGCCGCCGGCATCGCCTACGAAATCCGCCGGACGCCGGCCAAGCGCCAGCTGGTGCTGCTGAAGGAGAATCGCGAACCGGCCTGCATGATGAGCTGGGTGGAGCTGCCGGGCCGCGACGACAGGGGAAAATTCTCGGACGTGATCCACGGAGGCGAGCACCAGCGCCGCCTCTGGTGCAGCAAGATGGTGCCGGACGATGTGATCGAGCGCTTCAACGCGGCGCTGGCCCGGCAGCCCAAATAGCCGAAATAACTACTTCCTGGTGAAGACCAGATCCCACACGCCGTGGCCCAGTTTCAGGCCGCGGTTTTCAAACTTGGTCAGCGGACGGTAGGCCGGTTGCGGCGCGTAGCCGTCGGCGGTGTTTTGCAAGCCCTCTTCGGCGCCCAGCACTTCCAGCATCTGCACCGCGTAGTCTTCCCAGTCGGTCGCGCAGTGCAGGTAGCCGCCCACAGCCAGTTTTTGCACCAGCAGCTTGACGAACGGCGCCTGGATCAGGCGGCGCTTGTTGTGGCGCGCCTTGTGCCACGGGTCCGGGAAGAAGATATGCACGCCATGCAGCGAGCCGTCCGGGATCATCTGGTTGAGCACCTCGACCGCGTCGTGCTGGATGGCCTTCAGATTGGTGAGGCCCTGCTCGTCGATCAGCTTGAGCAGGCTGCCCACGCCGGGCGTGTGCACTTCGACGCCGATGAAGTCCTTCTCCGGCATCGCGGCGGCGATGTGCGCGGTCGTGCCGCCCATGCCGAAGCCGATTTCCAGCACCACCGGCGCCTTGCGGCCGAACGCCTGCTCGTAGTCGAGCGGCGCCTTGGTGTAGCCGATCATGAACTTCGGGCCCTGCTCTTCCAGCGCGCGCGCCTGCGCGGTCGACAACCGTCCGGCGCGGGTGACGAAGCTGCGGATGCGGTGTTCGGTGGGGTCGTAGAGCATAGGCCGCGCCGGGCCGTCTTTAGGGGTTTCGGAAGACATGATGGAAGCTGGTGGATAAGCTGATAAACAATGAGGCAGCATTATATCAGTGCGCCCGAACGCGCCCCGCAGGTCGATCAGGATGGCGGGTTAGGCGCCTGCGGGCCGCCCTCAGCAAATGATTGACACTCACAGGGAGTTGAGGTCTAATCGTAAAAAGAGGCGTGAAATCGTTTTCAAACGTCAAAATGCCCTCCCCGCCCCGTATTCAACCTGCTAGAACGACAAAAATGACCGATTTCACGCAATTCCCGCCCTCGTTTACCTGGGGCATCGCCACCAGCGCCTTCCAGATTGAAGGCGGCGCGACCGCCGACGGCAAAGGCCCCTCGATCTGGGATACCTTCAGCCACACCCCGGGCAAGATCATCGACGGCACCAACGGCGACGTCGCCTGCGACCACTACAACCGCTACCCGGAAGACGTGGCCATCATGGCCAGCCTGGGCGTGGACGCCTACCGCTTCTCGATGGCCTGGTCGCGCGTGCAGCCGACCGGCAAAGGCGCGTGGAACGAGGCCGGCTTCGCCTTCTACGACCGCCTGCTGACTGAACTGGAAAGCAAGGGCATCGACGCCCACCTGACCCTGTACCATTGGGATCTGCCGCAAGGCCTGGAAGACGAAGGCGGCTGGCTCAATCGCGATACCGCCTACCGCTTCGCCGACTACGCGGCCGAAGTGGCGCGCCGTTTCGGCAACCGTCTGAAAACCATTGCGACGCACAACGAACCGTGGTGCACGGCCAACCTGGGCTACGGCAACTCGCAGTTCGCGCCCGGCGTGACCGACCTGAAAAAATCGGTGCAGGTCTCGCACCACCTGCTGCTGTCGCACGGACTGGCGATGCAGGCGATGCGCGCGGTCGGCAGCTCGGCCAAGCTGGGCATCGTGCTCAATCAGTGGACCGCCGACCCGGCCACCGACAGCGCGGCCGACATCGCGATGGCGGAATTCGAATACGCTCGCTCGGTGCAGTGGTTCATGGACCCCATTTTCAAGGGTAAATACCCGCAGTTGGCGCTCGACGTCTACGGCGACAACGGCCCGGAGATCCACGAGAACGACTTCAAGGACATCCAGCACCGCATCGACTTCCTCGGCGTGAACTACTACTTCCGCTCCTACTGCAGCGCCGAAGTGCCGCCGCGCCAGCCGGAAGCGAAACTGGGCAAGACCGACATGGGCTGGGAAATCTACCCGGACGGCCTGACCGAACTGCTGCTCAAGCTTCACGACGAATACGAGCTGCCGCCGATCTACATCACCGAAAACGGCATGGCCAATCCGGACACCGTCGTCAATGGCGAAGTGCCGGACGAGGCGCGCATCGATTTCGTGCTGCGCCACCTGAAGGCGCTCAACGACGCCCGCCTGCAAGGCGTGAACGTGCAGGGCTACTTCCTTTGGAGTTTGCTGGATAACTTCGAATGGAACTCGGGCTACGCCAAGCGTTTCGGCATCGTCCATGTCGACTACGCGACGCAGAAGCGCACCTTGAAGCACAGCGCCCTGTGGTACCGCGATTACCTGGTCCAGCAGCGCGCGCCGCAGGCCGCGCACGCGGCGTAACGTCACACCGAAGCCCCACCCCGCGCCGGCCCATGTGCCGGCGCGGCAGTATCCATTGGCCGCAGAGCCAAGTGCTACACTCCACAGAGAACAACGAGGACGACACCATGCAGACCGCACCTTCCGCCACGCCGCAAGAGCATCCGAAGCCGCCGGCGGCCCCCGACACCGGCGAGCAGAAATCGCTGCTCAGCGCCATGTTCGCGCGCGGCACGCCGATGCTGTGGGTGCCGACCGGGTACTTCTCGATGGCGCTCACGTACATGATGCTCACCAGCGTCACGTCCATCATGTTCAAGAACCTCGGCATGAGCAACGGCGAGGCGGCGCAATACGCCAGCTATCTGATCCTGGCCTACACCATCAAGCCGCTGTTCGCCCCCTTCGTTGAAATGTACCGCACCAAGAAGTTCTTCGTGCTGTGCGCGCAGCTGATCGTCGGCATCGGCTTCGGCGCCGTCGCGCTGTCGATGTCGCTGCCGAACTACCTGCACATCATGGTGTTCCTGTTCGGGATACTGTCGCTGGTCGGCGCCACCCAGGACATCGCCTCCGACGGCGTGTATGTCACCTCGCTCGACTCGAAGACGCAATCGCTGTTCTGCGGCATCCAGAGCCTGAGCTGGAACGTCGGTCCCATCGTCGCCTCGGGCGGCATGGTGTACCTGAGCGGCTGGCTGCACACCCACTACTTCCACCACGAAGCCGGCGTGTTCGGACCGGCGTGGATCGACTCGTGGCGCATCATCTTCTTCATCGCCGCCGCCATCACCGTCGTCACCGCGCTGTGGCACCTGCGCGTGATGCCGGAAGGCGCCAAGGCCGAAAACGCACCCAAGTCGGTGGCCGACGCGGCCTTCATCCTGCGCGACTCCTTCGTCACCTTCTTCCAGAAGCGCGACGTCTGGCTGATGGTCGGCTTCGCGTTCGTGTTCCGCCTCAGTATCGGCCTGCTGGAAAAAATCGGCCCGTTCTTCATGGTCGATCCGGTGGCCAAGGGCGGCCTGGGCTTGTCCAACGAGATGCTGGGCCTGATCTACGGCACCTACGGCCTAATCGCCGTGCTGCTTGGTTCCTTGCTGGGCGGCATCTTTGTCGCGCGGCGCGGCCTGCCGGCCACCCTGTTCGTGCTGTGCTGCGCGGTCAACATCCCGAACGTCACGTTCTTGCTGATGGGCATCTACCAGCCGGAAAACCTGTGGCTGATCAGCGCCGGCGTGGCGATCGAGAAGTTCTTCTTCGGCTTCGGCTCGGTCGGCTTCATGATCTACCTGATGCAGCAATTGGCGCCGGGCAAATACACGACCACCCACTACGCCTTCGGCACCGGCCTGATGGGCCTGTGCATGCTGGTCACCGGCGTCGTCAGCGGCCACCTGCAGCAGGCGCTCGGTTATGTACACTATTTCTGGCTGGTGATGGCGGCGACGATTCCATCTTTCCTGGTCACGTGGTTCGCGCCCTTCCATAACAAGGAGTAGGCTGTCCAAAAATTGACCCGCTTTTAAGTGTGTGTTGGCGCGCGCACGATTGATTCTAGTCCTCTCTGTTGAAGTTTGCGTCGGTATGATGACCCGCAAGGGAATTGATTATGCAATCGGCACAAGGACTTGCGCATGGTTACGGAAACACTGCGGTTCAACGGCATCAAGCGGGAACTCCTCGGTGATCCGCCGGAAACGGAGATCGATGACCTACGCCGCGAACTCGAGGAGCGTATCCGCTACTTTCTGCCCGACGGCGGCGTCCAGCAGGACCCGCTCACGGAGGCCATGCGCGCGGCGGCGCTGAGCACCGGCAAACGCATGCGGCCTTTGTTGCTGATGCTGGTCGCGCGCGACCTCGGCTGCTCGTCGCCGGCCCTGCTGGACGCCGCCTGCGCGGTCGAACTGGTTCACGCCGCCTCCCTGATCCTCGACGACATGCCTTGCATGGACGACGCCAAGCTGCGGCGTGGCAAGCCCACCGTGCATATCCAATTCGGTGAAAACGTCGCCATCCTGGCGTCGGTCGCACTGCTCAGCCGCGCCTTCCACATTCTTGCCCAGACACAAGACATCTCGCCGCTGATCCGCACGCGGCTGGTCGGCGCGCTGGCGGAGACGGTCGGCACGCAGGGACTGGTCCGGGGACAATTCGAGGATCTACACGGCGGCCACAAACGCTCGGTCGACGACATCGCCACCACCAACGAACTCAAAACCGGCGTGCTGCTCGGCCTGTCGGTGGAGATGGCGGGCATCATCGCGCAGGCCGACGAGCGGGTGCTGCAATCGCTGCGTTCCTTCGCCATGGCCGCCGGCCACGCGTTCCAGATCAAGGACGACCTGCTGGACGTCCCCGGCAACGACTGCGCGCTGACCGGCAAGGATGTCGGCAAGGACGCCGGCAAGGCGACTATCACCGCCACCCTCGGCATGGAAAAAACCCAGCGCCGCCTGGCCGCGCATCTACGCGACGCGGACGGCTACCTGACAGACGCCATCGGCAGCAAGCAACGCACGCGCCTTCTGGTCGGGAACCTGTTCCGCAAGGCCGGTCCGGTCGCCGATCTGCACGCGCCGTAGCGCGCGCGTCGAGAGGACATCGCATGGCCCATTTCGGCGTGGTCGCCCCGGCCTTCTACAGCCATTTCAACGCCTTGTCGGCGCTGGCGCTGGCCTTGATCGGGCGCGGACACCAGGTCACCTTCCTGCATCGGCCCGACGCCGCCGGCTGGCTAAGCAACGACCGCGACGCCCGCATCGGCTTCCACGCGCTCGGCGCCGACCGCTACCCGCCTGGGTCGCTGGACGCCTCGCTGCGGCTCGCGGCCAATCCGGGCAGCCCGCTGGGACTGCGCAAGGTCATCGTCGACATGGCCGACACCACCGACATGCTGTGCCGCGAACTGCCCGCCGCGATCGACGCGCTGGGCATCGACGCTCTGATCGGCGACCAGATGGAGGCGGCTGCCGGACTGGTGGCCGAGGCGCTGGCGCTGCCGTTCGTATCGGTGGCCTGCGCGCTGCCGGTCAACCGCGAGCCGGCCATCCCGCTGCCGGTGATGCCGTTCGCATTCGGCACCGACGAACGCTCGTTGAAAATGTATGAGGGCAGCACCCGCGTGTACGACTGGCTCATGTCCCCACACCGCAAGGCGATCGAGCGGCAGGCGCGCGCGCTGGGCATTCCGGCGCGCGGCATGCTGCACGAATGCCTGTCGCCGCTGGCGCAAATCAGCCAGACGGTGGCCGCCTTCGATTTTCCGCGCCTTCACTTGCCGGCGAATTTCCACCACGTCGGCCCGCTGCGGCACGCCGCGCCTGGCGGTCCGGCGCCCACCGGCCCGCGTATCGGCCCCGTGCCCGCCATCGCCGATGACCGCCCTTTTATTTTCGCCTCGCTGGGCACATTGCAAGGCCAGCGCTTTGCACTGTTCAAGCGCATCGCGCAAGCCTGCCGGGAGTTGAACGTTCAACTGCTGGTCGCCCACTGCGGAGGACTGAACCCGCAACAGGCGCAGGCCGTCGAGCGGGCCGGCCCCGCCAACGCCACGACTGTGTGCGCGTTCGCGCCGCAGCAAGCGGTGCTGGCCCGCGCCGACGCCGTGGTCTCCCACGCGGGCCTGAACACGGCGATGGACGCGATTGCCGCGCGCACGCCGATACTGGCGCTGCCCATCGCCTTCGACCAGCCGGGCGTGGCGTCGCGGATCTGCCATGCCGGCATCGGCCTGCGGGCGTCGCCTCGCTTCACGGGCCAGGCCCAACTGGGCACGCTTTTGCGGCGGCTGCTCGATGAACCGAAGTATGGACGGCGTCTAGCCGGACTGTCGGAGCAACTGGCGCAAGCCGGCGGCACGCCGCGCGCCGCCGACATCGTCGAGACGGCGCTAAACCTGAACCGGCACGATGACGGCGACGCCCGCCGGATGGCGACAGGCCTCGCATGAGTGCCGCGCCGTACGACGTGATCCTGGCCGGCGGCGGCCTGGCCAACGCGCTGATCGCGTGGCGGCTGCGGAGCGCGCGCCCATCGCTGCGCATCCTGCTGCTCGAACAGGGCGAGCGGATAGGCGGCAACCATACCTGGTCGTTTCATGACAGCGACCTCGACGCGTCGCAGCGGCAATGGCTCGCGCCTCTGGTCTCGGCACGCTGGCCGGACTACGACGTCATCTTCCCCGAACACGCCAGAACACTAGACGGCGGCTACGCCAGCATCGCCTCCGACGATTTCGCGCGCGTCATCGAAGCCGCGCTGGGCGACGCGCTGCGGCCCGGCGCCCGGATAGAGAATCTGACTCCGACCACGGTGCGCTTGGCCGGTGGCGAGACGCTGCATGCAGGCGCCGTCATCGATGGCCGGGGGCCGCGCGCATCCGACCGGCTGGCGCTGGGCTACCAGACCTTTCTCGGACAGGAAGTGCGCCTCGCCGCTCCGCACGGACTAACCTCGCCCATCATCATGGATGCCGGCGTCGCGCAGCAAGGCGGCTACCGTTTCGTCTACGTGCTGCCCTTCGCGCCCGACCGCCTGCTGATCGAAGACACGCACTATGTCGACACCGGCGTCTGGGAACCGGAACGGCTGCGCGCCAACATCGCCGCCTACGCCGCCTCGCGCGATTGGCGCATCGAGGAGATCATCCGGGAGGAACACGGTTCGCTGCCCATCGTGCTGGCCGGCGATATCGAACAATTCTGGCAGGACCTGGACGGGCAACCGACATCCGGGCTGCGGGCCGGCCTGTTCCACCCGACGACCGGCTATTCGCTGCCGCACGCGGTGCGGCTGGCCGAGCGGATCGCATCGCTCGACGATTTGAGCGCCCCGGCATTGTTCGACGCCATGCGCCAGACCGCGCTGCATGAATGGCGCGGGCAGCGCTTCTTCCGGCTGCTCAACCGCATGCTGTTCCTGGCCGGCGACGCCGACAGCCGCTGGCGCGTCATGCAACGCTTCTACCATTTGCCGGCGCCGCTGATCGCGCGCTTTTACGCAGGCCGTCCGACCCTCGGCGACAAGGTGCGCCTGCTATCGGGAAAACCACCGGTGCCGGTCGGCCAGGCCATATCGGCCGCATGCAAAATCCATCCCCACCAAATCAGGAAACCCGAATGAACGAAACAAAACAGGCAGTGGTTGTCGGCGCCGGCTTCGGCGGCCTGGCGCTGGCCATCCGTCTGCAAGCGAGCGGGATTCAAACTACCCTGCTCGAAAAACGCGACAAGCCGGGCGGCCGCGCCTACGTATATGAGGACCAGGGCTTCACTTTCGATGCCGGCCCCACCGTCATCACCGATCCGTCGGCGATCGAGGAACTGTTCACCGTCGCCGGCAAGCGCCTGTCGGATTACGTCGAGATGCTGCCGGTCGCGCCCTTCTACCGCCTGTGCTGGGAGGACGGCAGCCACTTCGACTACGCCAACGACCAGGAATCGCTGGACCGTCAAATCCACGCACTCAATCCGGCCGACGTGCAGGGCTACCAGCGCTTCCTCGCGTACTCCAAGGCGGTGTTCGACGAAGGCTACCTGAAACTCGGCGCCGTACCTTTCCTGTCCTTCCGCGACATGATCGCCGCCGGCCCGCAACTGGCGAAGCTGCAGGCCTGGCGCAGCGTCTACAGCATCGTCTCGAAGTTCATCGAAAACGATCATCTGCGGCAGGCGTTCTCCTTCCATTCGCTGCTGGTCGGCGGCAACCCGTTCGCCACCTCGTCGATCTACACCCTGATCCACGCGCTGGAGCGGCGCTGGGGCGTATGGTTCCCGCGCGGCGGCACCGGCGCGCTGGTGAACGGCATGGTGCGCCTGTTCCAGGACATCGGCGGCCGCATTGAGCTGAACGCCGACGTGGCGGCGATCGAGGCGAGCGGCACGCGCGTCAACGGCGTGCGCCTGGCGGACGGGCGCCATTTCCCGGCGCAAGCGGTGGCCTCCAACGCCGACGTCGTGCACACGTACGCGGACCTGCTGTCACACCATCCGCGCGGCCCGTCGAAGGCCGGTGCGTTGCGCAAAAAGCGCTTCAGCAACTCGCTGTTCGTGCTGTACTTCGGGCTCAATCACCACCATAGCCAGCTGCAGCACCACACCGTCTGTTTCGGACCGCGCTACAAGGAACTGATCACCGACATCTTCGGCGGTAAAACCCTGGCCGACGATTTCTCGCTGTACCTGCACGCGCCCTGCATCACCGATCCGTCGCTGGCGCCACCCGGCTGCGGCAGCCACTACGTGCTGGCGCCGGTGCCGCACCTGGGCAACGCGCCGATCGACTGGACGGTCGAAGGCCCGCGCTACCGCGACCGCATCTTCGAATACCTGGAGCGCCGCTACATGCCCGGCCTGCGCGACCAGCTGGTCACCAGCCGCATCTTCACGCCTTTCGATTTCCGCGACGAGCTCAATGCGCACGTCGGCTCGGCGTTCTCGCTGGAGCCCATCCTGACGCAGAGCGCCTGGTTCCGCCCCCACAACCGCGACAGCGAGCTGGCGAATCTGTACCTCGTCGGCGCCGGCACCCATCCCGGCGCCGGCGTGCCGGGCGTGATCGGCTCGGCCAAGGCGACGGCCGGTTTGATGATCGAGGAGTTCGGGCGATGAGCGAAGCCTTGCTGGATCACGTCACCCAAACCATCAAGGTCGGCTCGAAAAGCTTCGCCGCCGCCGCGAAGCTCTTTCCGGCGGATGTCAGGCGCAGCGTGTTGATGCTGTACGCCTGGTGCCGGCACTGCGACGACGTGGTCGATGGCCAGGAGCTGGGCTTCGGCGCGGTGGAATTGGCGCAGGACGACGCCGCCAAAAAACTGACGGAACTCGAAGACCAGACCCGGCGCGCCTACGCCGGCGAAAAGATGTCCGATCCCGCCTTCGCCGCGTTCCAGGAGGTGGCGCTGCGCCACAAGATAGAACCGCATTTCGCCTTCGACCATCTGGCCGGTTTCGCCATGGATGTTGAACAGGCGCGCTACGAGACCATCGAGGACACGCTGCGCTACTGCTATCACGTGGCCGGCGTGGTCGGCCTGATGATGGCATCGATCATGGGCGCCAGCAAGCCGGCGGTGCTGGACCGCGCCTGCGACCTTGGCCTGGCTTTTCAGCTGACCAATATCGCGCGCGACATCGTCGAGGATGCACGCATGGGGCGCTGCTACGTACCTGCCGCATGGCTGCGCGAAGCGGGCATCCCTGTGAACGAAGTGGCGTTGCCCAAGCACCGGGCGGCCCTGGCGGTAGTGGCGGCGCGGCTGGTCGACTACGCCGAACCGTATTACGCTTCGGCCAACCAGGGCATCATCGCCCTGCCACTGCGCTGCGCATGGGCCATCGCCACGGCGCGCAATGTGTACAGGCAGATCGGCATCAACGTCAAAGCGCGCGGTGCGCACGCCTGGGATGAGCGGGTCGGCACGTCGCGCGCGACCAAACTATGGCTGCTCGCGAAGGGAGGCGCCAGTGCGCTTACTTCGCGTCTTCGGCGGATGTCGCCGCGTCCGCGGGGGTTGTGGCAGCGTCCCGACCACGTTGGCGCAGGGGGCCATCGTGCAGCACGCGCAGTTGGCGCTTGAGTTCATCGACCGGCGGCGCGTACAGGAATCCAAACGAGACCGCGCCCTCTTTCCCCTCGACGGCGTGGTGCATGCGGTGCGCCTGGTAAAGCCGCTTCAGATAGCCGCTATGGGGCGTGTATTGAAACGGCCAGCGGCGGTGAACCAGGCCGTCGTGCGCGACAAAGTACAGGAGACCGTAGGCGGTCATGCCGGCGCCTATCCATTCGAGGGGATGATAGCCTTCGGTACCGAAATAAATCAGCGCGATTGCCACCCCGGCGAAAACCACGGCATACAGATCGTTCTTCTCGAACCAGCCGGTGCGCGGTTCATGGTGCGAGCGGTGCCATCCCCAACCGAAACCATGCATCACATATTTGTGCGCGACAATAGAAAACAATTCCATCAACACAATGGTGATCAGGACGATGAGCGTGTTCAATATCATGGGTCGTTACGATCGTCGGTCAGGTAGAAGCGGCGCTGGTGAAAACAGCGATGGACACAGCCTACCATAGCCGCTATTTCCGCAGCGCCAGCGACTCGCCTTTGCCATTCAACGCAGCCAAGAAAAGGAAACCCATGCAATCACTGATCAAGCCATCGTTGTTCATTTCCACCGTCGTGCTGGCCGCCACCGCATCGGCCGCCACGATCGAGGTGAAGGTATCGTCGGTCGTCGGCGGTAGAGGCAAAGTGAATGTCGCCGTGTGCGACAAGGAGCGATTCTTGAAGGATTGCCTGTACAGCGGCTCGGCGCCGGCGCAGGCCAACGACACCGTCGTCACGATACAGAACGTGCCGAAAGGCACCTGGGCGGTGCTCGCCTACCAGGACGAGAACCAGAACGACAAGCTGGACCGCAACCTGATCGGCATCCCCAGCGAAAACTACGGCTTCAGCCGCGACGCACGCGGCAAATTCGGCCCACCGGACTTCACCGACGCCGCCATCGACGTGCGCGACGAGACGATGGCCGTCACGATCAAACTGCGCTAGGGCAGCCGCCGGAACAAGCCGGGGTAGTCCACGACCAAGCCATGCGCATCGATGGTGAGCTCGGCTTGAAAGACGGGGGGCAAGGTTTCAAATAGAAACCTCTTCTTTTCCTCTATGCATGTGTAGCGCTGCTCTTTCTTGCTCGCGACCAGCTCCGGTACCGACACATAGGCCATGCTGAAGGTGCGGCTTAGTCCGTGGGTCCATGTGCGGCGGCGGATGGGCAGCGTATTGGTGAAGGGCGTCGCAGCAATATCGACATCGATGCAACCGTCCAGCAGCGGCAAATACTCGCCGGTGAGCGCATCGCTCCAGCGGCCCTCGCCGTCCGACAGCAGTCGCAAGCGCCGCCCGTCCGCTGGATGGGCAACCTCCACCGCCCGGGTTCGCCATTCGGCATCGGTGCGGACGGTATAGACCAGTCCGTAAGGGACGCCCTCGTCTTCGCCCACCACCACGCCGCTCGCCACAGTGCCGTCGGCGGCGAAATCGACGTCCAAATACTCGGTCCCCACCCCGTCAATCGAACTCCAGCGAAAAATATGCCGCATTGCGCCTCCGATGCGACACAGCGCCGCGACCTGGTTTCGAAGTTAGTCCCACCGAAGATATTTTAGTTCAAAAAAAAGCCCCTCGACTTGGAGGACGAGGAGCCATAAGACCACAGACAACACTGGACTACATGAAACTTTTGCATGCTGCTCAAAGACAAAATGAAAACGTTTTCAAATAAGGTGCAATCGTTTTCCTTCGCCTTGAAATCGATTTCATAATACCGAGTTATCAATCGGGATGTCAAACTAAAAATCACCCTATCGGTGTTTTTCTTGTTGATTGGCTGTTCGGAGTGGTTTCGGACGTTGTCAGGCCCGCGCGGCGCCCAGCTTGGCGCTGGCCGCGATCACCAGCATCGCGCCGCCCAAGCCGGCGAAGGCGAGGTTCAAACTGACCGCGTGGGCGACAAAGCCGATCACCGCCGGCCCGGCGAGAATGCCCGCATAGCCGAGGGTGGTGATGGCGCCGATCGCCAGCCCCGCCGGCATCGCGCTTTGGTTGCCGGCGGCGGTGAACAGGATCGGCACCACGTTCGACGCGCCCAGCCCCACCAGCAGGAAGCCCACCAGCGCCAGCGGCGCGGAGGGCGCCAGCACTGCGGCGAAGAAGCCCGCCGCGCCACACAGCCCGCCCAGCAGCAGTACGCGTTTGCCACCGAGCCGGCTGACCACGCGGTCGCCGGTCAGCCGGCCCACCGTCATCGCCGCCGCGAAGGCCGCATAGCCCAGGCCCGCGCGGGTGGCGTCCATGCCCTGCTCCGACGTCAGCAACAAGGCGCTCCAGTCGAGGATCGCCCCCTCGGCCAGGAAGCAGAGGAAGCACAGCACGCCGATGAAGATCACCGCGCCGTGCGGGACGACGACCATCGACCCGTGGCCATCGGCCGCATCGGGCTCGCGCAACAGATGCGGCGCGCCGGCCAACAGCGACAGCGCCACCAGCAACGACACCGCCACGCTGGCGCCGACCGGGGTCATGCCCGCCCACAGCATCAGCGCCATCAAGCCGGCGCCGATGAAGCCACCGACACTGAACAGTCCATGGAAGCCAGACATCAGCGCCCCGCCGCTCTCGCGCTCGACGATCACCGCCTGCACGTTCATCGCCACGTCGAGCGTGCCGAGCGCCGCGCCGAACGCGAACAGCGTGGCCCCCAGCAGCATCGGCGTGGGCGCGATCGCCAACCCTGGCAGCACCAGGCACACCAAGGCGCCCGACACCAGCACCACGACGCGGCAGCCGAAGCGCGACGCCAGCAAGCCGGTCACCGGCATCGCCATCAGCGAACCGGCGCCAAGGCACAGCAGCAGCAGGCCCAGGTCCGCCTCGCCCAGCGCCAGGCGCTCCTTGGCGAACGGCACCAACGGCGCCCAGGCCGACATGGCCAGGCCGGCGGCAAGAAAGGCAAGACGAGTGGACAGGCGCTGTTTCGGGCCGACTGAATTCATGGGGGATTTTCCGGGGTGGTGTAAGGCGATTTCAACCTTTTAGTATACGGCAAGTCACAACGGCAAGCAGCTAGCAACAAAATCCGCACGAAAACAGTGCATCAGTGCGAGTGCTCACATTGGGCTCGGGCCGGTTGGCGCATGATCGGTTCCGTGTTGTTCAACAATCATAAGGAAAAATCATGCAGACTCAACCATTCACACCAGGCGCGGTGGTCAGCCGCGATGGCGACGACGGCTACGCCTCCGGCGTCTCCTGGGGCGCCATCTTCGCCGGAGCGGCCGCAGCCGCCGCGCTCTCCTTCCTCCTGCTGATGCTCGGCATGGGCCTCGGCCTGTCGTCGGTCTCGCCGTACGAGTACAACGCCGCGCCGCTGGGCGTCGCCGCGATCGTCTGGATCGCCTTCACGCAATTGGCGGCGTCTGGCATCGGCGGCTACGTGGCCGGCCGGCTGCGCGTCAAATGGGCCAGCATCCATGGCGACGAAGTGCACTTCCGCGATACCGCGCACGGCCTGCTGGCATGGGCGGTGGCGACCTTGATCACGGTGGCGGTACTGGCGGGCGGCGCGCGCGCTGTCCTCAGCGGCACCATCGACGCCGGCGCCGCTGCGGCACCGGCACTGGCGACGGGAGCATCGGCCGTTGCCGACAACCCGCGCTCGAACGACTACTTCGCCGACATGCTTCTGCGTTCGCCGAACGGCCAGGGCGCCACGGCATCGGAACGTGAAGAGATCACCCGCATCCTGGTCGC
Source organism: Burkholderia sp. LMU1-1-1.1 (assembly GCF_040675865.1). NCBI lineage: Bacteria > Pseudomonadati > Pseudomonadota > Betaproteobacteria > Burkholderiales > Burkholderiaceae > Burkholderia > Burkholderia sp. LMU1-1-1.1. The sequence goes on along the minus strand of NZ_JBEGHG010000008.1, from coordinate 155,656 downwards.
CGACCTGGCGGCCGGCAAAATCAGCGCCGACGACCGCACGTATATGGCGCAGCTGGTGGCCAAACGCAGCGGCCTGTCGCAACCAGAGGCGGAACAGCGCGTCGATGCGATTTATGCGCAAGCCAAGCAGGCGGCGGCGGAAGTGAAAGCCAAGGCCATGGCGGCGGCCGAAGCGGCACGCAAGGCGGCAGCCCGTTCGGCACTGTGGATGACCTTCGCGCTGCTGCTGGGCGCCTTCGTCGCCAGCCTGTGCGCCACCATCGGCGGCCGCAACCGCGATCACGCGCGTGTCGTCACGCGCACCGTCATCTAATCCAAGGAGAATACTATGCGCTCGATACTGCTACTGCTGCTCGGCATCCCACTGCCCATCATCATCCTGATCGCGATACTGACGTAATCAGCGTTGGCGTGATTTGACGGCAAGGCCGGCCCCATGTGGCCGGCCTTGTTTCGTTTGGGGGCCGTCCCATAGGTCTCTTCAGCGCAATTAAAGTTTTCTTTAATACCGTGGCATCATATTAAAGACTGCTTTGATGTGATGCGCAACGTGCGAGAAGTTCTCGTTCACTACTTACGCCATGTTCACGTTTCGTGAAACGATGAATAGTATGAACACCCGTGGCGAAGCAGCCTTGGGCGTATTGGAGAGGCAATCAGTGGGGACGCAATGGGATCTGGAGCGGGTGAAGGGAATCGAACCCTCGTCGTAAGCTTGGGAAGCTTCTGCTCTACCATTGAGCTACACCCGCGTTGGCCGTATTCTACGCGGCTTTACGCACTGTTGACAACTTCCCAAACTAATCACGTGGATTCGACTGGATAGTCCGTGGACCACTCATCTGAAACTGGTGACCGAATCATTTGCGTGGCTGCGAATGATTTCCGTGACCTTCGGGTCATTCTTGTATTTTTCAGTAAGTCGCTTGAGCTGTTTTTGAGCAGGTTGACAGTACCGAACCACACCGCGCTCAATTTCCTTTTGTCGCTGCTTACTAAGGCCACCATCAAATTCCCCGGCGAAGTGCTCGCACGCCTCGGCGTTCTCGATGAAGGCTCGCACATCTTTCGGTATTGGTCCCTTGGCGAGCGCCGCAGTGGACACGAAAAAACAGGCAACCAATGCCACTGTCTTCATTCCCATAATCGCTCCCTCAACTAGCGTCCATTGTTAGACCAATGCGGCACGTCCTTACTACCGCCCACGTATTTCTTCACACCATAGGTAGCACCGATTTCGATCAGTTGTCGATTCATGCCGGTGCGTGGCAAGCTGGCGATGTGAATGAGTCTGCGGCTCGCATCCATCACCGATACCGTCCCGCTCCAAGACAGCGACATGTCGATGGCCAAACGCAAATTGTGTTGAGATCGAAGAGCCGGTTGAGTTCGAAGTCTGCGTATAGACAACGCGTCTACCATGTCATTCGCTGCTTTCAGCGAGGCCGCAGAAGTTGGGTGTTGCCATTCGATTTCCACACCTGCCATTGCCGGTATCGTCGCCGGATCAACCCCGTCGTTCACTATTCGCCAGGACCAGTGCATCATGTATGAGCGCGGGAAAGGCCGGTATGTCGCATCAATTTTCACTTTGATACCTGCTTCAGTCATGGCACAAACGAAATCGTCTACTGCATGACGGAAAGTACCAGCCAGGTCGCTAATACGAGTCCCGCCGGGGAACTGTTGCGCCCATTTTGCGCCACTTAGTTCTTTGTCGCTCCGCGGCAGACGCGTGTGGTCGGGCTTGTGTATGAAATTGGCTGCAGTCATTGAACCTCCTTTGTTGCGACTTGCCTTCTGGAAACCGCCAGAATTCAAAGCGTAGGTCAGACTGTTCGGGCCAGTATTGATTTAGACCTAGGAGCAGGAAGTTACTCCGGCTTCTGCACCACATACCCCTTCGCCTCCAGCGCCGCGACAAATCCCTTGGGGTCCAGCAAATCCTTCACCGGCAACGTCGCGAAAGTGGAGGCGTTGGCCGCCAGCGATTTCTCGGCGGCCGCCACCCAGCTATCCTGAATCTTCTGCTGCACCGACTTCAACCCCGGCCGGCTTTGGAGCAAGGCGCTGTTGAGAACCGCCGAATCGCAGGCGCCGTCGCGGTCCGCGTAGCTGATCTTCTGGATCGCCTCGAGATCGCCCTTGGCCCAGGCGTTGGCGCGCACGCGCATGGCGTCGATGTCGTCTTCCAGCCGCGCCATCGTGTTGGAGAAACAGGCGACGTCGTCCAGCGGCACCTTCTTGAACTCCCTGAGCATCTTGACCGGATCGTCGATCTCCAGCTTGGCCTCGGTCGACGTCATCTTGATCTTGTTTTTCTTGACGAGCTTTTCGATCGTCTCGCGCACCTCGCGTCCGCCCGAGCCCAGGCCGGCCTGCTCCAGGCCCTTGCGGAACAAGGTGTCGGCGGCGAAGATCGGCCGTTCGCGCTCGATGCCGTCGTCGTCGCCGATGTACTTTTTCTTCAGCACCAGCCAGCGCGCGTAGACCGGCGCCGGCAGCAGATCCTTGAGCTCGGCGCCATCCGGATTCTTCTTGAAGCCGATCGCGAACGGCAGCAGCGTCATCTGGCGGAAAAATCCCACGTCGGCCGTCGCGCCAGGCGGCCGCAGATATTCCTGCGACTGCGCCAGAATGGTTTCCACTTCCTGCGAGCGCCATTCCATTTTCTTCGGCAGCGGCGAGTAGGTGCCGAACACCCAGAGCACATGATCGCCCTTCGACACTTTCCACAGCCCCGGACCGGGCCGCTGCCCCGCCACCAGGATGGTCTCCGCAATGACGCCCTCACCCGCGACGGCCTCGACCTGCTCAGCCGGCGGCGCCGATTCGGTTTGCGACCACGCCGGCGCGACGCTTAGCGCGCACAGCGACAACACGACCAGACTACGGCCTACGGTGAACCGGAACGAAGGGCTGTTCATGACTATCCTGATGTGGGGAAATTGTTGTCGATTATATATATCGCATGCGGCGGGCGGTGGGCCGCAAAGCGCCAGCAACGCGAGTATCATGTGGCGCCCCCCAAGGCACAGCGGAACGCGCCGCGTTAAACATGCGCGTCATCTCGGCTAAACAAGCACCCAAAAACCTGTCCCGGTTGAAATGCTCCCCAGGCGCGGCTACATTGTGGGCTGACCACTCAACCAACAGGAACTCCGATGCCATCTTCCGCCACCGCGGCCATCAAACTGCTAGCCCTGTCGGCGATGCTGACGTTGTCGGGCGCCGCCGCCGCCGCGGAAAGCTGCACGATCAACGGCAAATCCTGGCCCCTGTGCGGCAACGACAACGGCCGCTGGTCGTTCGAGAAAGGTCAATACTGCGTGGCGCGCAATTTCTGTCCGGACAACCGCACCAGCGCGCCCACCGTCGCCACCCGGGAGGCGCCGGTCGATCCCGATGCCAACGCCAAGACCCGCGCCACCTATGCCTGGCTGCGCGGCATCTGGGGCAAAAGCATCATCGCGGGGCAAACCGACCTGTCCTGGAACGATTCCATCGACATGGCCGAACGCGTCCACGCCGACACCGGCAAATACCCGGCGCTCATGGGTTTCGACTTCATGGACTACGGCATGACCGCCCCGCATGCGGGCCAGCGCCAGACCGAAGAGGCGATCGCCTTCGCCAACAAGGGCGGCCTGGTGACCTTCCACTGGCACTGGCGCGATCCTTCGCTGCTGAAGACCGCACAGGTCGATAAGGCGCGCTTCTATGTGCGCGAGCCGGACACAAGCAAGAACACCACATTCACCATCCCGGTCGCCAACGGCGCGCTGGACACCGCCAGCCCTGCCTATCAGCAGATCAACGATGGCATCGACCTGGTGGCGGTGCAGCTCAAACGCCTGTCCGACGCCAACGTGACCGTGCTGTGGCGTCCGCTACACGAAGCCTCGGGCAACAACGGCGACGGCTGGTTCTGGTGGGGACGCGCGCGCGCCGACGGCGTGCCGCAGGCCTACGCCAACATCCTGCTTTGGCGCCACATGTACGACCGCCTGGTCAAGGTGCACGGCATCCACAACCTGATCTGGGTATGGAACGGCCAGGACCCGGCCTGGTATCCCGGCGACGACGTGGTCGACATCGCCAGCTTCGACATCTACGACGACACAGACAACAAGACCTACGGCTCGCAGATCGCCAAGTACCGGCAAACGGCGCAAGTCTCGGCCGAGCAGAAACCAATCGCGCTGACCGAGAACAGCTACATCCCGGACCCGGACAAGATGCGGGCCGACGGCGCGTGGTGGCTGTGGTTCATGACCTGGAACGACGGCGACGGCCCGGCCGGCGTGAGCTCGCCGAACAATTTCTGGACCGGCGAACACTTCAACACCAACGCCCACAAGCGCAAGGTCTACAACCATCCGGACGTCATCACGCTGGACAAGCTGCCACGGTTCCAAGAGAGATAACTTCTCAAATCCTGCGGTGTGATGCAGAATGGCAGAGCTTATTGACCCTGCCGAGAGGAAATCCATGAAACCAGTAGTAGCATTGAGCATGGCGCTGGCCTGCGCCGGGTGCGCCGCCCAAGCCCAGGCTCCGGCTCCAGCCCCGACGGCGGCCGCCGCCGACCCGATCTCCTCGCTGGTGGGCCAGCTCGATCTGGAAAAATACAAGGCCACCATCAAAGGCCTGACCCGCTTCGGCGACCGTCGCCAGGGGACGGAGCGCAACCGCCAGGCGCTCGACTGGATCGAGGCGCAGCTGAAGTCCTACGGCTGCGCCAACACCGAACGCCTGCAATACCAGTACACGCAAGCGGCGCCCGGCGCTCCGGCGCCCAAGCGGCCGCCCGGCATTCCGAGCGGCGGCGCCGGCGGCCCACCGGGCCAGGGCGGCAGCACCTTGTTCGGCAACCGCATCGCCACCGGCGTCAACACCGATCCGATGGCCCAGCCCGACGAGAAGCTGCGCGCCCTGAACGCGGAACAAACGCCGGTCGGCACCTCGCAGCGCGAGAACGTCTACTGCACCAAGGTCGGCAGCAAGCACCCGGAGGAGATGTACATCGTCAGCGCGCACATGGACGGCATCGGCTTCGGCGAGGCCGCCAACGACGACGGCTCCGGCACCGCGCTGGTGATGGAACTGGCGCGCATCTTCAGCGCGCCCGGCGTCGAGACCGACCGCTCGATCCGCTTCATTTTGTGGAACAACGAGGAGACCGGCTTGAACGGCGCGACCGCCTACGTCAACCAGCGCAAGGACTTGCAGGGGATCGAATCGCCCAAGGGATCGGGCAAGTATCCGGAGCCTAAATGGCTGGGCATGATCCAGCACGACATGATGCTGTTCGATCACGGCATGCCGTTCCAGAAGATCGACGGCTACGGCAAGCCGGTGGTCGACGAGCATGGCAAGCCGGTGTTCGTGGCACCGCCCGAACAGCGCCTGGAGGCCGACGTCAACATCGAATACCAGTCGGTGTCGAAGCAGGCCGATGCCTCGGCCAAGCTGGCCTGGGCCTTCCGCGCCGCCAACGACAAGTACGCGACCCACTATCCGGCCGCCGTCGGCTTCCACATGACCAACACCGATTCGACGCCGTTCATGGATCTGGTGCCGTCGATTTCGCTGCGCGAGAACGAGCGCGGCCAGCAGATCGGCTCCGGCTGGGACCCGCACTGGCACCAGCCGACCGACCTGTACGCCAACTTTTCGGACAAGGACTTCCTGCTGGGCTTGAACGCGGCGCAGACCACCCTGGCGGGCGTGGCCCAGCTGGCCGGGGTGCGGATCAAAAAGTAACTACCCGAAGTAATTACTGCGCGAAGTAATTACTGCGTCGCGTAGTTCTTCGAGCGCGGTCCGTACAGCAGACCGTTGCTGTAGCCCGCGCTCAGCAGGCGGGCGTTGGCCACGCCCGCCACCGGGTGCGACGCGTCGGTGGTGGTGTTGATGATCTGCTTGACGGCCGCCGTGATCAGCGCGCCAATCAGGCCGCCGCCGCTGTTGTTGCCGCCTTCGTTGTCCGACGCGCTGGCCGAGCCCGTCCACAGCACCGTGCCGGTTTTCAGGTCGACCAGCTTGGCGTCGACCGCGACCACCGCCACACTGTTGATGACGTTGTAGGTGGAGCCGTACTTGGAAATGGTCATGTACAGCCCGGCATCGGCGCCGAAGATCTCCTGCAGCTTCTTCGGATCGACGCCCTGGATGTCGGCGGCGCCGGTCAAACCGTTCTGCTTGAAGGTCTCCGCCACGACTGCCACCGGCAGCACGTAATACCCGGCCTCGGCAAGCGGATACGTCACCTGCGCGTACACGCTGTTGCCGGCGTTGACCTCGGGCGAATTGTTCAGCGGCGGCAGCACCACGATCGAGCGCGGCTTGGCCGCCTTGAACGCGGTGTAGTCATACGACGGCGCCTTGGTCGCGCAGCCGAACAGGAAGACCGCCGGCGCCAGGCAGGCGGCCAGTTTCAGGAAACGCGACATCATAATTTCTCACCCTTTTTCATTTTACCCAGCAGGAAGTCCATATACGCGGCCGATTCCGGGAACAGTTTTTTCTCGTCCTCGAACTGCGTCACCACCTGGTCCGGCTTGCCCGCCACCGAGTACAGCATGCCCAGATGGGCGTGGAAGCCCGGCGGCACGTTGTTGCCCTTGGCGCTGATGGTTTGCAAGTCCTTTTCCATCGCGGCGATTTGCTGCTCCGGGCTCTCGCCCTTCAGGTATTGGTACACCTGCGGCTGGTAGCCTTCCCACTGGTACATGGTCTTGGGCGGCGTGGCGCAGCCGGTCAGCACGGCGGCGGCCAGCGCCAGCATCGCCGCGCGCTTGAAGTTCTTCGTCGGTTTCATGGCGGTCCTTATTGTTTCGGCAGGGTCAGGGCGCCGGCTTCGACGCCGGAGACCAGGCGGTCGACCGCCTCGCGCATCGCCAGGTCCAGCACCTTGCCGTTGAGCGTGGCGTCGTAGCTGGCGGTGCCGCCGAAGCCGAGCACTTCGCGGTTCGACAGGCTGAATTCGCCAGCGCCCTGGGTCGAGTACACCACTTCCGACGTCGCGATATTGACCACGTTGAGCGTCACCTTGGCGTAGGCGACCTGGGTCTTGCCGCGGCCGGCGATACCGAACAATTGATGGTCGCCCACTTCCTTGCGGCCGAACTCGGTCACGTCGCCGGTGATGATGAAATCGGCGCCCTTGATGTTCTGGCCCTGCTTCTTGTACTCGGATTCCTGCTTGAGCTCGGACATATTGTCGCGGTCGAGCACGTTGAAGCGGTTGGTCTGCTGCAGTTGCGCGATCAGGATGGTTTTCGACTGGCTGCCCAGGCGGTCGACACCGTCCGAGAAGATGCCGCGCATGAAGCTGGAGCGGTTGTCGAATTTGCCGACGGCGACCAGGGTGCGCGGGCCGGCGTACGGGCGCGCGGCGCTGGCGGCGGCTGGCACGGCGATGGCGCGCGACGATTCGGTGGCGCAGCCGGCCAAGGCCGAAACGATCAGCGCGGCGGCCAGCAATTTGCCGGAATTGAGAGTGTTCATGTTGCCCCTAAGTGGTGGATGGACCAAAGTCATCTGCAAATTAATATTTTGCAAGTAAATTTCTTCGCGGCAATTATAGGGGTTTGTGGCGCGGGAAATCTCTCCAATAGTCACGCTACGTGATATAGAGATCCGTAGGGCGGATTAGCGAAGCGTAATCGGCCACGGATGCTCCGTCGGCGACGCATACATGGCCGATTAGGTGTTCTCGCGGTCTCCAGGGTCAGCCCAATGCCGGGGCCACCGCTTCCAGCACGATCTCGCGCAAACGCTGCGCCACCGGCTTGAGCTGCGCCTCCGATTGCAGCAGGCTCAGGCCGATATGGGGCAAAGGCGGCAGCGACGCCGGATCGAGCAGGCGCAATCCGGCCGGCATGCCGACGGACGTGCGCACCGTCACGCCCAGGCCCGCCGCGACGGCCGCCCAGATACCCGACAGGCTGGTGCTGGTGAAAGCGATGCGCCAGGCGATGCCGGCCCGGTCCAACGCGTCGATCGCCGCCGACCGCATCAGGCAAGGCGCGTCGAGCATCACCAACGGCAGCGGCGTGCCGTCGTCACGCGCCGGCAGCTCGGCATGCGCGCCGGCCAGCCAGCGCATCGGCAGCTGCCCCAGGCGATGCGCGTACGGCCAGTCGCCGACGCGGTCCCAGACCAGCGCCAGATCGAGCTGGCCGGCCCCCACTTGTTCGATCAATTGCGCGTTGCGCCCGACCCGCGCCTCGATGCTGATCTGCGCGTGCGCGCGGGCGAAACGACCCAGCACCTCGGTCAGCAGATGCTCGCCGAAGTCCTGCTGCATGCCCAGCCGCACGCTGCCCGCCAGATCGGCGCCGCGCAACGCCGTCACCGCCTCATCGTTCAATTCCAGCAGGCGACGCGCGTAGGCCAGCAGCATCTCGCCCGCCGACGTCAACCCCATGCCGCGCCCGGCCTTGCGCAGCACCGGCGCGTCGAGCTGGTCCTCCAGTTTTTTCAACTGGGCGCTGACGGCAGAGGTGGACCGCCCCAGACGGTCGGCCGCCTTGGCGAAGCTGCCCAGCTCCACACCGGTGACGAAGGTGCGCAGCACATCAAGGTCGAAGGTGATCTTTCGCATAACCATCCTGATTTATCGAACTATTCATCAAAATATTCCTGATTTTCAGTACTAAATTAGTCCTGTATCGTGAAGCTGTCAATCAAACAAACGGAGGACACCATGCCGATGAGCCGCATCTCCCTGCTAAAAGGAAAATCGCCCGACTATTTGCGCGCGCTTGGCGACAGCCTGCACGCCGCCATGGTGGAGGCATTCAACGTGCCGCCAACGGACCGCTTCCAGGTCATCCACCAGCACGAGCCGAACGAACTGATTTTCGACCGCGATTATGAAAGCGAGGGCGGTCCGCGCTCGGACGACTTCGTTCTGATCGCCATCACCGCCGGCAAGCCGCGCAGCACTGAGCTCAAGCAGGCGTTCTACCGCAGGCTGGTGCAGCGGCTGGCCGAGACGCCGGGGATCAACCCGAGGGATGTGATGGTGGTGATCACCACCACGCTCGGCGACGAGTGGTCGTTCAGCGGCGGCGCGCCGGCGGCGCCGCTGCTGCGGGGAGTTGGATCGTGATCGCGATGCAGTACAGCTTCGTGCTGCCGGCCGACTACGACATGGCGATCGTGCGGGGGCGCATCGCCACCAAGGGACCGCTGCTCGACGATCTGCCGGGACTCGCGTTCAAGGCCTATCTGCACTCGGAGCGCGGCGAGTCGGCCGAGAACCTGTACGCGCCGTTCTACCTCTGGCGCGACGAAGAGTCGATGCATGGTTTTCTTAACGGTCCGGGATTCGCCGGCGTGGCGCGGGCCTTCGGCTGGCCCTCGGTGCGCACCTGGACGCCATGGCATGCCAATGTGGGCGCCGAGGTGCGCGCGGCACGTCATGCGACGCGCAGCGTGCAGACGATCGCCCCGTACAGCAATCTGGCCATCCTACGCGAACAGGAGGAAGGGTGGGCGCGGGACGCGCGCGAACGCGGCGCGCTGGCGGTGGTGATCGGTTTCGAACCGGTGGCGTGGACCGTCGTGCGGTTTTGTTTGTGGCGCGATGCGCAACCCATCGACGTCAGACCGGGAGAACAGCATTACCGGGTAGGCCACATGTCTGCGAGTAGCTGCCCCGGCACTAGTCTATAAGCCGCAGCAGGCCTTATACTTTTTCCCGCTACCGCAAGAGCAAAGCTCGTTGCGGCCAACCTTTTCGTTGGCGATTCGCTGTTTGACAGACGCTGGCAACCCGCTTGTTTCTTCCTTGACGTTGTTGCTTTTGATTTGAGACAACGATATTGCGTTGGTGACGAAATCACGCACGCGCTGTTCGCGGTTCGGGTACGGCCGTCCCAGTTCGTCGAACAAGAGGCGCGTCAACGCGAAATTCTCGAGCTCTTTAACGGACATCCTGGCTCGCGCCGCCATCAGTCCGTCGATCAAAGGCGGTGCCATCTGAAGCGCTTGACTGGTGGTCGCCTCGTCGTTGTCGCCGACCGCGATTTCGAAAGCTTTCTGTACCAGCGCGAGCGCTTCGATCCATCTCCCCGGCTCCTCCCGCGACATATACAGGTCGGCTAGGTCCAGGTGGGCCTGGTTGACCTTAGGCATAGCGCGTTGAAGGAACTCTTCCGCCCTGGAGAATCCTCCCGGCAATGAACCTTTGCGGATGAGGACGCCAACCGCACGCTGGGCGATGTGAAGGCCAGCATCACTTGCTCGTTGTAGCCAGGTGAGCGCCGCAGCTTCGTTCGCCGCCACCCCTTCGCCGTGATACAAAGCCTGGCCCGCTTGATATTGGCCGATGGGGTAGCCGGCTTCCGCGGCGCGCAACGTCAAATCAAACGCGGTCTTGGCGTTGGCCGCCACGCCCAGCCCTTCCCGATAGATCGTCGAAAGGAGAACGAGTGCCAGTGGATGGTCTTCAGCGGCCGCGCGCTCTAAATAGTCCCTGGCCCGCTCATGGTCAACCGGTTCGTCATGCAGGCCGAGCAGCGCCGAGCGGCCGCACCATGCGAGCGCGTCTATGTCGCCATCCTGGCTGGCCATCGCGATCAGATGGACGCCCCGCCCAATATTCTCTTTTCCGTCTTTTCCCTCTGACAATGCGAGGCCATATTGGTAGCGCGCCGGGGCGTAGCCAGCATCGCTGGCGTAGCGAAGCAGGTCAAGCGCCCGGTCCTTCATCGCGTCGACTTCCGTTTGCGTCGCTTCGGCGAACTTGGACGTCGACCGCTTCAGCAGCAGCATGCCGGCCCGGTACTGGTCTGTGGCGCGGTTTTCAAACAAGGCCCGGTAGCACACCTCGCCCACTTCGTCCGGGCTTTCATCGACGATAAGGTAGTCAGGTACTGTAGCCCCGCGATTCTTCTGACGAAATACAACCTCAATCAGCGCCAACACGTCGACGAGCGCCTGATTGGCCATGGCTTGCAGTTGCTCCTCACTCCGCAGGCTTTCCTCCGGATGCGCTGCCGAGTTCCCCCAACGCCGTAACTTGTGCAGCAGTTCTTGAATGTCCGGGTTGATCAGATGCGACTTGACGAGCACATTGATCTTTCCCTCCAGGCCCAGCTTCCAATCGCCGTCGTAAGGATAGAGCATGTCGCAGCACAAACTGGCAAGCGCCCGCGTCTGAATGAGCGCGTGCGCCGGGAATTGATGCTGGCTGCGTTTGGCGACGCCGTATAGCGACGCGATGCGGGCGGAGGCTAGCTCGGCAAATTCGAGATCGTTCATGGTCGCCAGCTTACGTCAGGCGCCGCGCCGTCGCAAGCTTACGTGAGGTGCGGCGCCTGCAACCGCTGGCGCGCCTGCGCCAGCTGTTCGCTGTCCATGCGCGACGCCGCCGTTTTCAAATACCGCTCGGCGGCGCCGAAGCCGCCGCGTTCCGCCATCGCCAGCCATAACCACGCCTGCGTGACATCGGCCCGTACGCCCTGCCCCACCAGATACATCAACCCGAGATTGAACTGCGCGCGCAAGTGCCCCTGCCCGGCCGCCTGCGAGTACCAATGGTGCGCCTGCGCGTAATCCTGCGGCATGCCCTGGCCATTGTCGTAGCGCAGACCGAGCGCGAACTGGGCCAACGTATGTCCCTGCGCCGCCGCCTTCGCATACCAGCCGTTGGCCTGCGCGCTGTCCGGCTGCGGCCCCTCGTCGTTATCGAACAACAGCGCGAGGTTGTACTGCGCCGCCGCGTAATCCTGTTCGGCCGCGCGCCGGTACCACAGCATCGCCTTGCGCAGATCCTTCGGCACGCCGCGGCCCGTCTCGTAGCGCAGGCCCAAATCGAACTGCGCCCGCAGGTGGCCCTGGTCGGCCGCCTTGCGATACCAGAAAATCGCTTCCTGATGATCCATCGGCACGCCATGCCCGGCGTCGTACAGCAGGCCGAGATGGTACTGCGCGCCGGGATAGCCCTGCTCCGCCGCCTTGCGGTACCAGCGCTGCGCCTGATCGTAATCCTGCGGCACGCCCTGGCCGTGGTCGTAGCGCAGCCCCAGGTTGTTCTGCGCCCCGGCGTGGCCCTGCTCGGCCGCCTTGCGGTACCAGTCCAGCGCCTTCTGCTCGTCGCGCGGCACGCCCTGGCCGTTGTCGTAGATCAGACCCAGATTGAACTGCGAGCTGGCGTGATCCTGTTCCGCCGCGCGGCGATACCACAGGATCGCCTTCTGGCTGTCCTGCGCGATGCCGTCGCCCTTGTCGAAGCGCAGCGCCAGATTGAACTGCGCCGGCGCGTAACCCTGGTCGGCCGCCTTGCGATACCACGACATCGCCTGGCCGACATCCTGCGGCACGCCCTGGCCATTGTCGTAGCGCAGGCCGAGGTTGAATTGCGCGCGTGCATAACCCTGCTCCGCCGCCTTGCGGTACCAGGCGATGGCCTGCTTGAAATCCTGCGGCACGCCCTTGCCGGTGTCGTACATCATGCCCAGATTGTTTTGCGCGCCGGCGTCGCCCTGCTCGGCGGCCTTGCTGAACCAGTGCATGGCTTTCTGCGCGTCCGCCTCCAGGCCCTGGCCCTTGGCGTACAGCCAACCCAGGTTGTATTGGGCGGCGGCGTAGCCTTGCTCGGCGGCCAGCTTGTACCACGCCGCCGCTTCCTCGTAATTCTGCTCGACGCCTTGGCCCTTCTGGAACATCACGCCCAGGTTGTACTGGGCGTGCTCCAGCCCCTGCATGGCCGCCTGGCGGTACCACACCACCGCCAGCTCGAAGCTCTGCGCCACGCCCTGGCCGTTGAAGTACATAAAGCCCAGGCTATGCTGGGCGTTGGCGATACCACGTTCGGCTTGCTGCTTCACGCGCAGGAACTCGGCTGTGTAAGTGCCGCTTTTATTGGCATCGGGTCCGTCAGGCGTGTATTTCGTCATACTGCTTCACTGATTGTTCAAGCCTGGATTGCGACCATGGCCGGTTGGGTGTCTGGAGCCGGCGCAAGGTTAGCGTTGGGGGCGTTGGGCGACGGCGAGGAAGAAGCCGACAAGCGGTTCTGGTCCTGCAGCACGTCGATGAAACTGAGCAGCGAGATCGGGCGGTGGTACAGATAGCCCTGCATCGTGGTGCAGCCGTTGGCCTGCAGGTAGCGCGCCTGCACGTCGGTCTCCACGCCTTCCGCCACCAGGTGCAGGCCGAGGCCGCGCGCGATCGAGATGATCGCCAGGATCACGGGATAGTGGCCGTTCTCGTCGTGGATCTCCTTGACGAACGACTGGTCGATCTTGATGGTGTGGATGGGGAAGCGGTGCAGATACGACAGCGACGAATAGCCGGTGCCGAAATCGTCGATCGCCACCGACACGCCCAGTTGGCAAAGCTTGTTCAACTGCTCGATCGCGTACTGCGGATTGCGGATGCAGATGTTCTCGGTGATCTCCACTTCGATCTGCGCCGGCGAGATGCCGTAGCGCGTCAGCGCGCCGCGCATCTTCTCGAAGAAGTCGCCCCGGTCCAGGTATTGCGGCGACAGGTTCAGCGACAGGCGTATCGCCTCGCCGCCGGCGGCGTTCCATTGCAGCAGGTCGCGGCACAAGGCGCCCAGCATCCAGTCCGAGATCGGCAGCATCAAGCCGTTTTCCTCGGCGAACGGCAAGAACTCGCCGGCCGACAGCAAGCCGCGCTGCGGATGGTTCCAGCGCATCAGGCCCTCGGCGCCGATGATGCGGCCGGTGGCCACGTCGAGCTGCGGCTGGTAGTACATTTCCAGCTCGTTGAGCTCCAGCGCCTTGCGCAGGCTTTGTTCCAGCGCGATCTTCTGGTGCGACACGTCGAGCATCGAGTCGTGATAGAAGCTGTGGCCGTTCTTGCCCAGCGCCTTGACCTGGTACATGGCGATGTCCGCGTGGCGCAGCAGCTCGTCGATGGTCTCGCCGTCGCCCGGATAGATGGCGATGCCGATCGAGGCCGAGATGTGCACCTCGTGGCCATCGAGGTCGAACGGCTCGTGCAGGCTTTCGAGGAACTTGTCGGCGATAGCCTTGGCGTCCTGGCGGTCGCGCAGCTCCGGCAGCACGATGGTGAACTCGTCGCCACCCTGGCGCGCCAGGGTGTCGCCCCGGCGCAGGCAGACCTTCAAACGCTGCGACACCTGCTGCAGCAGTTCGTCGCCCTTGACGTGACCCAGCGTATCGTTGACCAGCTTGAAGCGGTCAAGGTCGATGAACATCACCGCCAGCTCGGTCAGTTTGCGCTTGGCCTGGATCACGGCCAGCCCCAGACGGTCCTTGAACAGCATGCGGTTCGGCAGGTCGGTCAGGATATCGTGGTAGGCCTGGTAGGAGATCACTTCCTCGGCGCGCTTGCGGTCCGTGATGTCGCGCGCGACGCCGTAGGTGCCGAAGAATTCATGTTTCTTGACGCTGTGGTCGGGGACGTGCATGCCGATCGCGTTGAGCGAAATCGTCATCAAGGTGTTGTTGAAGGTGCGCTCGATGCCGCCGCCGGTGTTGCACTTGAGGCGCAGTTCGACGTTGCGCGAGGCCCGTTCGTCGACGCGGCGCTCGTTGAAGGCGTAGCGGGCGCGCTCCTGGTCCTCGTCGTGGACCACGACCGAATAGTGCTTGCCGATCAGCTCTTCGCGGGTGAAGCCCAACAGCTGCTGCACGCGGTCGTTGATGAAGGTGAACTTGCCTTCGTGGTTGAGCGTGTAGATGATGTCCGGCGAGCTGTCGACCAGGTAGCGGTACATCTTCTCCGAGTTTTCCAGCTTGGAGGCGATGCGCTCGTTGTCGACCGCCAGGCGGCGCTTCTGCAGCGCGTTCTCCACCGTCTTGAGCAGCTCCTCGCGGCTGTAAGGCTTGCGCAGGTAGTCGTAGGCGCCGCGTTTGAGCGCGCCGATGGCGGCGTCGATGCCGACCTCCCCGCTCATGACGATGACGTCGCCGTCGATGCCCTTGGCGTTGATGAAGTCCATGATCTCGTGGCCGCTCATGTCGGGCAGGCGCAGGTCGAGCAGGATCAGATCGAATTTCAGCTTGGTCAGCTGGACCAGCGCCTCGCTGCCGCAGGTCGCGGTCACCAGCTGGTAGTCGCGGTCGCGCAGCAGTTCGTACAGCGACGACAGCAGGCGGGGCTCGTCGTCCACCAGCAGGATGCGTGGCCAATTGTCGGTGGCGTGGGCGACGGGGGTCAGGTCGTCCGAACTCGTTTCTGGGGCGGCGTGGCCGGCGGGAGTCAGGTTCATCATGGCCTTAAACTGAATCCATCAACCGCGTTTGCACGCCGCCGACGGGACTGGGGCTGCTACGGGCAGGCAGCAAAATTTCGAAAGTGGTTCCCGCTTTGCCGGAACGGCAGGTGATCAGGCCCTGCATCTTCTTCACCAGGCCGTGGACGATGGACAGGCCCAAGCCATGGTGCGGGCCTTCCTTGGTGCTGCGCACCTGGGAGAACAGGTTGGCCAGCACGTCGGCCGACAGCCCCGGGCCGGTGTCGCCGACGACCAGCTCCAGATACAGCTTGCGCTCTCGGTTGACGTGGCCGCGGTTGGCGATTTCGATCTTTCCGCCGTCGGGCATAGCCTCGACCGCGTTCTTGATCAGGTTGACCAGGATCTGCTTGAGCAGGTCGGCGTCGCCCTCGATGTCGGCAGGCTCCTCCTGCATGCGCACCACGATCTGCACCGACGCCGGCACGAAGTCGGTGGCGCGGAACAGGCGCAGCACGTCGTCGACCACGCGCGCGACATCGGTGGCGCGCGTCGTTTCGGTCGGCTGCAGATCGGCCAGGCCGTTGATCAGTTGTCCGACACGGTCGATCTCCTCGTTCAGGATCGACATCTCGCCGACCACCGGCTCGCGCCTGGCCAGCTTGCTGTCCAGGACCGACAGGTAATTCTTGATGATCGACAGCGGGTTGTTCACCTCGTGCACCACGCGGCGCGACGCCTCGCGGTACTCCTCGGCGACGTGGGCGATCTGGCGCTTGGCGTGACCGCGCTCGCTGATCGCCGTCTCCAGCGCGGCCGCCGCCTGGGTGCCGAACGACTGCAGGAAGCGCGCGCGCTTCTGGTAGCTGGCCATCTGCCAGGCCGGCGCGCCGCCGATCAGCACACCGAGGCAGCGCTGGTTGGCCACCAGCGGCAGGCATACCATGCACTCGGTGCCGAGGATGCGGAACAGCTGGTCCTCGGCCACGCTCAATGGCGGCTGCTGTTGGCCATCGCGGCTGATGATGGCCAGCTTGCGCTCCAACGCGCACGCCGCCACCACACCGCCCTTGTTGAGCGGGATGATGAATTCGGAAAAACGCAGTTGCTGGTCGCCGGTCGCGGTGCCGTGCAGCGCGTGGCCGGTCGGATTCTCCAGCAACACCAGCGCGTTCTCGAAATCGAACAGGATGCGCGCCGAACGCGTCATCGATTCGAGCAGGCCTGCCTCGCCGTTCTGGCGCGCGAAGGACTGGCCCATCTCGGACACCAGCACCATGTTGCGCACCTCCTCGGACAGGCGCTGCTGCACCGGATCGACCACCGGCGGCGCGTAGGCGGGCGGCACCGGCACGTCGTCGACGCCGGTCAAATCGATGCCGAGGTAATCGGCCGACTTTTCCACCTGGCGCGCGGCGTTGTTGACGATTTGCTCCAGCACCTCGCCATCGAGCCCGCACAGATGCGCGCCGTTCTCGATCGCCTCCTGCTGGTCGTCGTGGCTGCACAGCAGGTGCGCCAGGCGCACGATGCGGATCAGCGGATGCGAAGACTCCAGGCGCGCCAGCGGCTCGTGGTGATACAGCACGCTGTCGGCCAGGAAGGAGTCCAGGTGCCAACGCTCGATCAACCAGGCGCCCGCCTCCGAGTGCGTGATCTGCAAGGTGCGCTGCTCGACGGCGCACAGGTCCTCGTCGTCGCGCGCCATGAAGTTAAAGCCGTATTCCTTGGGCGCGGTCGCCAGCAGCGCCAGGCGCCCGACGTTGTGCAGCAGGCCGGCCAGATAGGCTTCCTCGACGTGCGGATACTCCATCTTGCGGGCGATGTCGCGCGCGATGACGGCGGTCGTCAGCGAACCTTTCCAGAAGCCGCGCAAGTCGGTGCTGCCGGAATGGGGGAAGCTGTTAAAGGTCTGGAACACCGATTCGCTGATCACCAGCGTCTTGATCATGTCGGTGCCGAGCGACACCAGCGACTGCTCCAGGCCGACCGTGCGGGCGTTGCGGTGGAAGGCCGAGCTGTTGGCGACGGTGAGGATCTTGCTGGTCATCGCCGCGTCCTTGGCAATCAATGCGGCGAGCTCCGGCATGCCGGCGTCGTCCGCCTGCAAGTGCTCGATCAACTTAATGAGTATCTGCGGCATGGCCGGCAGACGGGCAATCAGCAATCGATTGCGAATATCATGGTCAGGTTGATGCATCGTATCCAGCTTTGCCGCCAGTGGTCGTCGAATAAGGGGAGGTACTCAACGGCTCAGTACCGCAAAAAGTTATTTTTTCATCAGTATTTCAGGCAGGTTTTTGGCTTGAAATTACGTCTGGAAAAGTTATATTAGCATAAAGTATCATGATAACTTAGCAGCTATCAAGCAGATATCAATCTTTCATTCTAAACTAATTCAATTTCCCACAGTAAATAAGTGTTAACCTGGATGGCGTAGAAGCATGCGCCGGTAATGGCGCGACGTCAACCACAAAACGAGAGCAGAGGCACTAAAAGCCAGCTGTCCGGCGGCTAACCAGAGCACGGAGTGTGATAGGAACGGCGCGATCACGCCCGCCACCAGCGCGCCGAGCAAGGTCAGCGCGAACGATTGGCACGAGGCCACGGTGCCCCGGATGTGCGGGAACAGGTCCATCGCCAGCAGGGTGGCGGCGGGCGCCACGACCGACATGCCGAAGTTGTAGAACAGCAGCGGCGCCACCGACCAGGGCAGGGCCGGCGGCAGCCACAGATGGTACAAAACGTTCACGACCGGGGCCGCGATCAGGAAACAGAAGCCGATGCCGATCTGTCGCGAAAATGTCATCTTGCCGGCCATGCGGTTGGCCGCCAGTGCGCCCAGGAAGATCCCGGACACCGCCGGAATGAACAGCCAGCCGAATTGCGACGGTCCCAGACCGAGGTGCTTGGGCAGGAATTCCGGCGCCGCCGCGATATACACGAACAGACCGGCGAAGTTGAGCGCCACCACGCCGGACTTCATGTGGAACAGCGGCGAGCGCAGGATGTCGCCATAGTTGCGCACCAGGTAGCGCGGATTGAACGGCTGGCGCTTGTGCGGCGGCAGCGTCTCCGGCAGGCGCCGGTAGCAATAGATGAACAGCAGGATCGTGTAGCCCAGCAGCGACAGGAAGATCGCGCGCCAGTCGAACAAGGTGACGATCCAGCCGCCGAGGATGGGCGCGATGGCCGGCGCGATCGAGAAGATCATCGTCACCATCGACAGCAAGCGCGCCGCGGCGGCGTCATCGTACAGGTCGCGGATGATGGCACGCCCCACCACCACCCCGGCGCCGGCCGACACGCCCTGCATGACGCGGAACACCCACAGGTAATGCACCGTGTGCGCGGAGGCGCAGCCCAGCGTGCCGATGGCGAACATCACCAGCGACACCAGCACCACGTTGCGGCGCCCGAAGGCGTCGGCCAGCGCGCCGTGCCACAGCACCATGGCGGCGAAGGCCAGCATGTAGAACGTCAGGCTTTGCTGCACCTCCAGCGGGGTGGCGCCCAGCGAGGCCTGGATGTTGGGGAAGGCCGGCAGGTAGGCGTCGATCGAGAATGGCCCAAGCATCGACATCGCGGCCAGCATGGTCGCCAGCCCGGCGGCGCTGAGCACCTTCATGTGCGACGGCGGCGGCGGCGGGATCTCCGCGACGGGATCGGGCGGGAGATTGGCGGGAGGTGTGGGGAACATGCGGCGCTTTCCGGGTGAGGCGCCGGCTTGCACCCCACCCCGCTGCTCACACCTGCGGGTTCAGTGCCGCATCGACGCGGACTTCTTAAACTTCTTTAGGCTTGGCTGCTTCGCGGCGGTTGAAGCCCGCCACCATATCGAAGCGGAACAGACGGCATTCGAGCGCGCCGTTGAAGAACGGCGTCTTGCGCGATTCCTTCAACCGCAGCATCTTCGGCAGCCCCAGGTCGGCGGTGAACAGGAACACCGTCCAACCGGCGAAGCGCTGTTTGAGCGTGGTGCTCAACGCCGAATAGAAACCGCTGGCCAGTTCGTCCTCCGGCAGCGAGCTGTCGCCGCGCACGCCGATACGCTCGCCGTACGGAGGATTGGTCAGCAGGATGCCCGGCTGCTCGGTCGGCGCCTTCACTTCCTGCGCCTCGATCTGCTTGAGCGGCACGTCGAACATGATGCCGGCGCACTTCAGGTTATGACGGGTCATCGCTACCATGTCACCCGAGATGTCGGAGCCGAAGATGGTCGGCGATTCCGGCAGCGGATTGGCCTTGATCGAATTCTTCATCTCGTTCCACGGCGCCGGATCGAAGTCGTTGAAGGCTTCGAAGGCGAAACGGCGGCGCGCGCCCGGCGGGATGCCCTGCACCATCTGCGCCGCTTCGCACAGGATGGTGCCGGAGCCGCACATCGGGTCGAACAGCGGCATGCCCGGCTTCCAGCCCGACACGCGCAGCAGGCCGGCGGCCAGGTTCTCGCGCAGCGGCGCGTCGCCGGTCTCCTCGCGCCAGCCGCGCTTGAACAGCGCCTCGCCCGAGGTATCCAGATAGATGATGAACTGGCGCGCGTCGAGGAAGCCGACGATGCGCATGTCCGGCTCCTTGGTGTTGACCGAAGGACGCTTGTCGAACTGGTCGCGGAAGCGGTCGCAGATCGCGTCCTTGATTTTCAGCGTGGTGAACTCCAGGCTTTTCAGCGGGGATTTGACGGCGGTGACGTCGACACGGATCGTGTGGTCGTAGGTGAACCAGTCTTCCCACTGCTGCGCCAATACCAGGTCGTAGATGTCGTTCTCGTTCTGGTAGCCGGTGACGGCCATGCGCATCAGCACGCGCGAGGCGATCCGCGAGTGCAGGTTGATGCGGTAGGAATCAAGCAGGTCGCCGGAGCAGTGCACGCCGCCGGGGACCTGGTTGTGCACCTTCATCGTGGTGCTGAGGAGGGCGATTTCGCCCAGTTCTTCGGCCAGTGCCGCTTCCATGCCGCGCGGGCATGGGCAAAAATAGGATGCCATAGGTGTACCTTTTGTCCGTTGAAAAACCAAAACTCTTTACTGCTTTACTTCTGCATTGCGCGCTCGAGGAAGTCCAGGCGATCCTGGCCCCAGAAGCTTTCTCCATCGAGCACATACCACGGCGAGCCGAATACATTGGCTGCGGTGGCGTCCTCGGTATTGCGGTCGTATTCGGCCTGCACGCTGGCCGTCTCCGACGATTTGATCAGCGCGCGGCCATCGAGGTCGCAGCCGCCGGCGATCTGCGCCAGCGTGTCCTCGTCGCCGATGTTCTTCTCCTCTGCCCACAGACCGCGCATGATGGCGCCGGCCAGTTCGAGCGCGACGTCGACGCCGTGCGTCAGGCGCGCGGCGATCACCATGCGGTTGGCCAGATCCGGCGACACCGGGAAGAACTTCGGCTGCACGTTCATCGGCACGCCGAGGAACTCCGACCAGCGCGTCAGTTCGACCAGGCGGTAAGCCTGGCGCTGCGGTGCGCGCTTGGCCAGCGGCAGGCCGCCGGATACACCGAACACCTTGCCCAGATCGAAGGGACGCACCTCGATCTGCACCGCGTGCCGGCGCGCCATGGCGACGAAACGCTCATGTCCCAGATAGGTCCAAGGCGAATGGATGGCGAAAAAATACTGACAGACTTTGCTCATGATGCTCCGATCAGAACGGTTTGACGACAACCAGGATCACGATGGCCAGCAACATGAACACCGGTACTTCATTAAAGACGCGGAACCACTTGTGGCTGCGCGTGTTGACGCCCTTTTCGAACTTCTTCAGGATCGAACCGCAGGCGTGGTGATAGCCGATCACCAGCACCACCAGCAGCAGCTTGGCGTGCATCCAGCCCGGCATTTTCGCGCCGTACTGCATGTAGACCAGGATCGCGCCGAACACCACCGCGAACACCGACAACCACATCGAAAAACGATACAGCTTGCGCGCCATGAGCGTCAGGCGCTCGGTGGAGGCGGTGTTGGTTTCCATCGCCAGGTTGACGAAGATGCGCGGCAGGTAGAACACCCCGGCCATCCAGCAGATGACGAAGAAAATGTGCAGCGCTTTAATCCAGAGCATAGCTATCCTTTATTGACGAACTTCACCGTGACCGAACACCACATACTTCAACGACGTTAAACCTTCCAGTCCGACCGGGCCGCGCGCGTGCAGCTTGTCGTTCGAGATGCCGATTTCGGCGCCGAGACCGTACTCGAAGCCGTCCGCGAAGCGCGTCGAGGCGTTGATCATCACCGACGCCGAATCGACCTCGCGCAGGAAGCGCATGGCGTCGCTGTGATCCTCGGTGATGATGGATTCGGTGTGCTTGGACGAGTACTGGTTGATGTGCTCCATCGCCTCGTCGATGCCGTCGACGATTTTCACCGACAGGATCGCGGCCAGGTACTCGGTCGACCAATCTTCTTCGGTGGCGGCCGCCAGGTGCGGGTAGCCCGCCGCCGACAGGATCGCCAGCGCTTCCGGATCGGCGCGCAGCTCGACCTCCTTGGTCGCGTACAGCGCGGCCAATTGCGGCAGCACGGTCGGTGCGATCGCGCGCGCGACCAGCAGGGTTTCCATCGTGTTGCAGGTGCCGTAGCGGTGGCACTTGGCGTTGAAGCCGATGTCCAAAGCCTTCTTCAGATCGGCCTTGGCGTCGATGTAGACGTGGCAGATGCCGTCCAGGTGTTTGATCATCGGCACGGTCGCCTCTTCCATCAGGCGCGCGATCAGGCCCTTGCCGCCGCGCGGCACGATCACGTCCACATACTGCGGCATGGTGATCAGCGCGCCGACGGCGGCGCGGTCGGTGGTATCGACCACTTGCACGCCGTCCTCAGGCAGGCCGGCACCCGCCAATCCTTCCTTGACCAGCTTGGCCAAGGCGCGGTTGCAGTGGATCGCCTCCGAACCGCCGCGCAGGATGGTGGCGTTGCCGCTCTTGATGCACAGCCCCGCCGCGTCGACGGTGACGTTGGGACGCGATTCGTAGATGATGCCGATCACGCCCAGCGGCACGCGCATCTGGCCGACCTGGATGCCCGACGGGCGGAATTTCAAACCGGAGATCTCGCCGATGGGATCGGGCAGCGCGACGATCTGGCGCAGGCCTTCGACCATCGTGGCGATGGCCTTGTCCGACAGCGCCAGGCGGTCCAGCATGGCCGGCGCCAGGCCGTTGGCGGCCGCCGCGTCCATGTCCAACTGATTGGCCGCGCGCAGCTGGTCGGCGTCGCGTTCGATGGCGTCGGCGATCAGGGTCAGCGCGCGGTTGCGCGTGGCGCTGTCGGCGCGGGCCATCGCGCGCGATGCCTTGCGCGCCTGCTGGCCCAGTTGTTCCATGTAGTGCTTGATATCCATGTTCATTCCACGATGTCCGTTACATTCTTAGGCGACAAACTTCAACCGCGCGCCACTTTCAATGCCAGCTGCAGCATGGCGTCCCAGGCGTCGCCGTTGTGCGCCTTGGCGCGCAGGCCCTTGATCATCTTGTCCACCTGCGCCGCGTCCTTCATCGCCGCCTCCAAGGTCGGCAGCGAGATGCGGCGCAGCGCCGGGTCCATCATGCGCTCTTTCGGCCCCCAGATGCGGTATTCCTTGAGCAGCGCGCCGAGCGGCCTGCCCTGCGCCATGCCCGACTTCAGTTTCAATAGCGTGCGGATCTCCTCCGACACCGCCCACAGCACCAGCGGCAGCGCCTCGCCCTCGCCTTTGAGGCCTTCGAGCATGCGCACCAGCCGCGCCGGATCGCCAGACAGCATCGCCTCGCTGAGCTTGAACACGTCGTAGCGCGCCACGTTGAGCACCGCGTCGTGCACCTGCTCGTAGGTCAGCTTGCCCGGCTCGTGCAACAGGGCCAGCTTCTGGATCTCCTGGTGCGCCGCCAGCAGGTTGCCCTCGACGCGGTCGGCGATGAAGTCGACGCTTTGCCGGTCGGCGCTTTGCCCTTGCGCGGCAAGGCGCTGGCCTATCCAGTTGGGCAACTGCGCCCGTTCGATCTGGGCGATGTCGATATACACCGCCGCCTGCTGCAGCGCGGCCACCCAGGCCGCCTTTTGCGTCTGCCAATCCAGCTTGGGCAGGGTGATCAGGGTCAGGTTGTCCGGACTCAGATCCTTGACGTAGTTCTGCAGCGCCGCGCCGCCATCCTTGCCGGGTTTTCCGGTCGGGATGCGCAGCTCGATCAGCTTCTTGTCGCCGAACAGCGACAGCGCCTGGTTGGCCGCCAGCAGCTCGCCCCACTTGAAGCTGCGCTCGACGGTCAGCACGTCGCGCTCCGAATAGCCCTGCGCGCGCGCGGCGCGGCGGATCTTGTCGGCCGCCTCCAGCGCCAGCAGATGCTCGTCGCTGGTGATGACGTACAGCTGGGACAACGACTTCGTCAAATGCCCGTCCAGCGCTTCCAACCGCAATTGCATAAACGCGCCCTTACAGGATCGGCACGGCCGGTGCCGATTGGGTCGGCGCCGGATTTGGCGTAGATGCGGGCGTAGATGCGGGCACCGACATGCGCGTCATTTTGATGGCGGCGATACGGCGCATCATCTGCTGCACCAGGTCGGTCTGCATATCCTTGTACAGCAAGGCCTCTTCCTGCTCCTTGGCCAGCAGCTGGGTTTCGTTGAAGTCGATCGGGCGGCTCAGCGCGATCGCCGTCGGCGGCAGCAGCACGGCGCCCTGCTTGTCCAGCACGCGAAACACGATGCTGTACTGAAGCAGGTACTGCCGCACGCGGCCATTGCTGTTCAGCGACAGGATGGTTTTGCTCTTGGTGTGCTCCGGATTGGAAATCACCTCGATGATGCCTTCGGCCTCTTTCGCCGTCTTGACCACGGTGGTGCTGCCGTTGGCGTTGATGTTGCGCTTCAAATCGACCGCCAGCGGGGACGACTCGGGCAGCCCCACATACATCGTCGGGAACGGCAGCGTGTAGTGGCCGCCGTCGCCGCGCAGGTGGAAGCCGCACGCCGACACTGTCAGCGACACCGCCAGCACAATACCGCACAGGCGCGCGCGCTGGAACAACCGGGACCTGCTTGCCATGTTAGTCATCCGAGATCCGTCCGCTAATCTATTAAACAACGATGTTGACCAATTTGCCCGGCACGACGATGATCTTCTTCGGCGTGCCCTCGATGAATTTCCGTACCCCTTCGCTGGCCAGCGCCGCCGCCTCGATGGTGGCCTTGTCGGCGCCCTTGGCGACAACCACGCTGCCGCGCAGTTTGCCGTTCACCTGGATCATCATCTCGATCTCGGCCTGTTCCAGCGCGGCCGGGTCGACCTGCGGCCACTGGACGTTGAGGATGTCGCCGTGCGCCTTGCCATAGCCCAGTTCCTCCCACAGCACGTGGGTGATATGCGGGGCGACAGGGTTCAGCAAACGCAGGAAGATCGAGAAGCCCTCGGCCACCAGCGCGTTCGATTCGGCGCTGTCGTCCAGCTTTGCCGATTCGATCGTGTTGAGCATCTTCATGCAGGCCGAAACGACGGTGTTGTACTGGATGCGCTTGAGGTCATAGTCGGCCTGCTGCAGGATCTTGTGCAGTTCGCGGCGCAGGGTTTTCTGCGGCTCGGTGGCGACGGGCGCGGCCGGACCGTTCAACGCCGCTTCGATCCGCGACGCCTGGGCGTAACCGAACGCCCACACGCGGCGCAGGAAGCGGTTGGCGCCTTCGACGCCGCTGCCCGACCATTCCAGCGTTTGCTCCGGCGGCGAGGCGAACATCGTGAACAGGCGCGCGGTGTCGGCACCGTACTGGCCGATCTGCGCGGCCGGGTCGATGCCGTTGTTTTTCGACTTCGACATCTTCTCGGTGCCGCCGATCTGCACCGGCTGGCCGTCGTCCTTGGACACGGCGCCTTGCGGGCGGCCCTTGTCGTCCAGGGTCACTTCAACATCGGCGGGGTTGAACCAGGTCTTCTTGCCCGCGTCGTCCTCGCGGAAGTAGGTCTCGTTCAGGACCATGCCCTGCGTCAGCAGGTTGGTGAACGGCTCGTCGAACTTGACGATGCCGAAGTCGCGCATCACCTTGGTCCAGAAGCGCGCGTACAGCAGGTGCAGCACGGCGTGCTCGATGCCGCCGATGTACTGGTCCATCGGCATCCAGTAATCGTTGCGCTCGTCGACCATCGACGCGTTCGCGCCCGGCGACGTATAGCGCATGTAGTACCACGACGAATCGACGAAGGTGTCCATGGTGTCGGTCTCGCGGCGCGCCGGCTTGCCGCACTGCGGGCAGTCGCACTTGAGGAAGGCTTCGTACTTGTTCAGCGGATTGCCGCTGCCGTCCGGCACGCAGTCTTCCGGCAACACCACCGGCAGGTCTTTTTCCGGCACCGGCACCGAGCCGCAATCGGCGCAGTTGATCATCGGGATAGGCGTGCCCCAGTAGCGCTGGCGCGAGATGCCCCAGTCGCGCAGGCGGAAGGTGATCTTCTTCTCGCCCAGTCCCTTGGCGGCCATGTCGGCGGCCACCGCGTCGACCGCGTCGGCGTAGGACAAGCCGTCGTACTTGCCCGAGTTGGTGACGATCGAGACGGCCTTGTCGCCGTACCACTCCTGCCATGCCTCGGTCGAGAATTCCTGGCCTTCGGCCTTGATCACCTGCTTGATCGGCAGGTTGTATTTTTTGGCGAAGGCGAAATCGCGCTCGTCATGCGCCGGCACGCCCATGACGGCGCCGTCGCCGTAGGTGATCAACACGTAGTTGCCGACCCAGACCTCGACCTGCTCGCCGGTCAGCGGATGGGTGACGAACAGGCCGGTCGGCATGCCCTTCTTCTCCATCGTCGCCATGTCGGCCTCGATCACGGAACCCAGTTTGCACTCGGCGTTGAAGGCCGCCAGCTCGGGATTGGTCCGCGCGGCGTGGATCGCCAGCGGATGCTCGGCCGCCACGGCGCAGAAGGTCACGCCCATGATGGTGTCCGGGCGGGTGGTGAAGACGTACATTTTGCCGTCCTGGATCAACCGGCCGTCGGCGTCCTTGATCTCATGCGGGAAGGCGAAGCGCACGCCGGTCGACTTGCCGATCCAATTGGCCTGCATGGTGCGCACGCGCTCCGGCCAGCCGGGCAGCTTGCTGTCGACGTGCTCCAGCAGCTCGTCGGCGTAGTCGGTGATGCGGGCGTAGTACATCGGGATCTCGCGCTTTTCGATCAGCGCGCCCGAACGCCAGCCGCGGCCGTCGATGACCTGCTCGTTGGCCAGCACGGTCTGGTCGATCGGGTCCCAGTTCACGGTGCCGGTCTTTTTGTAGATGATGCCTTTTTCGAGCATCTTCAGGAACATCCACTGGTTCCACTTGTAGTATTCCGGCTTGCAGGCGGTCATCTCGCGCGACCAGTCGATCGCCAGGCCCATGGACTCCATCTGCTCGCGCATGTGGGCGATGTTCGAATAGGTCCACTGCGCCGGCGGCACGTTGTTGGCCATCGCCGCGTTTTCCGCCGGCATGCCGAATGCGTCCCAGCCCATCGGCATCAGCACGTTGTAGCCGTTCATGCGCAGGTAGCGATACATCACGTCGTTGATCGTATAGTTGCGGACGTGGCCCATGTGCAGTTTGCCCGACGGGTAAGGCAGCATCGAACAGGCGTAGTACTTCCCTTTCGGGAAACGCGGGTCGTGCTCGACGGCTTTATAGGCGTCGATGGCCTTCCAGTGGGATTGCGCGGCTTGTTCTACGTCGGCGGGACTATATTTATCTTGCATGGTGGTGTGCGGCCGGCGTGGCCCGGCAAAAAAGGAATATGAACCGGACATTATACTGGCTCAACCGCCTCCAGCGCACGAGAGTGGCCCCTTGGCGCCGTCCAGACGGTAAGATAACCGTATGCTTTACCGCGAATACCCTCCCCACCCGGCTTTGAGCGCCCATGTCGACTGCATGTGGACGGCGCGCGTGCTCTCCGTCGCGCCCGGGCGGGCGCATACGCACCGGGTGCTGCCCGATAACTGCGTCGACATCCTGTGGCAGGACGGCGGCCAGCCGGCTTTCGCCGTCGGCATGATGAGCACCGCCATCCAGGTGGCCAGCGCCGGGCCGGTGGGCACGGTGGCGGTGCGCTTCAAGCCGGGGGCTGCCGGGACGTTTCTGGCCACGCCGCTGCACGCGCTGACCGATCAGCGGGCCGATATCGACCTGCTGTGGGGTCGGAGCGACGCCGACCGGCTGGCCGACGCGTTGTGGACCCGTGAGCTCTCCGACCGCGAACGTATTGCATTAATTGAAACGCAGTTGTTGCGGCGGCTGCGCGATGTCGACCCAATGGCCGGCGGCGGAGCGCTGATCCGGAGCGCCCTGGGTGTGCTCGATGCCAGTGCCGGCGCCGTGCGGATCGACGATCTGGCGACGCGATTGGGCGTATCGCGCCAGCACCTGGCGGCGCAGTTCCGCGCGCGGGTCGGACTGTCGCCCAAGTTGTATGCCCGCATTTGCCGCTTCCGCCGGGCGGCGGCTGCGCTGAAAGCGTCGCCCACGCCGGATTGGGCGCGGCTGGCGCTCGAATGCTGCTACTTCGACCAGTCGCACCTGATCCACGATTTCCAGGAATTCGCCGGCAGCGCGCCGGAGCGCTTTTTAAGCGCCGCCTAGTCATTCAGCTTCCATTTTTACAATCGCCGGCGCCGCGCATATGCCAAGATGGTGTTTTAGACATCGCTATGGAGACTATCATCATGATCAAGGGACTGCGCACGTTGGTTTACCCGGTGGCCGATCTGGCGGCCGCCAAGGAGTGGTATGCGAAGGTGTTCGACACCGCGCCCTACTTCGACCAGCCTTTTTATGTCGGTTTCAGCGTCGGCGGTTTTGAACTGGGATTGATTCCGGATGGCCGGGCGGCCACGGCCGGCGGCATGGTGTACTGGGGCGTCGACGACATCCAGGCGGAGGCCGACCGCATCGTGGCGCTGGGCGCGACCATCCACGGCGCCATCCAGGATGTCGGTGAAAATATCAAGACCGTCGAATTGGCGGACCCGTTCGGCAATTTATTGTGCCTGATTTACAACCCGCATTTCGACGTGAAAGAGGTACGCTAACGCCTAGGATTGGCGGTTTGTGGCAAACTACGCCCCTTCGAAAAGAAAGAGGTAGTCCATGTCCCGCCGCAACGCCAATATGATCAAGTCGCCCGAGCAAATCGTCATGGCGCGCGTCGCCGCCCAGCTGGCGGCCGACGTGCTGACGATGATCGGCCCGCACATCAAGGCCGGCGTGACGACGGCCTACCTCGACCAGCTGTGCAACGACTACATCGTCAACGTGCAGAAGGTCATCCCGGCCAACGTCGGCTACGGCGGCTTCCCGGCCACCGTGTGCAGCTCGATCAACCACGTGGTCTGCCACGGCATCCCCTCGCCCGAGGAAGTGCTCAAGGGCGGCGACATCATCAACATCGACGTGGCCGTCATCAAGGATGGCTGGCACGGCGACACCAGCCGCATGTACTACGTCGGCGAACCGTCGAAGGCGGCGCGCAAGCTGGTCGAGACGACCTACGCGGCGATGTGGGCCGGCATCCGCGCCGTCAAGCCGCGCGCGACCCTGGGCGACGTCGGTTTCGCGATCCAGACGGTGGCGGAAAAGGCCGGCTTCAGCGTGGTGCTCGATTATTGCGGCCACGGTATCGGCCAGGTCTACCACGAGGAGCCGCAGGTGACGCATTACGGCCGCCCGGGCCAGGGCGTGGTGCTCAAGCCGGGCATGCTGTTTACGATCGAGCCGATGATCAATGCCGGCCGCGCGGCCACGAAGGAGCTGGACGACGGCTGGACCGTCGAGACACGCGACAAATCGTTGTCGGCGCAGTGGGAACACATGGTGCTGGTGACCGAGACCGGGTTCGAAGTGTTGACCCTGGCGCCCGGCGAGACCGGCGCCAAGGCGCAGATCCCGATCGTGGGTTAATTCCCGTTATTTCAACGTCAGCTTCAACGCCGGCTTCTCGCCGTAATCCTCATACCGCTCGTTGATGCCGGCCACGCAGTACGTCACCTCTTCCAGGATATCCGGCGCGGCGGCTTTCATCGCGGCGGCGTCCTTGATGACGATCTCCAGCACCTCGTTGGGCTTGAGGCGGAATTTACTCATGCCGTCGTCGTCGCGCAGATAGCTCAGGCAATCGACCCACGCGTCCATCGTCGCGCCATACGTGTCGGGAAAGCCCATCGCCGCCTTGCAGGCCGCGTGGAAGCTGCTCATATCGGTGATCGCCGCGCCGTTCAATTCTGCGGTTGCCATTATTTTTGCTCTTTCTTCGGGTCCGTGACGAACCCCAGTTTCGTTAATCCATTGGTCTGCGCCGCCGCCATCACCTGCGCCACCACTTCGTAGCGGGTGTCCTTGTCGGCGCGCAGCTGCAGCTCCGGCTGCGGATCCTGCCTGGCCGCTTCGACCAGGCGCGCCTCCAGCGCCTCCCGCGCGATCGGCTCGTTGTTCCAGAAGATCTTGCCCTTGCCGTCGATCGCCAGGGTGACGGTGGCCGCCTCGGCCTGCTGCTGGCTGGTGGGCGCCTGCGCCTTCGGCAGGTCGAGCTTGACCGCGCTGGTGAACATCGGCGCGCTCAGGATGAAGATCACCAGCAGCACCAGCATCACGTCGACCATCGGCGTGACGTTGATGTCGGACATCGGTCCCGGCTGGCGGTGGTGGTTGAATGCGCCAAAGCTCATGTTTGCTCCAGGCTCAGAGTGAGTAGGTACTTACTTAACTATTTGCCGGCGCGCGCGCCGGTCGTCAAATAGGCGTGCAGGTCGTGCGCGAACGCGTCCAGCTCCGCCAGCGTCAGGCGGTTGACGCGGTTGAAGGCGTTAAACGCCAGCACCGCCGGAATCGCCACCGTCAGGCCGATCGCGGTCATGACCAGCGCCTCGCCGACCGGGCCGGCCACTTTGTCGATCTGCACGGTGCCGTTGGCCGAGACGTTGGCCAGCGCGTGGTAAATGCCCCAGACGGTGCCCAGCAGGCCGACGAACGGCGCGGTCGCGCCGATCGACGCCAGCACGGTCAGGCCGCCTTCGAGGCGGTTGGTCGAGCGCTGGATCGCCACGCGCAGCACGCGCGTGACCTGCGCGGCGCGGTCCATCTCGCCGCCCAGCGACGGCCGCTCGGCCACCTTGATTTGCGCGGCGCCTTGCTGCGCCAGCGGCAGGTAGATTTTTTCCGGGTCGGCCAGCTCCAGCGTGGCGACGCCGTCCTGCATCGTCGGCGCGTCCCAGAAAGCCTGCACGGCCGGGGAGCTGCGGCGCACGCGCCAGGCCGCGAAGGCCTTCGACAGGATGAAGAACCAGCTCACCAGCGACATCGCCAGCAGCACGAACGCCACCGCGTGGCTGATGCCGTCGCCCTGTTCCCAGTAATGGGCCAGGGTGAACTGGTTGGCGACGGCGGGCGTCATCCGTTCAGCGACAGCACGTCATACATGTCGAACAAACCGGTCGGCTTGTCGGCCAGGAAGCGGCAGGCGCGCAGCGCGCCGTGCGCGTAGGTCGCGCGGCTGCTCGATTTGTGGCTGATTTCGATGCGCTCGCCGATGCCGGCGAACAGCACGGTGTGGTCGCCGACGATGTCGCCGCCACGGATGGTGGCAAAGCCGATCGACGACGGATCGCGCTCGCCGGTCACGCCTTCGCGCGCGTAGACGGCGCACTCCTTCAGGTCGCGGCCCAGCGCGCCGGCGATCACTTCGCCCATCTTCAGCGCGGTGCCGGACGGGGCGTCGACCTTGAAGCGGTGGTGCGCCTCGATCACTTCGATGTCGTAGCCGGTCGACAGCGCCTTGGCGGCCTGCTCGAGCAGCTTCATCGTGACATTGACGCCGACGCTGAAGTTGGGCGAGAACACGATCGCGGTTTTCTTGGCCGCTTCGGCGATGGCGGCCTTGCCGGCGTCGTCGAAACCGGTGGTGCCGATGACCAGTTTGATGCCGTGCTCGGCGCAATAGGCCAGATGCTCGAGCGTGCCCTCGGGACGGGTGAAGTCGATCAGATACTGGGCGCCGGCCAAGCCTTGCGACAGGTCCGATTGCACCAGCACGCCGCCCGGCTTGCCGAGGAAGGCGGCGGCGTCGCTGCCGACGCTGGCCGAACCGGCGCGGTCCAGGGCGCCGGCCAGGCGCGCGTCCGGCGCGTTCTCGACGGCTTCGATCAGGATGCGGCCCATGCGGCCACTCGCGCCGGCGATGGCGATATTCATTGCGGTCATGCGTGCTTCCTTAATTTTTCTGGTTACCCACCGTCACGCCCACCGGCGCGGGCGCGGCGTTGTCGCTCCCCGTCGTCGTAGGCGGCGGCACGCTCGACGCAGGCTTGTTGTCGGGGGCGTCGGGATTTTTCTTGATCTTCGGCGCCGGGCCGGCGATGCGGGCGATGTATTCTTTTTCGGTCGGCAGGTTGCCGCCTTCCCAGCGCGCGACCTTGCCGTCGTTGTCGAAGAAGACGATGACGCGGCTGGTGGTGACCTCGCCGTTGCCCTTGGCCATGCGGAACGCGTAGTCCCAGCGGTTGGCATGGAACGGGTCGGTCAGCAGCGCGGTGCCGAAGATGAAGCGGACCTGGTCGCGCGTCATGCCGACTTTCAATTGCGCCAACATTTCTTCGGATACAAAGTTACCTTGCTGGATGTCGGGACGGTATGGCGAGAAGAACCACATGAACTTTTGCAGCGGCGTGATGGTGGTCGTTTGCGCGCCTTTGCTGGCGTCCAGGGTGGTCCCGGTTTCCTTGACCTCGTTCGATTTCTCGCCCAGGGTGGTGTTGGAAGCACAGCCGCCGGCGGCCAGCGCGACGCAGACGGCGCCTGCGAGCAACGGAGCACGGCGGGTAAAACGGTGCGACAAAGACTGCAATAAAGCCGGGGTGACGCGCATAAGTGTCCTCAATCTGGTCAAGCGGAAATGCCGAAAAACGCTATATCATAAAGCACATGGTGCGAGATGGGGCCGCGCGGGCACGCGAAGTGACAGCATTATCCTGTAAAACAGGGCTTATGTCCTTGTTTTGCAAGGCGCAAGTGTAAATGTTTGCAAACGCCGACGGGGCCGCCGCCGCAAGGAGGCGGCGGCAATTAGGTGGCGACAATCAGTGCGGCGGGTCGCGGAGTGCGTTAAACTGTGGGTTAGCTATCGCCAACCAGAATAAGAGTGTCCACCATGGGTAACAATCCAACCGATCTGAAGGCCAGCGGCCTCAAAGCCACGCTGCCTCGCCTTAAAATCCTGGACATCTTCCAGAACAGCGAGGTTCGCCACCTGACGGCCGAGGATGTCTACAAGATCCTGCTGGCCGACAATATGGACGTCGGCCTGGCCACCGTCTACCGCGTGCTGACCCAGTTCGAGCAGGCCGGCCTGCTGAACCGCAACCACTTTGAAACCGGCAAGGCCATCTTCGAGCTCAACGAGGGATCGCACCACGACCACCTGGTGTGCCTCGACTGCGGCCGTGTGGAAGAGTTCTTCGACGAAGAGATCGAAACGCGCCAGCAGATGGTCGCCAAGGAGCGCGGCTTCAAGATCGCCGAACACGCGCTGGCGATCTACGGCAACTGCATCAAGACCGCCTGCCCGCACCGGCCATAGGCCGCCATGCCGCGACCTGATTGCGGCTAATTATGGCTCAACGCGTTCGATAACAATTTGGCCGTGATATCGACGATCGGTATCACGCGCTCATAGGCCATGCGGGTCGGGCCGATCACCCCCAAGGTGCCGACGATCTTGCCGTTGGCCATGTACGGCGCGGTCACTACGCTCATCTCGTCCATCGGCACCAGGCTCGATTCGCCGCCGATATAAATCTGCACGCCGCTGGCCTTGCTCGACACGTCGAGCAGCTGCATCAAGCCCGTCTTTTGCTCGAACATGTCGAACATCTGCCGCAGCGACGTCATGTTCGACGACAAATCGCTGACCGACAGCAGGTTGCGCTCGCCGGCGATGACCATGTCGTCCGAGTTGTCCGCCATCGCCTCGCTGCCCGCCTCCACCGCCGCCTGCATCAGCCGGCCCATATCGTCGCGCAACTGCCGCACCTCCGTCTGCAGGCGCGTGTGCACCTCGTCGAAGGCCAGGCCGCCGTAGTTCTGGTTGATATAGTTGGCCGACTGGATCAGCTGGGTGGGGCTGTAGTCGACATCGGTCAACAGCAGGCGGTTTTGCACGTCGCCGGTAGGACCGACGATCACCAGCAGGATGCGCTTCTCGCCCAGCCGCAGGAATTCGATCTGCTGGAACACCGATTCACGGCGCGGGCTGAGCACGACGCCGGCGAACTGCGACAGCGACGACAGCATCTGGGCCGCGTTGGAGATCATCTTCTGCGGCTGCGGCGCCTGCAGGCGCATGCGGCCCTCGACCGATTGCTCGTCCAGATGCTGCACCGTCAGCAGCGTGTCGACAAAGATGCGGTAGCCGCGCGGCGTCGGCACCCGGCCGGCCGAGGTGTGCGGACTGGCGACATAGCCGAGCTCCTCGAGGTCGGCCATGATGTTGCGGATCGTCGCCGGCGACAGATCCAGCCCGGAGATCTTGGAGAGCGCGCGCGAGCCGACCGGTTGGCCGTCCGCGATATAGCGTTCCACCAGGGCTTTGAGCAGGGTTTGAGCGCGTGTGTCGAGTTGCATACTGTATATCTTATTTGCCGAGAGTTGCCGTATTTGCCTATTATGCACGCTCCGCGCCGGCCGGGGGCTGTCGTGTGACAGCAATCCGGCATCTAGACCGGCGGCCGGTCCTTCGCTTGCGCCCCCAGTTGCTCCTTCAGCCACGCCAGCAGGTCGTGGAAATCGGCGCAAATGGCGTCGGGCACGATGCCGGCGTCGAGGTGGGCGGTGCTGCCGGTGCGGTTCATCCACACCGCCCGCATGCCCACCGACTGCGCGCCGCGCACGTCCAGCCGCAGGTCGTCGCCGACATAGACGGCGTCGGCCGGCGCCACGCCCATCGCCTCGCACGCGGCCAGGAAGATGGACGGGTCGGGCTTGGCGCGGCCGAAGCGGGCCGACGCCAGCGCCACTTCGAAATGGTGGTGCAAACCGATGACTTCAAGGTCGGCGTTGCCGTTGGTGATCACGCCCAGGCGCAGCATGCCGCCCAGCTCGGCGAGCACCGGCGCCACGTCGTCGAACAAGGTGACCGCGTTGCGCAGCACGTTGAAGTGTTGCATCGCGCCGTCGATGTGGGACGCATCCTCGCCGGTTTCGGCGAACACGGCCTCGAGCGCGACGCGGCGCAGCCGGTACAGGTCGGCCGTCAGCTCAGGCTGTTTTTCCAGCAGGGCCAGGCGCAGCGCGCGCAGCGCCTCGACCGAATACTTGCTTGTCACGGCGGGCGCGCGCTCGGCCAGCCACGCGTGCCAGCCGGTTTCAGCGGCCGCGATGACCGGGCCGATCGGCCACAGGGTGTCGTCGAGATCGAACAGCAGGGCTTGCGGTGGGCGTGGCGTCATGGGTGGCAAAAAAAGAGTGGAGTCCGGGCTATTGTCGCACCGATCGCGCTCTGGTCGCACGCCGCCTTGCGCCAGTCCCTAACAAGCTGTTACATCCATTGGGGGGACTGGTGTTACCAAATGCACTAAAATACGGGGCAAATCCGTGTAAGATGCTGCACCCGTGCGTGCTGCCGGCCCTATTCGTTTTGGAGAAGATTTTATGAAAAGTGTGTATCCGCGTGCGGGCCTGGCCCTGCTGTGTGCCGTTGTCCTGAGCGCCTGCGGCGGCGGTAGCGACGGCAGCATGCTGCTGCAAGGCAGTATCAGCGGTCTGACCAAGCCCGGTCTGGTGCTGATCAACCGGCCGACCGGTGAAAAGATCACCATCGCCGCCAACGCGAGCTCGTTCCAGTTCACCCGCCTGATCGCGGTCGACGAATCGTTCGACATCCAAATCGACACCCCGCCCACCGGCGCCACGTGCAAACTGACCGATAACACCAACAAGGCCAACTCCTTCACGTCCTATCGGACCGTGGTCAGTTGCACCACCAATCCGTGGGTGCTTAGCGGCAAAGTGCAGGGCCTGGCCGACGACGGCGTGGCCGGCACCAACGACGGCGTCACCCTGGCGAACGGCCCCGACACCGTGTACATCGCACCGCCCCCGACGGCCGGCGCCGAGGTCACGTTCTCCTTCGCCAATACGGTCGGCGAGGGCTCGCCCTACGGCGTGACCGTGCTGGCGCAGCCGTCCAATCGCACCTGCTCGCTCACCGCGCCCGTCACCAACTCGGTGCCCGGCGCCGGAGTGATGCCGTCCGGCAATGACAACCGGTTGGTCGTCAATTGCGTCGCAAAATAACTACACCGCGGGCGTCAGCTCGATCTTTGGAGAATTACATGAAATTATCGTATCTGGGCGCCATCGTGGCGGTGAGCGCGGCGGCCCTGCTGGCCGGCTGCGGCGGCAAGGCGCAATACACGGTGCAGGGCACGATCAGCGGACTGGCCACGCCCGGCCTGCAGTTGAGCAATGGCGGCGAGACCATTTCCATCCCGGCCGGCGCGACCACCTTCGCGTTCCCGCGCCAGATCGGCTACGGCACCAGCTACAACGTCACGTTCGCCCAGCAGCCTGAACATATGATCTGCCAGTTCACCTCCATCAACACCGGCTCGGCCGGCCAGACGGTGGCGATCTCGGTGGGCATCTCGTGCGCGCGCAGGGCGTATTCGCTGGGCGGTCAGTTCACCGGCCTGTCCCAGGTGCAGGCGAACGGCACCACCGCCGCCGCCGCACGCACCGTGACCCTGTTGAACGGTTCGGCCGGCGGCCAGGTCACCCTGACCAGCCCGGCCGACGGCAGCGGCGCCGGCGATTTCGCGTTCAGCGCCGCCGTGGCGGACGGCCAGTCGTATGGCGTCACCATCCACCCGGACGCCACCCTCAGCTCGACCGACATCACCTGCACGGTGAAAAACGGCGTGGGGGTCATGGGCGAGGCGGCCGTGACCAACCTGCTGGTGGAATGCAAACTGAAGTAAACGCAGGAGGGGAGACGAGATATTCACATATCTGATGTTTGATATGTGAAAAATAAAGTGGCGTGATATACCGCGACGCACCATACTGTACTTGTCTCCTCCACTTCTTGCAAAGGAATTGGATTTAGCCCGCTTTAACCAGCGGGCTTTTTTTTGCCTGTCGCTTTTAAAAAGGAATAACAGCGGGGGTCAAGTCTGACATTCGGACACCAGCTCAACAGTACCGCTGGCTTCAAAGACGAGGTCGTGTCCGAATGTCAGACTTGACCCCACGGGTTGGTGGGGTTATTTGAGGAGGTTGGCGAGGGCGACGTACTGGGCCAGGCCGACCGTTTCCGGACGGTGGGTCGGGTCGATGCCCGCTTCGACGATCTGCGCTTCCGTGAACATGCCGGCCAGGCAGTTGCGGATCACCTTGCGGCGCTGCGAGAACGCCTTCAACACCACCGCCTCCAGCGTGGCGCCGTCGCACAGCAGCGGGTTGGCCACCGGGATCATGCGCACGATCGCCGATTCGACCTTCGGCGGCGGATCGAACGCTTCCGGCGGCACCACGAACAGCAGCGACATGTCGTAGCGCCACTGCAGCATCACGGACAGGCGGCCGTAGGTCTTGCTGCCCGGCTCGGCCACCATGCGCTCGACCACTTCCTTTTGCAGCATGAAGTGCTGGTCCTTGACCAGCGGCGCGAACGTGGCCAGGTGGAACAGCAACGGGCTGGAGATGTTGTACGGCAGGTTGCCGACGATGCGCAGCTTCTGCCCTTCCGGCACCGGGATCGTGCCGTAGTCGAACTTGAGCGCGTCGCCGGCGTGGATCGTCAGCTTGGCCGGGTTGTAGGTCTTTTCCAGACGCGCGACCAGGTCGCGGTCGAGCTCGACGACGTGCATCATCTTGAGCGTGCGCATCAACTGCTCGGTCATGGCGCCCAGGCCGGGGCCGATCTCGACCATGGCGTCGTCCGGCGCCGGCGCGATCGCCTCGGTGATGCTCGACAGGACGTACTTGTCGTGCAGGAAGTTCTGGCCAAAGCGTTTGCGGGCTACGTGTTTCATGGTTGTTCTTTTATTGAGTGAATTTTAAAGGCCGGCGACGGCGTCGGCCATCGCCAGCGCGGTGGCGATGGCCGCTTCCATGCTGCCGCAGTCGGCCAGGCCGAGGCCTTGCGCGGCCAGGTCGAGCGCCGTGCCGTGGTCGACCGAGGTGCGGATCAGCGGCAGGCCGAGCGTGATGTTGACGCCCTGCCCGAACGTGGCGTATTTCAGCACCGGCAGGCCCTGGTCGTGGTACATGGCCAGCACGCAGTCGGCGTCCTTCAGGTACTTGGGCTGGAACAGCGTGTCGGCCGGATACGGGCCGCGGGCGTCGATGCCGCGCGCCCGGGCCGCCGCGATGGCCGGCGCGATGACGTCGATGTCCTCGCGCCCCAGGTAGCCGCCCTCGCCCGCGTGCGGGTTCAGGCCGCACAGCAGGATGCGCGGGGCGGCGAGGCCGAATTTGGTTTGGAGGTCGTGGTCGATGATGTCGAGCACGCGCGCCAATCCTTCCCGCGTGAGGGCGGCGGCGACGTCCTTGAGCGCCAGGTGGGTGGTGGCGAGCGCCACCCGCAGCGGCGGCGGCAGGGTTCCGCCGGCCGGGGCCGGCGGCTGGCCGGCCAGCATCATCACCACTTGCGCGGTGCCGGTGCGGTCGGCGAAGTATTCGGTGTGGCCGGAGAAGGGGACGCCGGCATCGTTGATGGTGCTCTTTTGCAGCGGCGCGGTGACGACCGCCTCGAACCAGCCGGCGCGCACGCCTTCGATGGCCGCGTCCAACGTGGCCAGCACGGCGCGGCCGTTGGCCTTGTCCAGTTGGCCCGGCACGACGTGGGCGTCGAGCGGGACGTCGATCACGCTGATCCGTTCGGGGCCGAAATGCGGCAGGCCGCCGTTGCGCACCGCCTGCAGCGACAGCGCCGACAGCCGGATGGCCGGGTCGATGTCGGCGGCGATCATGGACAGAAACGCGGCGTCGCCCAGCAGCACGCAATCGACCTCGCGCCGGCGCGCCCAGGCGGCGCGGATCGAGATTTCCGGGCCGATGCCGGCCGGCTCGCCGACGGTGACGGCCAGCACCGGCCGCCCCCGGCGGGCGCGGGACACGGGGGCCGCCTCTGGGCGCCCGGTGGATGAAGTGGCGCCCATGCGTGCTCCCTTGATCGGCGGATTACTGTTTCGCGGCCGCCGCGGCGGCGGCGCCCTCTTCGGTGCGGAACTCGACGTAGGCGCGGTCGCGCACCTCGCGCTGCCAGCTCTCGGCCGCCTCCTCCATCTTGCGTTCGCGGATGGCCTGGCGCGCGTTGTTGCGCTCGCGCTCCTTGGAGACGTCGTCGCTCTTGCGCTCGAGCACCTCGATCAGGTGCACGCCGAAGCTGGTCTCGACCGGCTGCGACACCTCGCCGATCTTGAGGTTGTTCATCGCGGCCTCGAACTCGGGCATCGTGTCGCCCGGATACAGCCAGCCCAGGTCGCCGCCCTTGGCGGCCGAGCCGTCGTTCGACACCAGCCGCGCCAGGTCCTCGAACTTGGCGGCGTTGTTGTCGAGGCGTTCCTTCAGTTCGGCCAGCTTGCGCTTGGCGTCGGCCGCGCTCATGGTCGGCGTGACCTTGATCAGGATGTGGCGCGCGTGGGTTTGCTGCACCGACTGGGCGGCCTGCGCCTCGGCCACGCTGCGGCGGTCGACCGCCTTCAGGATGTGGAAGGCGCCGGTGCTTTTGATGATCGGCGTGACCTGGCCCGGTTTGAGCTTGCCCAGCGCCTCGGCGAACACCGGCGGCAGCCGCTCGGGCAGGCGCCAGCCGACCGCGCCGCCCTGCAGCGCGTCGCTGGCGTCCGAGTAGGTGGCGGCCATCTTGGCGAAGTCGGCGCCGGTGCGCAGCTGGCGCATCACTTCCTCGGCGCGCGCGCGGCGCTGGGCGATCACCTCGGCCGTGGCGTTGTCCGGGATGCGCACCATGATTTGCGCGATGTTGATCTCGAACTGCTCGGCGGCGGCGGCCTTCTCGGCGGCCAGGAAGCTGTCGACCTCGGCGTCGGAGATCTGGATCTTGGAGTCGACCTCGTGCTCGCGCAGGCGCTGCATGATGATCTCCTCGCGGATATCCTCGCGGAACGACGCGAACGGCGTGCCATCCTTTTCCATCTGGTTGCGCAAGTCCTGCACGCTGAGCTTCTGCGCCTCGGCGATGCGGCCGATCGCGCGGTCGAGCTGGGTGTCGTCGACGCGCACGCCCATCTCCTTGGCCATCTGCAACTGGGCGCGCTCGACGATCATGCGCTCGAGCAGCTGGCGCTGCAGGTCGGCGGCGGCCGGCATCTGCACGTTCTGCGCCTTCATGCGGGCGGTGACGCTCTTGATGCGGTTGGCCAGCTCGCGCTGCGTGATGACGTCGTCGTTGACGACGACGACGATGGAGTCGATGGCGACGTTGCTCGACGAACCGGGCGGAATGAAGCCCTTGCCGTCGGCCCTGGCCTCCGTCTTGGCGGCGGCCGCGCCGGTGGCGGTGGCGGCGTTGGCGGCCGGGGTGGTGACGGCCGGGGCGGCCGGCGCCGGCGCCGGTTTTTTCGAGAACAGGCTGCAACCGCCGAGGGCGGTGGTGCACAACAGGACGGCGAGTAGCTTCATTTGGTACATACTGGCATTACGCATGGTAGAACGCTCATGAGTCAGGTGTAAAAAAAATCAAAAGGCGCGCGCCCCGGCCAGGGGACGGCGGCGCGCGCCCGGATGCCTTGCTTTAGCGGCCGTAGCCCTCGTTCAAACGCTGATACCCCGGAATACTGTTTTTCATCGCCTCGATCGGGCTGCCCACGCCCAGGTGCGACAGGCCGTTGAGCTCGAGCTGGAAGAAGATCGGCGTCGACGTCGTCGTCGACGTCGTCACGAAGCGCTGCCCGCCGACCCGGAACACCCAGCAGTCGGCCTTGTATTCGAGACCGATCAGGCTCTCGAGGATTTTGCTGTCCTGCATGGAGTAGCTGACCCGGCCGACGCCGTACCAGCGCTTGAAGATCGGCCACTGGCTGGAGATCTCGATGTTCTTGAAGCTGTCGCGCAGGTAGCGGTAGCCGACGTTGAGCACTTTTTTCGGCGCCGGGATCCATTGCGCCGTGTAGCTTTGCGACACCACCCGGCTCTGGCTCGGATTGTACTGCAGCGCGCTGTCGAAGCCCCAGTGTTCCGAGATGCGGCCGTTGGCGGCGAGCAGGATGTCGGAGCGGGCCTCGCTCACCGGCGTGCTCGAGGCCAGCTGCACGCGCTGGTCCTCGAAGTAGAAGCGCTGGCCGAACGCCAGGCGCAGCTGCTCGGCGCCGGCGGCGTCGAGGAAGCGCGACACCAGCGCGGCGGTGAGCTGGTTGGCGTCGCCGATGCGGTCCGAGCCGACGAAGCGGTTCTCGCTGAAGATCTGGCTGAAGTTGAACGTGGCCGCGTCGGTGTCGAAGGTCGGGAACTGGCTCTGGTCGCGGTACGGCGTCTTGACGTAGAACAGCCGCGGCTCGAGCGTTTGCGTCATCTCCTTGTTCTGGAACTTGACGTCGCGCTCGAACACCAGGCCGGAGTCGAGCGAGACGGTCGGCACCGCGCGCGACAGGTTGCGCGACGACTGCGCGCCGTAGCTGTCGAGCGAGTAGCTGGCCAGGTTGACCATGACCTTGGGCGTGATGAAGTAGCTGGGGCCGACGATCGGATAGCTCAGCTGCGGAATGCCCACCAGGCGCGTGCCGTTGATCTGGGTCGGGTGGCTAAATCGCGTCAGCTCGCTGTCGAAGGCCCAGTCGAAGCCGCCGAGCACGTCGTACTGGCCGGCGTGGAAGTTGATCGCCGGCAGGCGGTCGTACGGGCGCGTGACGAACAAGGTTTTGTCGGTCACCGAGGCCGGGTCCTGCAGCACCTGGTATTTCTGCACGCGCGCGGTCAGGGTCCAGATGTCGCCGTGGTAGTCGGTGCGCAGCTCGCGCAGCAATTGGCGCTCGGTCGAGCTGGAAACGGTCTTGGAGAAGTCGTTCGGGTAATTGTTGTCCGACGACGCGCGCAGGTTCCACGAGAACGCCCAGTCCTCGGTGATGTCCTGTTTGTGGCTCGACCGGACGGTCCAGCGGTCGGTCGAGCCGCCCGGTTTCTCGGGCACGTATTTCTTATCGTGCGGCAGGTACTCGGCGTAGGTGTCGCCCTGGTACAGGCCGCCATCGGTCTCGCCCAGGTAGCGCCCGTGCGCGCCGAGCTGGAAGCCGCGCCGCGCGATGATCTTGGGGAACAGGGTCAGGTCGCGGTTGGGGGCGATGTTGAAGTAGTACGGCACCACCAGCTCGGGGCCGGTGCGCGAGCCCACGCCCGGCGTCGGCGAGAGCCAGCCGGAGCGGCGCGCGCCCGACAGCGAGAACGACAGCGCCGGCGTGCCCAGGATCGGCACGTCCTTGAAATACACCACCG
The DNA here is from genome assembly GCF_040675865.1 of Burkholderia sp. LMU1-1-1.1. NCBI lineage: Bacteria > Pseudomonadati > Pseudomonadota > Betaproteobacteria > Burkholderiales > Burkholderiaceae > Burkholderia > Burkholderia sp. LMU1-1-1.1. Next base: position 114,029 of record NZ_JBEGHG010000008.1, on the reverse strand, counting down.
TGTGGCTGGCGGTGCCGACGTCGCGCCCGGAATCCAGGTCGAGCGTGCTCGAACGCAGGTACCAGTCCGGGTTGGTGCCCTCGCAGGTGCTGTAGGTGCCGTTGACGACCTGCGCCTCGTCCTCGTTGATGAAGTTGATGCGCTCGGCGCTGCCCTGGGCGTTGTTGGCCTGCATCCGGTAGGTCGGCTGCAACATGAAACCCTTGCCGGTGTCCATGTTGAGCTTGAGCTCGGTGCCGGTGTAGTAGTCGCCGTAGCGCCAGATCTTGACGGCGCCCTTGGCCTCGACCTCGTTCTCGACCTGGCGGTAGCAGACGTAGTCGGACTGGACCTTGGTCTGGTCCTTGACGATCTCGGCGTTGCGTTCGAGCACGACCTCGCGCTCCGGGCGCCCGCTGATGTCCTCGGCCATGACGGTGGTGACGGCGTTCGGGTCCTCCACCCGCGGCGCGCGCGGCTTGGGCGCGGCGGCCTGGGCGTGGGCGTACGTCGGCACCGCCGAGACGGTGACGATGGCGGTCAGGGCGGTCGCCCAGCGGTGCGAAGTGGGGGGGGCCAGTAGCCAGCGCATGCAGCTCATGAAAAGAAGGGGGATAACACCATGACAGGCGATTTTTTGATTTGAATCCCTTATTATATGGGAATCTTCACCTTACGCCGGTTTCCACGGTTCGCTTAATGTCTTTATTACAGAATTTAACTTCAGATACATCTGGAGCAACCCCGTCCACCGCAATCGCGGCCGATCCCCGCCTGGCGCAGCTGACCGCCTGGCTGTCCACCCTGGACGTGGTCGATGTGGCAACGGCCCGTCCGGCCTCGGCCGACGCCAGCTTCCGCCGCTACTTCCGGGTCGACGTGCTGCCGGCGCACCGCGCGTCGCTCGGCGCCACGCTGATCGTCATGGACGCGCCGCCGGAGCGCGAAAACGTCTTGGCCTTCGTCAAGGTTGACGAAATGCTCACGCACGCCGGCGTCACGGTGCCGCGCATCGTCGCCACCGACTACGAGCGCGGCTTCATGCTGATGTCCGACCTCGGCGTGACGACCTACCTGCAGGTGCTCGACCACGACAACGCCTCGACCATGTACGCCGAGGCGCTCGAGTCGCTGGTGCGGTTCCAGGTCACCAGCGCGCCCGACGTGCTGCCCGAATACGACCGCGCCTTCCTGCTGCGCGAACTGAACCTGTTCCCCGAGTGGTACATCGGCAAGCACCTGGGCGCGACCCTGACCGACAAGCAGAGCGCCGAGCTGCAGGGCGTGTTCGACGCCATCCTGGCCAACGTGACGGCGCAGCAGCAGGTGTTCGTGCACCGCGACTTCCACTCGCGCAACCTGATGTGGATGGACGCCGGCAACCCGGGCGTGCTCGACTTCCAGGACGCGCTGTACGGCCCGGTCACCTACGACCTGGCCTCGCTGCTGCGCGACGCCTACGTGCAATGGGACGAGGAGCTGGTGCTCGACTGGGCGATCCGCTACTGGCAGCACGCCAAGTCGGCCGGCCTGCCGGTCAACAAGGACATCGACGCCTTTTATAAAGACTTCGAGTACATGGGGCTGCAGCGCCACCTGAAGATCCTCGGCCTGTTCTGCCGGCTGTACCACCGCGACGGCAAGGCCCAGTACCTGGGCGACCTGCCGACCGTGATGGACTACGTGCGCAAGACGGCCAACCGCTACAAGGACCTCAAGCCGCTGGTGCGCCTGCTCGACACGCTCGAGGACAAGCAGCCGCAAGTCGGCTACACGTTCTGATGAAGGCGATGATCTTCGCCGCCGGCCGCGGCGAGCGCATGCGCCCGCTGACCGACGCCTGCCCCAAGCCGCTGCTCAAGGTGCGCGGCCGGCCGCTGATCGTCTGGCACATCGTCAACCTGGTGCGCGCCGGCATCACCGAGATCGTCATCAACACCGCCCACCTGGGCGAGGTCATCGAGCAGACGCTGGGCGACGGGAGCAAGTACGGCGCCAGGCTGCTGTACTCGCGCGAGGCGGCGGCGCTCGAGACGGCCGGCGGCGTCGCCACCGCGCGCCACCTGCTGGGCGAGGAGCCGTTCGTGGCCGTGTCGGGCGACATCTACTGCCCGTACTTCGACTTCGAACAGGTCAAGGACGTGCTCAAGGACGAGGACATGTGGGGCAAGCCCTACCCGGCCGACCAGCGCGACGTCTGCTGGCTGTACCTGGTGCCCAATCCCGACTTCCATCCGGAGGGCGACTTCGGCCTGACGATGTATTCGCTGACGAATGACGGCGCGCCGAAGTGGACCTTCGGCAATATCGGCGTCTACCGGCCGGACATGTTCGACGGCATCGCGCCGGGCCAGCACGCCAAGCTGGGACCGTTGATCCGTTCATTCATCGACAAGAAGCAGGTCGGCGGCGAGGTGTACGAGGGCGAGTGGCACAACCTCGGCACCGTCGAGCAGCTGGAGAAGCTGAACGCGCCGTTGGCGTCGATGGCTCCCGGCGCCCGGGGCGCGCGCTGATGCCGGCCGCCGCGCCGCGCGGGATGGAGGCATACGCCGCGCGCCGCGCGCGCGTGTTGGCGGCGATGCCCGCCGGCGCGGTGGCGGTGCTGGGCACCGCGCCGGAGGTGGCGCGCAACAGCGACAGCGACTACCCGTACCGGCACGACAGCTATTTCTATTACCTGACCGGCTTTGCCGAACCGGAAAGCGTGGTGGTGCTGGTGGCCGCGCGCGGCGACGACGCGCCGGCGCGCGCCATCCTGTTTTGCCGCCAGAAGAACGTCGAACGCGAAATCTGGGAAGGCTTCCGCCACGGCCCGGACGCCGCGCGCGCGGCCTTCGGCTTCGACGCAGCCTATCCGATCGAAGACCTCGACGGCGAAATCACCAAGCTGCTGGCCGACGCGCCGGCGCTGTACTGCGCGCTGGCCAGCAACCCGGTGCTCGACGCCCAGATCAAGCTCTGGCTGGGCAATGTGCGGCGCATGGCGCGCACCGGCGTCACCCCGCCGGCCAGCGCGGTCGACCTGCTGCCGCTGCTCGACGAGATGCGCCTGTTGAAGGACGACAGCGAGCAGGCCACCATGCTGCGCGCGGCCACCATCTCCAGCGCGGCGCACGCGCGGGCGATGCGCGCCTCGCGCCCCGGCATGTTCGAGTACGAGATCGAGGCGGAGCTGCTGTACGAATTCCGCCGCAGCGGCGCCCAGGCGCCGGCCTACAACTCGATCGTCGCCGCCGGCGCCAACGCCTGCGTGCTGCACTACAGCGCCAACAACGCGCAAACCAGGGACGGCGATCTGGTGCTGATCGACGCCGGCTGCGAGCTCGATGGCTACGCCTCCGACATCACGCGCACCTACCCGGTCAACGGCCGTTACTCGGCGCCGCAAAAGCGCTTGTATGAGCTGGTGCTGGCGGCGCAATCGGCCGCGCTCGAGGCCATCGCGCCCGGCCTGCCGTATTCCGGCGCGCACGACGCGGCGCTGCGAGTGCTATCTGAAGGCATGCTCGATCTGGGCCTGCTGAACAAGGACGCCCACGGCGGCGTGGCCGACGTCATCGCCAACAAACACTATATGCGGTTCTACATGCACGGCACCGGCCACTGGCTGGGCATGGACGTGCACGATGTCGGCCTGTATCGCGACGTGAACGCGGCCGGCAAACCTTCGCGCGCGCTGCAGCCGGGCATGGTGCTGACGGTCGAACCGGGCATCTACGTGCGGCCGGCCGACGGCGTGCCGGAGGAATACTGGAACACAGGCATCCGCATCGAGGACGATGTGCTGGTCAACGTCCACGGCCACACCATCCTGAGCGCGGCCGCGCCGAAGACGGTGGCCGATATTGAGGAAGTGATGCAGCAGCGATGAAAGATTTTCAAAGCAATACCGACATCGCCATCTGCGGCGCCGGGCCGGCCGGCATGGCGCTGGCCGCGCTACTGGCCAAACGCGGCGTGCCCGCCGGACGCATCGCGCTGGTCGACGCCAAGTCGCTGGCGCAGGCCAGCAAAGACCCGCGCTCGATCGCACTGTCCTACGGTAGCCGCCAGATACTCGAGGAAATCGGCGCCTGGCCCGTGCCGGCGACGGCGATCCACCAGATCCACGTCTCGCGTCGAGGACAATTCGGCCGCAGCCTGATCGACCGCGATGAACACAAACTGCCGGCTTTAGGCTATGTCACCCGCTACGGCGATCTGGTGACGGCGTTGGGCGGCGTCTGCGAACGGGCCGGCATCTCCATGCTGCGCCCCGCCAGCGTGGAAGCGCTCGACGAACTGTCCGATTCGGTTGTGCTGACCATTACCGACACCACGACGGGGGAGGCGAAGTCGTTGACCGCCTCCATCGTCGTGCAGGCGGAAGGTGGTTTATTCAACGATCAGGAAAGCCGCTCGCAACGGCGTGACTACCGGCAGACGGCGATCATCGCGCAAGTGCGCGGCAGCCGGCCGATCGAGCACCGCGCCTTCGAGCGGTTTACAGCACAAGGCCCGCTGGCGCTGCTGCCGCAAGGTGACGAGTACTCGCTGGTGTGGTGCGTGCGTCCCGAGTTTGCCGCGACGTTGCAGGCGTTGGATGACAAGGCTTTCCTGGCGGCGCTGGGAGAGGCGTTCGGCGAACGCGTCGGCCGCTTCACGCACGCGTCGCCGCGTCTGGCCTTCCCGCTTGGGTTGAACGCCGATCCGCGCGCCACCGCCCGCACTGTCGCCATCGGCAACGCCGCGCAGACCTTGCATCCGGTCGCGGGACAAGGATTGAATCTGGGCCTGCGCGATGTCACCGTGCTGGCGCGCCTGCTGGCGCAAGGGGCTACGCCCGCGATGCTGGCGCAATTCACCGAGCTACGCAGGCAGGACCGGACCACGACGGTGCGCCTGACCGACACGATGGCGCGGGTCTTCGCCAACGACTCGCCGGCGCAGGCGCTGCTGGGGCTGTCGCTGGCCGCGATCGACATGGTCGGCCCGGCGCGCGGCGTGCTGGCCGAGCTGATGATGTACGGCCGCCGCTGAGAGGTGCCCTCCCCCCCACGGCGCCCTGTGGTAAACCCTCTATTTCGACTTCTCTTTTCTTCTATTTTTCCCGCTTTTCCCCTCTTCTCAAAATTAGCGATGAAAAGAGAAAGAAATAGAAGAAAAGAGAGGAGAAAAGCGAAGGTTTACCACAGCATACGCTTTAGGTACGGGTGATGGAGGCGCCGCCGTCGATCAGCGACGCGGTGCCGGTCACGAACGACGAGTCGTCCGACGCCAGGTACAGCACCGAGCGCGCCAACTCCTCCGGCTGCGCGACGCGTTTCAACGCGTGCAGATTGGTGATGAAGGACGTCGCCTCCGGGGTGTCGTTCATGTCGCGGTACATCTGCGTGTCGACCGCGCCGGGCAGCACCGAATTCACCCGCACGCCTTTCGGACCATATTCCGCCGCCAGCGCCTGCGTCAAGCCGATTAACCCCGCCTTGCTGGCCGCGTAAGCCGCCACACCAGGAAACGCGAAGCTGTAGCCGACGAAGGTCGAGGTGAAAATCACCGAACCGCCGCCCTGCTTGATCATCTCTGGAATCTGGTGTTTGGCGCCGAGGAAGGCGCTGGTCAGGTTGGCGGCCAAGGTGTCGTTCCAGCCCTGCTCCGACACGCCGGTGGTGTCGCCCATCTCGCCCAAGGTACCGGCGTTGTTGTAGGCGATATCGAGCCGGCCATACGCCTCGACGGCGGCGGCGACCAGTTGCGCGTTGAACGCCTCCGAAGTGACGTCGCCGGCGAGCGCGATGGCGTGACCGCCGGCGGCTTCGATTTCAGCGACCAGGGTGGCCAGTTCGGCCTCGCGGCGCGCCGCGACGACAACCTTGGCGCCTTCGGCGGCGAACAATTTAGCGGTGGCGCGGCCGATGCCGGAGGAGGCGCCAGTGACGATTGCGACTTTGTTTTGTAAGCGGTTCATTTTGAGACTCCTTGTGGTGGGTTAGTGAAGCCATCATAAGATTCACCAACCCAACCATCAATCGGCCAAACAACAATAGACCATTCACAAAATATGAATTGAAGCCACTACTCGACGGCCTTGACCATATCCTCGATGACCTTCTTGGCGTCGCCAAAGACCATCATCGTATTGGCCTGGTAGAACAGCTCGTTGTCCAGCCCTGCATAGCCGGAGGCCATCGAGCGCTTGTTGACGATGATGCTCTTGGCCTTGTACGCCTCCAGGATAGGCATGCCGGCGATCGGCGACTTGGGGTCCTTGGCGGCCGGGTTGACCACGTCGTTCGCGCCCAAAATCAGCACCACGTCGGTCTGGCCGAATTCGCCGTTGATGTCCTCCATCTCGAACACCTGGTCGTAAGGCACCTCGGCCTCGGCCAGCAGCACGTTCATGTGGCCCGGCATGCGCCCGGCCACCGGATGGATGGCGTACTTCACGCTCACGCCCTTGTGCGTCAGCTTCTCGACCAGCTCCTTGAGCGAGTGCTGCGCGCGCGCCACCGCCAGGCCGTAGCCCGGCACGATGATCACGCTCTCCGCGTTGGCCATGATGAACGACGCGTCGTCGGCCGAACCGGATTTGACCGGCCGCTGCTCCTTGGCCCCGCCGGCGCCCGCCTCCGCCGGGGCGCCGCCGAAGCCACCCAGGATCACGTTGAAGAACGAGCGGTTCATCGCCTTGCACATGATGTACGACAGGATCGCGCCGGACGAGCCGACCAGCGAGCCGGCGATGATCAGCATCGCGTTGTTGAGCGAGAAGCCGATCCCCGCCGCCGCCCAGCCGGAGTAGGAGTTCAGCATCGACACCACCACCGGCATGTCGGCGCCGCCGATCGGGATGATGATCAACACGCCCAGCACGAAGGCGATCGCGGTCATGACCAGGAACGGCGTCCACGCCGGTTCGACGCCGCCGGCGAAGCAGAACACCAGTCCGAGGCCGATCATGACGATGGCCAGGATCAGGTTGAGCAGGTGCTGGCCGGCGAAGCTGACCGGCGCGCCCTGGAACAGGCGGAACTTGTATTTGCCCGACAGCTTGCCGAAGGCGATCACCGATCCGGAGAAGGTGATCGCACCGACGAAGGTGCCGATGAACAGTTCGATGCGGTTACCGAACGGCAGCGGCGTGCCCACCGCCGCGATGCCGAAGGCGTGCGGCTCCGACACCGCCGCCACGGCGATGCACACCGCCGCGAGGCCGATCAGCGAGTGCATCGCCGCCACCAGCTCCGGCATCTTGGTCATCTCGACCTTTTTCGCCAGCACCGCGCCGATGCCGCCGCCGACCACCACGCCGACCAGCACCAGGCCCAGGCCCATGCCGCTCCCCGCTCCAACGCCGGCCGCCACCGCGTCCGCGCGCAGCTTGAGAATCAGCGCGATCGTCGTCACCACGGCGATCGCCATGCCCGACATGCCGAAGGCGTTGCCGGTGCGCGCCGTGCCCGGCGACGACAACCCTTTGAGCGCCTGGATGAAGCACACCGACGCGATCAGATACATCATCGTCACCAGGTTCATGGAGATGAAATTCATGCGTGATCTCCCGGCTTGGCCGCCGCAGGCTTGGCCTTCGGCTCCTTCTTGCGGAACATCTCCAGCATGCGCTGCGTGACCAGGAAGCCGCCGAACACGTTGACGGCGGCCAGCGCCACGGCGACGGTGCCGGCGACCTGCCCGATCACGCCCTCGGTCAGCGACGCGGCCAGCATGGCGCCGACGATGATGATCGCCGAGACGGCGTTGGTCACGGCCATCAGCGGCGTGTGCAGCGCCGGCGTGACGGTCCAGACCACGTGGTAGCCGACGTAGATCGCCAGCACGAAGATGATGAGATTGATGATGGTGTGGCTGACTTCCATGATGTTCTCCGTTGTATTTTCTTCGTTATTTTCTTAAGAGTTCGCCGCCGGCGCACAGCAGGGTCGCCTTGATGATCTCGTCCTCGCGGTCGATCGCCAGCTTGTCTTCCTTGTCGATGATCAGCTTGAGGAAATCGAGCACGTTGCGCGCGTACAGCGCCGACGCGTCGGCCGCCACCAGGGTCGCCAGATCGGGCTCGCCGACGATGTGCACGCCGTGCTTGACCACCGTTTTATTCAGTTCCGACAGCGGGCAGTTTCCGCCCTGCGACACGGCCAGGTCGACGATGACGGAACCCGGCTTCATCGCCTTGACCGTCTCCTCGGAGATCAGCACCGGCGCGGCGCGGCCCGGTATCAGCGCGGTGGTGATGATGATGTCGGCCAGCTTGGCGCGTTCGTGCACCAGCTCCGCCTGGCGGCGCATCCAGTCGGCCGGCATCGGCCGCGCGTAGCCGCCCACGCCCTGCGCGATTTCTTTTTCCTCGTCGGTGATGAAGGGCACGTCGATGAATTTGGCGCCCAGGGATTCGACCTGCTCCTTGACCGGCGGGCGCACGTCGGACGCCTCGATCACGGCGCCGAGCCGCTTGGCCGTGGCGATCGCCTGCAGCCCGGCCACGCCGACGCCCATGATCAGCACCCGTGCCGCCTTGACCGTGCCGGCCGCCGTCATCAGCATCGGCATGAAGCGCTGGTAGATGTTGGCCGCCACCAGCACCGCCTTGTAGCCGGCGATGTTGGCTTGCGACGACAGCACGTCCATCGACTGCGCGCGCGTGATGCGCGGCACCGCCTCGAGCGCGAAGGCTTGCAGGCCGGCGGACGCCATCGCGGCGTTGTTGTCGGCGTCGAAGGGGTTGAGCATGCCGATCACCACGGTGCCTGGTTTGATCTGCGCGCGTTCTTCGGCATTGGGCGCGCGCACCTTGAGCACCACGTCGGCAGAGTAGGCCTCGGCCGCGCCGACGATGCGCGCCCCGGCCGCCACATAGGCCTCGTCGGTGACCGAGGCGGCCAGCCCGGCGCCCGCTTGCACCAGCACCTCGTGTCTGGCCGCCAGCTTCTTGACTGTTTCGGGTGTGGCCGCGACCCGGGTCTCCCCCGGCCTTGTCTCGGCCGGTACGCTTATTCTCATGGTGCCTCCAATGATTAACAAACTGACTAGAATCTAACACGGAATGCCGGGCCTGCGGCTGTCCGGGGAACCATCATACTGAATGTGTATTTATCAATACATATCGGTTTTATCACATCATTTATGACTATTTATCATGAAATACCGTCGAAAATGCTGGATCTGGCGCAAACCACACAGTCAATCACGGTTTATCCGAGCAAACCTTGTTTTTGTTCAACACGAACCCATCTTTTAGCCGTCGCGGTTTCAAACCAAACCTCCGGAACAGGCTAAAATGTCGGCTCTTTCAAGGATGACTCATGCCGCGTATCTGGAAACCCTCTGTTACTGTTGCCGCCATCGTCGAAAAAGATGGCAAATTCCTGCTGATCGAAGAAGAGACCAGCGACGGCATCCGCATCAACCAGCCGGCCGGCCACCTCGACCCGCACGAGTCGCTCGAGCAGGCCGTGATCCGCGAGACGCTGGAGGAGACGGCGTACGACTTCACGCCGACGGCGCTGGTGGGCATGTACATGTCGCGCTATACCTCCAACCGTACCGGCGAGGAGGTGACGTATCTGCGCTTCACGTTCTGCGGCACGCCCGGCGCGCAGCACGACCGTCCGCTCGACGAAGGCATCCTGCGCACGATGTGGCTTACGCGCGACGAGCTGGCCGCCTGCGCCGACCGTCACCGCAGCCCCACCGTGCTGCAATGCGTCGACGAATACCTGGCCGGGCGGCGCGCCCCGCTGGAACTGATACAAACACACGCCTCCGTGTTCAAGGAGGCGGTGAGCACCGCCAATGGATAGGCAGAGATAGGAAGTAGCATGAGCAAGAAAAAAGTCGTGATCGGTATGTCGGGCGGGGTCGATTCCTCGGTCGCGGCCTGGATGCTCAAGGAGCAGGGCTACGACGTGGTCGGACTGTTCATGAAGAACTGGGAAGACGACGACGACTCCGAATACTGCTCGACGCGCCAGGACTGGATCGACGCGGCCAGCGTGGCCGACGTCATCGGCGTCGACATCGAGGCGGTCAACTTCGCCAGCGAATACAAGGACCGCGTGTTCGCCGACTTCCTGCGCGAATACCAGGCCGGCCGCACGCCGAACCCGGACGTGCTGTGCAACGCCGAGATCAAATTCAAGGCCTTCCTCGACCACGCGATGCATCTGGGCGCGGACCTGATCGCCACCGGCCACTACGCGCGCGTGCGCCAGAACGGCGACAAGTTCGAGCTGCTCAAAGCCGTCGACCACACCAAGGACCAGAGCTACTTCCTGCACCGCCTCAACCAGGCGCAGTTGTCGAAGACCCTGTTCCCGCTGGGCGAGATCCCGAAGACCGAGGTGCGCCGGATCGCCGAGCAGCTCAAGCTGCCCAACGCCGCCAAGAAGGATTCGACCGGCATCTGCTTCATCGGCGAGCGCCCGTTCCGCGAGTTCTTGAACCGCTACCTGTCGTACAAGCCGGGACCGATGAAGACCGACGACGGCAAGACCGTCGGCGAGCATGTCGGCCTGTCGTTCTACACGCTGGGCCAGCGCAAGGGCATCGGCGTCGGCGGCATGAAGGCGTACAAGAACCCGGACGGCAGCAGCGACGCCTGGTACGTGGCGCGCAAGGACGTGGCCAACAACACCCTCTACATCGTGCAGGGCCACGAGCATCCGTGGCTGCTGTCGTCGGACCTGCGCGCCGACCAGGCCAGCTGGATCGCCGGCGAGGCGCCGTCGCCGCGCGCGATGGCGGCCAAGACGCGCTACCGCCAGGCCGACGTGGCGTGCGAACTCGCGCCCGAGGGCGACTCGGACTTCGCGTTGAAATTCATGGATGCCCAATGGGCGGTCACGCCGGGCCAGTCGGCCGTGCTGTACGACGGCGACGTGTGCCTCGGCGGCGGCATCATCGACAGCTCGACCTTCGCCGCCTGACACCCCCAAGCCGCAGCCCATGCGTCGCTGGTTGCGGCTTGGGGAAACGCTGATTAATTCGCTGGAGTTCGAGCGCGCAGTGCCAACCAACTAAGGAATTAGATAGGATGCAGACGACTTCATTGGCAAAAACGATAGACGCGGTTCTCCTCGATATGGACGGAACGATTTTAAATTCCATCAAGACTGCTGAGCGCATATGGTCGACCTGGGCGCAGCGACATGGCATCGATGTCGTAGCTTTTATGCCAACCATCCACGGCGTCCAATCCGTTGAAACGATCCGGCGGCTTGCCCTGCCCGGGGTCGATCCGGAAACCGAAGCGGCTGCGATCACCAAGGCGGAAATCGAAGATGTCGATGGAATCGAGGCTATCGCTGGCGCTGCGGCTTTTCTCTCCGCGCTGCCCGCTGCGCAGTGGGCGATCGTCACCTCCGCACCTCGGGCGCTTGCACTGCGCAGGATAGAGGCAGCGGGCCTGCCCGCGCCACCGCTGCTGGTTGCCGCCGAGGACGTGGCCTGCGGCAAGCCGGCCCCGGACTGCTTCCATCTGGCGGCCGAAAAGCTGGGCACGACCGCCAGCCGGTGCCTCGTGCTGGAGGACTCGGTGGCTGGGGTTGCCTCCGCGACATCCTCCGGGGCAACCGTATTGGTGGTGACGGCGACCCACCATGCGGCGATCGATACGATCCATGCCACGATTAAGGATTATCACGATCTTGTATTGGAGCGTTTACCGGACGGCTCCGTGTTGATTGATCACGCTCAGGCCGTGGTTGATCCGGCCGTCGGTATTGCCTGCGTGTTGCAAGCGGCGGTTCAACCGATTCACAGCTCAACAGCTTGACGCGTCAATCTCGCTAAGAAAGCGAATTGATCAGCGCTTCCTCAGGCCTCGCCGCCCTCGCCGGCTGCGGGCGCGGCGTCCTTCCCGGCCATCGCCGCGCGCTGGCGCTTGACCATCGCGATGACCACGTTGCGGATCGTGTTGAGCACCGTGTCGGCCTTGAACGGCTTGACGATGAAGCCGCTCACGCCCATCGCGTGCGCGGCCTGGATGGTGGCGGCGTCGAATTCGCTCGAGACCATGAAGATCAGGGTCTTGGGCCATTTGGTCCTGATTTCCTTCACCACGTCCTCGCCGTTTTCCATCTGCTCGCGGGCGATGCAGACGATGTGCGGATTGAACTTGATCAGCAGCGCCAGCCCGGCGGCGCAGGTGTGGCTCTGGCCAACCACGTCGTAGCCGCCGTCGAGCAGCACCGTGTTGAGCAGGCCGCGCGCGACCGCGCTGGAATCGATAATGACCGCTTTTAACATCTTGCCAACCTTGTTCTGTTGAGTGTGCGCGCCACCGGTTATTGCCGGTCCCAGGCCAGCATATTCCAGGTCACCCCGACCCGCACATCTGTTTTCAATTGCACCAATTGTCTCGAAAGATACAGCATTTCGCGCTCTTTTCGTAGAGTTTCGCCCAGCGTGTCCTTCAGAATGCCGGCCCCGGCCATGATGGCGTCGAGATTGCCGTAAGTACGCAACAGTCGGGCCGCCGTCTTGACGCCCACCTTGGACACGCCGGGGATCGAGTCGGTGACGTCGCCCATCAGCGCCAGCAGGTCCGGCAGTTGCTCGGCCGGCACGCCCCACTTTTGCTCGACCCAGGCGTGGTCGTGCCATTCGCTCTTGAAATGGTCCCACACGCGCGCGCCGTGGGCGATCAGGCCGTGCAGGTCCTTGTCGGTGGTGGCGATGGTGGCCTCGCCGCGACCGTCGGCCAGCCAGCGCAGCACCACGGTGCCGATGACGTCGTCGGCCTCGACCTCGGGCAGCGAGACCACATGCATGCCGAAGCCGGCAAGCTTGTCGTAGAACGCCGGCAGCGCCTCGCGCAGCGGCGCGGGCATCGGTGCCCGGCCCTCGCGGTAGCCGGCGTACAGGTCGTGGCGCCAGGTGCGCCCGCCGAAGTCGAAGGCCGGCAACACATGGGTCGGTTCGTGGTCGTGCAGCAGGGTGCGGAACGACGACAGCGCGTGGCGCAGCGCGATGTCGGCCTTCTCCGCGCTATCGGGTTCGGGGCTGGCTTCGTAGACGCGGCGCACGATATTGAGGCCGTCGATGGCAAGGAGTCGACCCATGTTCAAATTCATCCGGGCTTGATCAAGCCGCCATTTTACCCGACGCGGCCCAACCTTACTTCAGCAACTCATACGGCCCGCCGCGCTCGATCGCGCGCTGGAATGCCGGGCGGGCGTGGATGCGCTTGAGGAAATCGGTCAGCCGGGGGCGGCTGACGTCGAGCCCGCCCCGCGCGGCGGCCGCCTCCAGCGGGAAACTCATCTGGATGTCGGCCGCGCTGAACTCGGCGCCGGCGAACCACGGCGCGGCGGCCAGCTCGTTTTCCAGATACGTCAGCTGCGCCTCGATCTGCGGCAGGATATAGCTGCCTTTGACCTTGCGCGCGATGGCCTTGGCGATCGGCTTGACGAAGAACGGCGCCGGACTGGTCTCGACCCGGTCGAACACCAGCTTCATCAGCAGCGGCGCCATCGCCGAGCCTTCGGCGAAGTGCAGGAAATAGGTCCAGCGGCGGCGCTCGGCGGTGCCGGCCGGCGGCACCAGGCGGCCGTTGCCATAGGTCTCGACCAGGTATTCGACGATCGCGCCCGACTCCGCCACGACCACGCCGTTGTCGGTGATCACCGGCGACTTGCCCAGCGGGTGCACCGCGCGCAACTCAGGCGGCGCCAGCATCGTCTTCGCATCGCGCTGGTAGCGCACGATCTCGTAGTCCAGCCCCAGTTCCTCGAGCAGCCAGAGCACGCGCTGCGAGCGCGAATTGTTGAGGTGGTGGACAACGATCATGGTGGTTTCCCGAAAAAAGAACGGCCGTGCGCCGCGACCGCGCTAGCTTAGCATTATTGGCCGGCGTGCGTCGCTGACCTATCGGTAATGGATTCCTGCAAGAAACAGCAGTACACTGGCCCCATTCGCCGCCGCCATCCGGACCGCCCATGAACCTGTTTTCCCCGCGCTATATCGCCTTCGTCGCCGCCGTCGTCACCCTGCTCGCCTCGCTGGCCCTGGGCGCGCCGTGGTGGATCCCGTTGACCGCCGCCGCGCTCACCGTCGTCGGCGTCACCGACCTGCTGCAAACCAAGCGCGCGCTGCGCCGCAACTACCCGATCCTGGCGCATTTCCGCTTCTTCTTCGAGGCGATCCGCCCCGAGATCCGCCAATACCTGCTGGAGGACGACACGGTGGCCGCGCCGTTCTCGCGCAACCAGCGCAGCATCGTCTACCAGCGCGCCAAGATGGACACCGACAAGCGCCCGTTCGGCACCCAGCTCGACGTCTACGCGCCCGGCTACGAGTGGATCAACCACGCCATCGTGCCGGCCAAGGAGCAGGGCCACGACTTCCGCATCGAGATCGGCAACCACCCGGACTGCCCCCGCGCCCAGCCCTATTCGGCCAGCGTGTTCAACATCTCGGCGATGAGCTTTGGCGCGCTGTCGGCCAACGCCATCCTGGCGCTCAACGGCGGCGCCAAGGCCGGGGGCTTCATGCACGACACCGGCGAGGGCAGCATCAGCCCCTACCACCGCCAGAACGGCGGCGACCTGGTATGGGAGATCGGTTCCGGCTACTTCGGCTGCCGCGACGCCGACGGCCGCTTCTCGGAGGCGAACTTCGTCGCCAACGCCACCTCGCCGCAGGTGAAGATGATCGAACTAAAACTCTCGCAGGGGGCCAAGCCGGGCCACGGCGGCGTGCTGCCGGGCGCCAAGGTGACGATCGAGATCGCCACCACGCGCGGCGTCGCCCTGGGCGTGGACTGCGTCTCGCCGTCGAGCCACTCGGCTTTTAGCACGCCGCTCGAAATGCTGGCGTTTATCGATAAACTGCGCAATCTGTCGGGCGGCAAGCCGACCGGCTTCAAGCTCGCCATCGGCCACCCCTGGGAGTTCTTTGGCATCGTCAAGGCGATGCTGGCGACCGGCATCACGCCCGACTTCATCGTCGTCGACGGCGGCGAGGGCGGCACCGGCGCCGCGCCGCTCGAATTCACCGACCATGTCGGCACGCCGCTGCAGGAGGCGTTGCTGCTGGTGCATAACACGCTGGTCGGCGCCAATTTGCGCGACAAGATCAAGATCGGCGCGTCGGGCAAGATCATCACCGCGTTCGACGTCGCCCGCATCATCGCCATTGGCGCCGACTGGTGCAATTCGGCGCGCGGCTTCATGTTCGCGCTCGGGTGCATCCAGTCGCAAAGCTGCCACACCGACAAATGCCCGACCGGCGTCGCCACGCAGGACCAGAACCGGCAACGGGCGCTGGTGGTGCCCGACAAGATGCTGCGCGTGACCCACTTCCATCAGAACACCATGGCCGCGCTGGCGCAGCTGATCGCGGCCGCCGGGCTAACGCACCCGTCGCAGCTCAAACCGCGCCACCTGGTGCGGCGCATCTCGCCCAACCAGGTCAAGCTGGTGTCGCAGTTGCTGCCGTATCTGGAGGCCGGACAACTGCTCGACCCGGGCCAGCTGGCGCGCCTGCCGCCGGTGTTCGGCTTGTATTGGCCGATGGCGCAGGCGGAGTCGTTCAATCCGTTGTGCTGAACGACACGGGTTCCACGTAGGGCGGATTAGCGCAGCGTAATCCGCCAATGCATGCTCCGTTGGCGGCGCATGGATGGCGGATTACGGCGTTCCGCCTAATCCGCCCTACGTGTTTCCGCGAAATTCGAGGTGTGGTGGGAGCGCCGTCTTGGCCCCTCGCCGCCTGTCAGCGCTGGACGTGCAGCTTGATGACGCGCTTGTGCGGCGTCGAGGAATCCGGGGACGATGAGGTGGACGACGCCGCCGGCGCCGACGAGTCGCAAGACCCGCAGCTGCCGCAGCCGTCGCCGCAGTTGGCCTGCGTCTTGAACAACTTGGCGAGCTTGTTCTGGTCGAACCCGCGCCGCGTCAGGAAATACACGATTTGCTGGCGCCACGCCGCCGGCAGGTACTTGGTGCAAAAGTGCAGCACCGCCGCCGCGACGATCAATCCCACGATAATCTGCTGCCACATATCAGCCCCCTATCAACTTGTCAGCCCATCAGCGCCAGCGAGATACGGTACGTCAGGAACGACGCCACGTAAGCCAGCGCAAACATATAACCCGCCATCAGCAAGGGATAGCGGATGCTGTTGGTCTCGCGGCGCACCACGCTCAAGGTCGACAAGCACTGCGGCGCGAACACGTACCACGCCAGCAGCGACAACGCCGTCGGCAGCGCCCACGACGCCGCGATGATCGGCGTCAGCGACTGCGCCAGGTCGTCACCGCTCTGCGACAACGCGTACACGGTGCCCAGCGCGCCGACCGCCACTTCGCGCGCCGCCATGCCCGGCACCAGCGCAATGCAGATCTGCCAGTTGAAGCCGATGGGCGCGAACACGTACTCCAACGCGCGGCCGATCATACCGGCGATGCTGTAGTAGATAGGCGGATGCGTGGCGCCTTCCGGCGCGCCCGGGAAGGTGCTGAGGAACCAGACCAAAATCATCAACGTCAGAATCACGGTACCGACGCGCGTCAGGAAGATGCGCGCGCGCTCCCACAGGCCCAGCGCCAGGTTGCGCATGTGCGGCCAGTGATAGGCCGGCAGCTCCAGCATCAGCGGCTGCTTGTGCGTCGAGCCCATGGCGCGCTTCATGAAGTACGCCACCGCCATCGCCGAGATGATGCCGGCGAAGTACAGGATGAACAGCACCAGCCCCTGAAGGTTCATGAAGCCGCCCACTTCGCGCTCCGGAATGAAGGCGGCGATCACCAGCGCATACACCGGCAGGCGCGCGGAACACGTCATCAGCGGCGCGATCATGATCGTCACCAGCCGGTCGCGTTTGTTCTGGATCGTGCGCGCGGCCATCACGCCCGGGATCGCGCACGCGAAACTGGACAACAGCGGGATGAAGGCGCGGCCCGACAGGCCCACGCCGCCCATCAGCCGATCCAGCAGGAAGGCCGCGCGCGGCAGGTAGCCGCAGTCCTCCAGCATCAGGATGAAGAAGAACAGGATCAGAATCTGCGGCAGGAACACCAGCACCATGCCGGCGCCGCCCATGATGCCCTCCACCAGCAGGCTGCGCAGCATGCCGTCGGGCAGGAAGTCGCCCAGCACCTTGCCCAGGCTTTCGACGCCGCCGGAGATCATCTCCATCGGCACCGCCGCCCAGCTGAACACCGCCTGGAACACCAGGAACATCAGCAGCGCCAGGATGATCGGGCCGACCACCGGGTGCATCACCACGTTGTCGATTTTTTCGGTCAGGTTGCCGGTGTCGTGGACGTCATTGCTGACGGCGGCCAGGATGCGGCGCACCTCGCGCTGCGTGTCCTCGACCGAGACGGCGTCGATCGCCGACAGCGGATGCGGTTTCGCCGCCGGCAGCGGCAGCATCAGTTCGAGCGCGCGCACCAGCGACTTCTCGCCGCCGGCCTGCACCGCGACCGTCTCCACCACCGGCATGCCCAATTCGTCGGCCAGCAGGTCGGCGTCGATCTCGATGCCGCGCTTCTTGGCCACGTCGACCATGTTCAGCGCCAGCACCATCGGCAGGCCGAGGCGTTTGATCTCCAGCACCAGGCGCAGGTTCAGGCGCAGGTTGGTGGCGTTGACCACGCAGACCACGACATCGGGCGCGGCCTCGCCGGCGCGCAGGCCGGCGACGACGTCGCGCGTGATTTCCTCGTCCGGCGTGTGGGCCGACAAACTATAGGCGCCCGGAAGGTCGAGCACGCGGAAGCCATGGCCGTTGGGCGAGCTGAAAGAGCCTTCCTTGCGCTCGATGGTGACGCCGGCGTAGTTGGCGACCTTCTGGCGCGAGCCGGTCAGACGGTTGAACAAGGCGGTCTTGCCGCAATTCGGATTGCCCAGCAGGGCCACGATGGGCGCCTGGGAGGTCACGGGCGCCTGCGGCACCGCTTTTTCTACTGCACCCATTGTTTATTGGTCCGGTTGAATCGAAATCAGCGCGGCTTCGAAGCGGCGCAACGCAAAAGTGGAGTTGCCGACCTTGATGGCCAGCGGCTCGCCGCCGGGCATGCCGCGCTTGAGCAGGCGCACCTTCTCGCCGGGGACGAAGCCCAGTTCCATCAGGCGCCGCGCCAGGCCGGCGCCGTCGTCGGCGGCGTCGCCGGGGGATACGCGCACCACGGTGGCGGCGGCGCCGGTCGTCAGCGCGTCCAGGGTGATCAGGGGAACAGCAGGCGTCATGGGCTAAGTCCGGTCAGGATGCGCCGCCGGTGGGTGGCGACGCGCCCGGCGGATCGCAAGAGCGCGTTCTCGCCGGAAATAAGATACTAGCATTATAAACGGTAATGCGAATTACTACTATTTACGCTTGCATCGGCCGCCGAGTTGAGGCAGTATACGATTAATGATAATGATTCGCATTAAGTTACTTGCAATCATGTCTTAATTGCTCTTGTCAGGGTTGTACCGAACCCATTTTTTCAGCAGCTAGCCAGAAGGTGCGTAATGATTGTATGTGTCTGCAACAACATATCTGATCGTGAAATCCGTCAAGCCGTGGAGCTGGGCGTTGCCTCGATCGAAGAACTGCGCCGCGACCTGGGCGTGTCGACCTGCTGCGGCCAATGCTTCGACTGCGCCGAACAAATCCTCAACGAGCATCTGGCAACGATCCAGGCCACCGCAGAGATCACAGAAACCGTGCTGAAGCGTCCCGTCTTCACCAACTAATTATGAACACCATGACCTATAGCCGGACGGCGCCGTCGCTGTCCGTGAACCACGCCGGCCTGCGCCAACTGAAGGTGCGCGGACGCCGGTTCGCGCCGCTGGCGGCGATCGTCGTGGGTCATGCGTTGCTGTTTTACGCGATCAATTCGGGGATGATGAGCAAGATCGCCGTCGCCGTCATGCCCAAGGTGGTCACGGTGACCTTCGTCGCCTCGCCAGAGCCGCTCAAGCCGGCCCCGCCGCCACCGAAGACGGTGCCGGTGGTGAAGCTGAGGCCGACCTACATCCCGCCGATGCCGCAGCTGGCCACGCCGCAGGTCGAGCCGACGATCACCGTCGCGCCGCCGACGCCGCGCACCAACCAGCCATCGACGCCGGCCGTCGCCGGTCCGATGGCACCGCCGACGCCAGCGCCTGCGGCGCCCGCGGCGCCGAAAACCATCACAGGGGTGGAATATATCCGCGCGCCGCAGCCGGTGTATCCAAGCATGGCCCGCCGCATGGGCGAGAGCGGCGTCGTGATGCTGCGCGTGCTGATCGGGGAAAAGGGCCAAGCGGAGCAGGTGACGATCCAAAAATCGTCGGGCTCCGAGAAGTTGGATGAAGCCGGCCGCCAGGCCGTGCTGCGCGCGCTGTACAAACCGTATATCGAAGATGGCAAGGCCATTCCGGTCTACGCGCTGGTGCCGATCAATTTCCAGTTGGGTTGAACCATGCGCCGCTAGCGGCGCATGTCCTTCACACCATCACAAATCCAACCGCCCCTCGATCGAATCGTCCAAGGTCTTGCCGATGACGGCGCCGATCAGCATCTTCACGCCCGCCACCGCGCGGCCATGCTTGGTGTCCCAGTAATAACCATACGTCGGCGCGAACTTGATCAGCGTGATGCGCGGATCGTCCTCGCCCTCGGTGAACCAGGTCTTCATCGTAAAGCTCCACAACTCCTTGAGCTTCGCGCGGTCGCGCAACACGGTGGCCACGCCCTCGATGTGCATGAACTCCGAATGGGCCGAGCCCTGGAAGTACAAGGTCGCCGACGGATCGGCCGCCAGCTCCTGGTTCTTCAAACTATCGCTGGCACTGATGAACCAGATATTCCCCAGATCGTCGACCTGCAGCGCAGTCATCGGCCGCGCGTCGCCGGGACCGCCGTCGGCGTCGTTGGTGCAGAAGAAGCAGCCCGACGTGTTGTCGACGAAGTCCTTGATTTTCTTGACGGCGTCCTCGCCGATCAGATCCTGATGGTTTTGTTCCGGCTGGTGGGCATTGATAGAATCCATGGCGCGCTCCTGATAAGTGCTGATAGGTGGAACACCCATGTTAGCCCTGGCGGCGCCAGCATTCGGTGGGTTGCCACACACTGGCGCCACCTGCGTGGTGCGAATGTTAATTGTTTTCATTAACACCAACAATCTCACTCCGGGGATATTGATACGGTTTTACGCCGCCGGACACGATTTACGCCCGTACCACTACGCCTCGCCGGCCCGTTCGTGGCAGAATGCGGGTATTCCACCACCATTTTAGAAAGCCACCCATGAAGGGCGACCCAGAAGTCATCCGTTTGTTGAACGCTCAGCTGACCAACGAACTCACCGCCATCAACCAGTACTTCCTCCACGCGCGCATGTACAAGCACTGGGGTCTGGAAAAGATCGCGAAGAAAGAATACGAAGAATCGATCGGCGAGATGAAGCACGCCGACAAGCTGATCGACCGCATCCTGATGCTCGACGGCCTGCCGAACCTGCAAGCGATGCACAAGATCATGATCGGCGAGCACACCGAGGAAATGATCGGCTGCGACCTGGCGCTGGAAAAAGGCGCGCAGCTGACCGTCAAGGAAGGCATCGCCACCGCCGAGAAGGCCGGCGACTACGTGTCGCGGGACCTGCTGCTGATGATTTTGGAAGACACCGAAGAGCACATCGACTGGCTCGAAACGCAGTTGGACCTGATCGGCAAGATCGGCATCCAAAACTACCTGCAAAGCCAGATCATCGAAGCGTAAAATCCCGGCGCCGTCACGCGGCGCCGGTCGCCTCGTTATCATTGAGCCGCAGGCCCTCCGCCTGCGGCTTTTTCAATTTCACGAACAGCACGGCCACCGCGCCGCACAGCATCAGGCCACCGGCCAGCCGGATCACGTTCTCCGGATTCCCGCCCAGCAGGCTGCGGTAGTACAGCGGCAGCGTGAAGATCTGGATGATCATCGGGATCACGATGAACATATTGAAGATGCCCATATAAACCCCGGTGCGCTCCGGCGGGATACAGCCGGCCAGCATCACATACGGATTGCCCATGATCGAAGCCCAGGCCAGGCCGATGCCGACCATCGGCACGAACAGCAGCGCCGGCGTATGGATCATCGGTATGCTCAGCATCGCGAAACCGGCCAGCATCAGGCAGACGCTGTGCGTCAGTTTCGGCCCGTATTTGCGCGTGAACGGCACCAGCGCCAGCGCGCCGATGAACGCGATGAAGTTATAGAACGCCCCCACCTGCCCGGCCAGCAGCCCCGCGTCGCGGAATCCCTGCGAGGCTTGGTCGGTGGTGCCGTACAAGGTGGTCGACAGCGACAGCATGATGTACTGCCAGTAGCAGAACATCGCATACCACTGGAACAGCTTGACCCACGCTAGCTGCTTCATCGTCGCCGGCATCTCGCGCACGGCGCTGTCGATATCGCGGAAGGTCTGCCGCCAACCGGCGGGCCGCGAGCGGATCTCCGCCAACTCCTGCGCGGTCAGCGGATGCTCGGGCGTCGTCTTCAGGGTCCACAGCACGGAGCTGATCGAGAACACCGCGCCGATCAGGAAGGCGACGATGACGATGTGCGGAATATGGCTGCCGTTGACGGCGTCCTTATTCATGCCCAGCCAGACCAGCAGCGACGGCGTCAGGTAGGCCAGCGTTTGCCCCAGGCCCGTGAAGGCGCTCTGCGTCAGGAAGCCCACCGAATGCTGCTTCGGCGCCAGCTTGTCGCTGACGAAGGCGCGGTACGGCTCCATGGTCACGTTGTTGGCCGCGTCCAGGATCCACAGCAGGCTGGCCGCCATCCACAGCGTGGGGCTGAACGGCATCGCCAGCAGCCCAAGGCTGCACAGGATCGCGCCGATCAGGAAGTACGGCGTGCGCCGTCCCCAGCGCGTGACGGTGCGGTCGCTCATCGCGCCGATCAGCGGCTGCACCAGCAGCCCGGTCATCGGGCCGGCCAGCCACAGATACGGCAGGCTCGCCTCGTCGGCGCCCAGGTATTTGTAGATGGGGCTCATGCTGCTTTGCTGCAGGCCAAAGCTGAACTGGATGCCGAAGAAGCCGATGTTCATATTGACGATCTGCCAGAACGACAGATGCGGCTTCATGCCGCCGACCGCGCCGCCGCTCATACCACCGCCCCGGCTTTCGACGGCAACACGCCGCCGCTGCGCCAGCAAGCGATCCACGGCTGATAGAAGGCGGCATCGGCCGGCACCGCGCCTGAAATGCCGCAGATGGCGCCGGCGAAGGCGTTGGCGCGCGCCAGGGTCAGCGGCAGCGACCAGCCCTGCGCCTGGCCGAACAGGAACACTGCCGAAAAGGCGTCGCCCGCGCCGACCGTGTCGACGATGCGCGCCGGCGCGTGGCATTCCTGGTTGGCGGTGACGGCGCCGTCGGCGCCGAAGTGCAGCGCGCCGCGCTCACCGAGCGTGACGATCAAACCCTTCAGCGAGAAGATGCGCATCAGTGCCTGGCATGCCTCCACCATCTCCGGGCTGTCGATCGCCTTCGTTCCGGGCTTGGTGTGCGTGTACCAGCTGAACAGATCCTTGAGCTCCTCCTCGTTGACCTTGACGATATCGGCCAGATGCAGCGACTCGAAGGCGCAGCGTTCCGTCACCTGTCCATCGCGCACGTTCAGGTCCAGGTAGCGCGTGGCGTCCGAATTGCGCAGCATCTCGCGCACCGTCTTGCGCGAACACTCGTGGCGCTGCGCCATGGTGCCGAAGTAGATGACGCCCGGCTTGGCCTCGGCCAGCGCCGCCAGCGCCGGCCGCGTCTCCACATAATCGTAAGCCTGGTCGGGCAGGATGATGAAGCGATGGCCTTGCTCGTTGCGCTCGACCACCACGCGGCCGGTGGCCTCGTTCGGATCGATTTGCAAGCCGGCCTGGCTCATGCCGAAGCGCTCGAACTCGGCGCGCATCAGCGCACCGTTCTTGTCGTCACCGATGCGCGTGACAATCAGCGTGGCGACGCCGAACGCCGCCAGATTGCGCGCCACGTTGAACGGCGCACCGCCGACAACCTGCTCGGTGATGAAATCGTCTACCAGCGCTTCGCCGAATACGGCTATGGTTTGTTGGTTCATGCATGTCTCCACGCCCTCTCGGACGATTTTATATTATTCGCGTGCCAACCAATGCATCGCGTAGGGCGCCAGGGTGATGGTACCCTCGAGTGTGTCATCGACGCGTCCCGGCGCCGCGCAGTCGCTCCACACGCCTTTCAGCGCGTATTCCTGCCGCTGGCCGGTGAAGTTCATCAACGTCAGGAAGCTGTCGCCGCGCGCCAGCGCCAGCACACCGTCCGGCGCGTCGGCCAACAGCGCGCGCGGCGCGTTCGCGGCCAGCGCGTCCAGCTTGCGGCGCGCGCGTATCAGATCCGCCAGGCCCTGGAACATGATCCCCGGCGCGCTGCTCTTGTCGTAGCGGTGTTTCCAGCGCTGCTCGTCGAAGACGGGCCGCTGCAGCCAGCGGCTGTCCATCGCGTGCTCGGGCCGGTCCAGATAGCTGTAGTCGTTTTCCATCGCCAGTTCGTCGCCCATGTACAGCACCGGCAGCGCGCCAAAGCTCAACGCCAGGCCATGCAGCAACCGCATGCGGCGCAGCGCCAGCGAACGCTCCTCCTCGTTGGTCGCGGTCTGCAAACCGGTCAGCGACGCGGCCATGCCGTTGCTGCCGTGGGCCGCGTTCGGGTCGGTGCTCTGGAAGGCGGCGCCGCTGGCGTAGCCGCCCTCCGCGCCGCTGAAGAAGCGCGCCGCGCCGGCCAATCGCGCCGCGCCGCCTGCGGGCGAACCGACTTCGGCCTCCGCGCGCAGCACGTTCCAGCCGATGTCGTCGTGGCAGCGCACATAACTGAGCCAGGTCGCGGCAGACGGCAGCGCCGGCGTATTGCGGATCACCTCGCGCAGCACGCCGGTGTTTTGTTCGGCCAGCGCGACCCAGCCGGCGGCCATCAGGCTGCTGTGATAGGCGATATGACACTCCGGCGCGGCGGCGCTGCCCAGGTAGGCGGGCAACTCGCGCGTCGGCACGATGGCCTCGGCCTTCAGCAACACGCCCGGCGCGACGATGTCGACGATGGCGCGCAGGGCCTGGAGGATCTGGTGCGCCTCAGGCTGGTTCATGCTGTTGGTGCCTTCGCGCTTCCACAGAAAGGCGGTCGAATCGAGGCGGAATACTTCGATGCCGCGATTGGCGAGGCGCAGCATGGCCGCCGCCATCTCGGCGAAGACGTCCGGATTTGACCAGTTCATGTCCCATTGATACGGGTAGAACGTGGTCCACACCCAGCCGCCCATCGCCTCCACGTAGGTGAAGTTACCCGGCGCGACCTGCGGGAACACCTGGCCCAGCGTGCGCTCGTGGCGGTCCGGCATGTCGCGGTCGGGGAAGACGTGGAACATCGCGCGCGCCTTGGCGTCGCCGGCTTTCGCGGCCAACGCCCATTGGTTGTCGTCGGCCACGTGGTTCAGGATGAAGTCGGAGCACAGGCTGATGCCGGCCGCGCGCAGGCGCGTCGTCAGCGCGTGCAGGTCGGCGTTGGTGCCCAGCGCCGGATCGACTTCGTCGAAGCTGGTGACGGCGAAGCCGCCGTCGTTCTCGCCTTCGCGCGGGCGCAGGAACGGCAGCAAGTGCAGGTAGCTGACGCCCAATTCTTCCAGATACGGGATGCGCTCGGCGACGCCGTTCAGGCTGCCGCCGAAGTTCTGCACGTAGGCGCAGTAGCCCAGCATGCGCTGGTTGAGGAACCACTCGGGTTGCGCGGCGCGCCGGATGTCGAGCGCGCGCAGTTCCGGTGGGCGCTCGGCGTACAGCTTGCCCAGGGATGCCATCAGATCGCCCAGCCAAGCGTCGAAGCCGGCGTGGCCGCCGTACAGGCCGGCCAGCAGGCGGCGCAGCACCGGTTCGGCGGTGTTCAGGCGTTCAGCCGCCTGTGGCCGGAGATCTTCGGGAAGGACCGCGAGCAGGCGGTCCGAGGTTACTTGAGAGGGCATAGTTAAAAGCTTGGTGATTAATTCGTGGACCATGAGCCGTTGATAAGACACGTAGGGCGGATTAGGCGGAACGCCGTAATCGGCCATGCATGAGCCGCCGACGATGCATGCATGGCCGATTACGCTGCGCTAATCCGCCCTACGTGTTTAGAAGGCATACGACAGCGTCACCTTCGCGGCGCGGCCGGTGATCGAGCGCGCTGCATGGCCGTCGCCTTCCACCTCGGTATAGCCGATCTTGTTGAACAGGTTATTGGCGCTCAGCGACACGGTGGCCTTCTCGGTCACGCGATAGTTCACGAAAGCGTTGACCACGGCATACGCCGGCATCTCGATGGTATGCGCATCGTCGCCCCACGACTTGCCGGTGCCGATCACGCTGGCGCCCACCGTGGCGTCGCCGATGGTGTACGTCGGCGCGACCTGGTAAATCCACTTGGCCTGGCGGCGTGGCGAATTACCGATATTCGCCACATCGGCGGCGGCGGTGCCGGTGATCTTGGCGTGCGTGTAGGTCGCGCCGCCGCTGATGCGGAAGTCGCCGATCGAATACGCGCCTTCCAGCTCCACACCCTTGGCGTCATATTTGTTGGAGGTGCTGCGCTGCGTGGTCGCCTCGTAGTTGCTCTCATCGGTCTTGGCCTGGAACAGCGTGACGAAGGTGCTCAAACCGCCGCTGCGCCATTTCACGCCGCCTTCGAGCTGCTTGACGGTGTTGATGTTGATCGGCGCCGACCCATCGAGCGGGGTGCCGAACAGGATGCGGTCCGCATTGAACGCCACGCCATCGCTGACACGCGCGAACGCCGCCAGGTTGTTCGTGATGCGATAGTTACCGCCCACCGAATACGACGTGTGGTTGATCTTGTAGTTGACCATCTGCTCGGTGGCCGGATCGTAGCGCAGGCCGCCGGTGGCGATGTTGGCGGTGCCGTTGGCCTCCTGGCGGTCCTGGCGCACGCTCGCGTCCAGGTTCAGCGGACCGGCCTCGTAGCCGACGTTCAGGTACGGCGACGTCAGTTTGTACTCCATGTCGACCGCGCGCATGCAGCAACCGCCGAAGGCCGGACCGACCAGCCCCGGCGTGGCGCTGGCCGTTTGCAGCAGCGCCGGTTTGTCGCCGCTCAGCTGCATCAGGTACTCGTTGAAGTTCCACGTCAGCGCCAGCTTCTGGTTCGACAGATACAGGCCGGCGGTGGTGGTCAGCTTGGAGCCGTCGGCCAGCTTGAAGGTCTTCGACAGCTTGGTGTCGTTGAGCGTATTGCCGGCGTCGTCGATCGAGGTGTTGAACACCACCGCCGAGAAGGCGAGGCCGTTGTAGGCCTGGCCGCGATTCGGGCCGGTGGCGAAGGTGTAGTTGCCGTTCACGCCATTGTTACCGGCGAAGACGCCGGTGAAGCGGCCGCTGTTGTCGGAGGTACGGAACTTGTTGCTCAGGTTCCAGCCGTCGCCCAGGTCGAACGAGCCTTCCAGGCCGATCGAATCGCTCTTCACATGCAGGCCGTCGTTGACGTCGGTCGACACCGGCGTGTTGTTCTTGCCCAGCGTGACATCGCGCACCCAGTTCGGCGAATAGAAGCTCACCGTGCGCGGATCGATGCCCGGGATTTCGGTGATCTTCCGGTTCACCACGCGCACCGGCACCGGCAGCGCGGTCGGCGTCTTGTCGTCGACGTGCTTGAACGACAGGCGGATGAAACCATTATCCAGGTCATGCGTGATATTGCCGCGAATCTGGCCCCCGCTGGCGGTGCTCATGCCGGTGTCGCGCACGCCTTCGCCGGTGCGGTAGCTGCCGCCGATGAAGAAGCGGGTCTTGTCCGAGATCGGCGAGCCGTAATCGAAGTCGTAGCGGGTCTCGTCGTAACCGAGGCCGCGGCTGATGCCGATATGGCCGCCCTTCTCCTCGCCGGTCTTGGTGATGAAGTTGATGATGCCGCCCGGCGCGTTGGTCGCCAGGGTGGAGGCCGAGCCGCCGCGCACCACCTCCAGGTGGTCGAGCGTGCCGTCGATCTTGACGTAGCTGTCCGGCGTGATGAAGTTGAAATCGCCCGACTGCAGCACCGGCAGGCCGTCTTCCTGGATCTGCACATAGCGCGCGCCGCCGGCCGATACCGGCACGCCGCGCACGGTGATGTTGGCGTTGCCCTCGCCGCCCGACGACTCGGCGCGCACGCCCGGCACGGCGCGCAGCACTTCGGCCGCGCTGAGCGCCGCCGAATTCTTGATGACGTCACCCTCGATGGTACTGATCGATACGCTGGTCTTCATTTTCGACGAACCGGTGGTGGTGCCGGTGACCACCACGCGTTCCATGTTCAAGCCGTCGGCGGGAGCGGCGGCGGTGGCGGGAGCGGCTTCCTGCGCGGCGGCGGCGCCCATGTGCAGGACGGCGGCGGCGACGGCGGCCGTCATGGCGGCCAGTTTGATGGTGCGGTGTTTCATGGTGGTCTCCAGATATTGTCGTTTTGCTCTGCCGTTTTGTTGGGCAGGTACGCCATTATTCCTCGAACACGAATTTAATGCAATCGATTGCATAGATGCGCCGCAATATGATATCTGAGCAATTTATACACTATGAAAAGAAGAAAAATTCAGTGGGAAAGCGCGCGCACCGGAGGATTAATGGTGCGCCGCACCATTAAATTTATGCAAACGGTTGCGAAAATCAGACAGTCGTCAGACGGAGCGGCTGCTCGACCGCACCACCAGCTTGGTCGGCAATTGCTGCGAAGGCGACGGCCGGCCCTCGACCAGCTCCAGCAGCGACGCCACCAGCGCCCGCCCGGCCTCGCGGATCGGCTGCTGCACGGTGGTCAGCGGCGGATGGAAGTAGGTCGACAACTCGATATCGTCGTAGCCGACGACGGCCACCTGCCCCGGCACGAACAATCCATGCTCGCGCATCGTATTAATGGCGGTCATGGCCAGCAGGTCGCTGCCGGCGAAGATGGCGTCGAACGGCACGCCGCGCGCCAGCAGCGTGTCGACCGCCTCGCGCCCGCCCTCGGGCAGGAACGACACCGACACCAGCAACGCCGGATCGACCTCGATGCCGGCCTTGCGCAACGCGCGGCAATAGCCTTCGTAACGCTGCCCGACCTCGGGCAGGTTGATATCGCCGAAGAAGGCGATGCGCTTGCGGCCCTGCTCCAGCAGATGGGTGGCGGCCAGCTCGCCGCCGGTCAGATTGTCGCCGCCGACGGTGCAGTACAACTGCTGCGGCAATTGCGCGCCCCACACCACGATCGGCACGTGGCGCGCCGCCAGCTGGTTCAATTGTTCGTGGTGGCGCCACTGGCCGATCAAGACGATGCCGATCACGCGGCCGGTGTCGAACGGCCCGGCCGCCGCGTCCAGCTCCTCGGCGTTGACGCGCGAGACCAGCATGTCGAAACCCTGTTCGGTGAGCGCGTCGGCCAGGCTGCCCAGCATCCCCAGGAAAAACGGGTCGGACAAATGCTGGCGCGTGGTCGGGTCGTACGGGATCACCACGCCGACGGTGCGGTTCTGCTTCATGCGCAGGTTCTGCGCGCCGATGTTGATGGTGTATTTGAGCGAACGCGCCAGCTCCATGATGCGCACGCGCGTGTCCTCGCTGACCAATTTGCTGCCGGCCAGCGCGCGCGAGACGGTCGACGTGGACACGCCGGCCAGCCGGGCGATATCGGCCATCTGCAACCGCCGCTGCCGGGCGTCGGCGCTGTCCGCGTCGGGCGGCATCGTTTTAGGCATGGCTAACTTCGGGAATCAGGCGGATGGCACGGTGTCTTTGAACGACTGGCGCTCCGACAGCTTGTCGAACAGCTTGGCCAGGTTGGCGTGGTCGTCGCGCCAGGTGATCTCGGGGAAGCGGAACGACAGCCAGCCCAGCGTGCAGCCGACCGCCACGTCGGCCAGCGAATAGTTCTTGCCGGCGCAGTAGGCCTGCTCGCCGAGCTTTTCCGACAGCGCCGCCAGGCCCAGATCGACCTTGCGCATCTGGCGCGCGATCCAGTCCTCGCTCTGCAGTTTGATCGGACGCTGGGTGCGTTCCAGGCGCGCGATGACGGCCGCGTCGATGATGCCGTCGGCCAACGCCTCCCAGCACTTGACGTCGGCGCGGTCGCGGCCGTTGGGCGGCAGCAGCTTGCACACCGGCGTCAGCGTGTCCAGATACTCGACCATGACGCGCGAATCGATCATTACGCTGCCGTCCTCCATGATCAGGGCCGGCACCTTGCCGAGCGGATTGACGGTGCTGATGGTCGTATCGGGCGCCCACACGTTTTCCAGTTCGAACTGGCAATCGAGCTTTTTTTCGGCCAGGACGATGCGGACTTTGCGAACAAAAGGACTAGCGAGGGAACCGATAAGTTTCATGGATGCACAGAGTAGAAGGTTAGCGGACAGTATAACATCGGCGGGGTCGCCCCCGGCCAATGGTAAAATCACGTTTTGCCTTCTTCAACTTCCCCTCCTCGATCATGACCACACCTGCTTACTCCACGTTGTCGGCGCTGTCGCCGCTGGACGGCCGCTACGCCGGCAAAACCGACCTGCTGCGTCCCATCCTGTCCGAATCGGGCTTCATGCACCACCGCGTCAAAGTGGAAATCTCCTGGCTGCAGGCGCTGTCGCTGGCCGGTTTCGCCGAGATCAAGCCGTTTTCGGCCGCCGGCACCGCGCTGCTGGACAAGATCGCCAACGAGTTCAAGGAAAGCGACGCCGCCCGCATCAAGGAGATCGAAGCGGTCACCAACCACGACGTCAAGGCCGTCGAATACTGGCTCAAGGAGCAGGTCAAGGACGTGCCGGAGCTGGTCGCCGCGTCGGAGTTCATCCACTTCGCCTGCACCTCGGAAGACATCAACAACACCTCGCACGGCATGATGCTCAAGGCCGCCCGCGACGGCGTCATGCTGCCGTCGCTGCGCAACGTCATCGCCCGCCTGACCGAGATCGCCATCGCCAACGCCGACGTGCCGATGCTCTCGCGCACCCACGGCCAGACGGCCAGCCCGACCACGCTGGGCAAGGAAATGGCCAACGTCGTCGCCCGCCTGCAGCGCGCCATCAAGCGCATCGAGCAGGTCGAAATCCTCGGCAAGATGAACGGCGCGGTCGGCAACTACAACGCCCACCTGTCCGCGTATCCGTCGTTCGACTGGGCGGCGTTCTCCAAGGACGTCATCGAGCAGCGCCTGGGCCTGGTGTTCAACCCGTACACCATCCAGATCGAACCGCACGACTACATGGCCGAACTGTTCGACGCCTTCGCCCGCGCCAACACCATCCTGCTGGACCTGAACCGCGACATCTGGAGCTACGTGTCGCTGGGCTACTTCAAGCAGAAGACCAAGGCCGGCGAGATCGGCTCGTCGACGATGCCGCACAAGGTCAACCCGATCGACTTCGAAAACTCCGAAGGCAACCTGGGCCTGGCCAACGCCGTGCTCAAGCACCTGTCCGAGAAGCTGCCGGTGTCGCGCATGCAGCGCGACCTGACCGACTCGACCGTACTGCGCAACATCGGCGTCGGCCTCGGCTACACTTTGCTGGCCTACGACAGCTGCCTGCGCGGCCTCAACAAGCTGGAAGTGAACCACGCCCGGCTGGCCGCCGACCTCGACGCCAACTGGGAAGTGCTGGCCGAGCCGGTGCAAACGGTGATGCGCCGCTACGGCATCGAGAACCCGTACGAGCAACTGAAGGAACTGACGCGCGGCAAGGGCATCTCCAAGGACGCGCTGCGCGAGTTCATCACCGGCCTGGCCATTCCGCAGGAAGCCAAGGACCTGCTGTTGGCCATGACGCCGGCCAACTACATCGGCATCGCCCCGGCTCTGGCAAAAGCCATCTAATGTGAATTAGCAAGATGTCATACACTAGCCTCCGCGACGCCAGTCCCGGGGGCTTTTTTCTTGCCTTCCAGCACGCGCCGCGTTTCTTTGGTATATTAGCCCCAACAGTTAGTCCTAACACGTACTATTTTCTGGAGCACCACCCATGCAACGTTATACCAAGACGGCGATGTTGCTGCACTGGCTGATCGCGCTGATGATCGTCTCGGCCTTCTTCCTCGGCCTGACGATGGTCGCGATCCCAGGCTTCACGCCGACCAAGCTCAAATACTTCTCCTGGCACAAATGGCTGGGCGTGACGGTGCTCGCGCTGGCCGCGGTCCGGCTGCTGTGGCGGCTGGCGAACAAGCCGCCGGCGCCGCTGGTCAGCATCCCGCCATGGCAGCACAAGGTCGCCGAGGGCGTGCACTACCTGCTGTACTTCCTGATGTTCGCCGCGCCGATCTCCGGCTACCTGTACGGCAGCGCGGCCGGCGTGCCGGTGGTCTACCTCAAGCTGGTCACATTGCCGGCGCTGATCGGACCGGACCCTGAACTTAAGGCAATTTTAAAAACTGTTCATTATGTTTTGGTCATGACGATGGCGGGCGTCGTGGTCGCCCACGCGCTGGCCGCACTGAAGCACCACTTTATCGACCGCGACATCACGCTCAAGCGCATGCTGCCCTAATCCCCACCCTACCGGAGCCACAATGAAAACCATGAAAAAAATCGCCCTCGTCTCCCTGATGGGTGTCGCGCTGGCCGCCAGCGCCGCCGTGCTCAAGACCGACCCGGCCAAGAGCACGGTCTCGGCCACGTTCAAGCAAATGAACGTGCCGATCGAATCGAAGTTCAAGAAATACACGGTCGCCATCGACTACGACGCCGCCAAGCCGGACGCCTCCAAGGCCACGGTCGAAGTCGAGACGGCCAGCCTGGACATGGGCGACCCGGAGTACAACAAGGAAGTGGCCAAGAAAGAATGGTTCAACTCGGCCCAGTTCCCGAAAGCCACCTTCGTCTCGAGCGCCATCAAAAGCGCCGGCCCCGGCAAGCTCACCGTCACCGGCAAGCTGACGATCAAAGGCAAGGCCACCGACATCACCTTCCCGCTGACGGTCAAGACCGAGGGCGGCAAGCAAGTGTTCGACGGCGCGCTGCCGATCAAACGCCTGACCTACAACATCGGCGAAGGCGAATGGAAGGACACCAGCATGGTGGCCGACGACGTCACGATCAAATTCCACGTAGTAGCCGGCCAATAAGTTCTAATTCCATCCACCCAGGGAGACCCACCGCATGAAACTGCAGATCTTGATCGCCACCTTGCTGGCCGCCTCGGCCACGTCCGCCATCG
This sequence comes from Burkholderia sp. LMU1-1-1.1, assembly GCF_040675865.1. Classification (NCBI taxonomy): domain Bacteria; kingdom Pseudomonadati; phylum Pseudomonadota; class Betaproteobacteria; order Burkholderiales; family Burkholderiaceae; genus Burkholderia; species Burkholderia sp. LMU1-1-1.1. The sequence goes on along the minus strand of NZ_JBEGHG010000008.1, from coordinate 81,923 downwards.
CCGCCACCTACAACGTCGACCCGACGCACACCTTCCCGAGCTTCGAGGCCGACCACATGGGGCTGTCGGTATGGCGCGGCAAGTTCAACAAGACCAGCGGCACGGTCACCCTGGACCCCAAGGCCAAGACCGGCTCGCTGGACATCGCCATCGACCCGGCCTCGATCAACTTCGGTTTCGACAAGATGGACAGCCACGCGCGCGGCCCGGACATGTTCAACGTCGAGAAATTCCCGACCATCACCTACAAGAGCAAATCGTTCAAGTTCGACGGTGACAAGCTGGTGGGTGTGGACGGCGAACTGACGATGCTGGGCGTCACCAAGCCGGTCGCGCTGAAGGTCGACAAATTCAAGTGCATCATGCACCCGCGCTACAAGAAGGAAGTCTGCGGCGCCGACGCCTCGGCCGAGTTCAAGCGCACCGATTTCGGCCTGAACTACGCGACCCCGGCCTTCGCCCCGGAAGTCAAGCTGGCGATCCAGATCGAAGCCATCAAAGCCGACTAAACCGTCGGGGTCAAGTCTGTCATTCGGACACGAGCTCATGTCCGAATGACAGACTTGACCCCGTTTTGCTATGAATTGAATTTTGGAAGCGCGGCGCTATCGACGAATTTCAAATTAAAGAATTGCACCAACCCCAGAATTTTGTCGTAGTCGGCACTTTCGACAACGAACACACTGATACTGTCTGAAAAATCCATATCCAAAGCGACCAATCGCTTATTCGCATTCAGCTTGAGCAACTGGTTTTCGATAAATTCAGCATAATCAGCCCAATTCCCCCTATCGAAATCAGGCTCGCCGATCTCAATGTCCATGTCGTCAAGAACATCCACGACGGCTTCAAAAATCTCGTCCCCCTTATCGCCGGACACCCCAAAGCCACTGACGGCCCAGGATAATGCGCACGCGAACAAATCTTCAGCTAATTTGGGGTCGGTTAGCGCGCGCTCATACGTCTCGGCCAACCATGCGTAATCGGGAAACGCTGCGATATACGCGCCGGGATCGGTCAACGCCATCAATAGCGTGGGCACCGACTCTTCCACGTCCTCGGGTTCGGCGTAGTGGCAACTCAGCATTTCGATGATGTCGCGGCAATTGTGTTCGACGTGTTCATTCATAGCGGTTCGGACTTTTCTGTTGAGTGCATACAAGCCAGCGGGCTTCGCTACCGGCGCCATAACGAGAATTGATTATAAGGCAACTACGATCGGCTCTGGCACACGGATGAGCTCGTGTCCGAATGACAGACTTGACCCCGCAGTTGCTTTTCAGATCGTCAAAATCTGGTTGACGTATACGGCAATGCTGCGGATACTCTCAGCGCTGTCCCCGTCACCACTTTGGAAACGATATAAATGCATAAGACTCTGATCGCGCTCGCCATCCTGAGCACCGCCGCCCATGCCGACGAAGGCATGTGGATGCCTCAACAGCTGCCACAAGTGGCTAAGGAATTGAAAGCCGCCGGCCTCGAACTCGATCCGGCCAACCTGACCAAGCTGACCGAGTTCCCGGCCGGCGCGATCGTCAGCCTGGGCGGTTGCTCTGCGTCCTTCGTGTCGCCGCAAGGCCTGGTCGCCACCAACCACCATTGCGTCTACGGCAGCGTGGCGCATAATTCGACGCCGGAACGCAATCTGCTGGCCAACGGTTTCCTGGCCAAGAACTTCGGCGAGGAATTGCCGGCCGCCCCGGGCAGCCGCATCTTCGTGACCAAGGCCGTCACCGATGTGACCAAACAGGTGGTCACCCCAGCCGTCGCCAAACTGAGCGGCAAGAAGCGCAGCGACGCGATCGAGAAAAACAGCAAGGCCATCACCGCAGAGTGCGAAAAAGACGCCGGCCACCGCTGCACCGTGTCGTCCTTTTACGGCGGCCTGGAATTTTATCTGAGCAAACAGCTCGAAATCCGCGACGTGCGCCTGGTGCACGCGCCGCCGGAAGGCGTCGGCAAGTTCGGCGGCGATACCGATAACTGGATGTGGCCGCGCCACACCGGCGACTACGGCTTCTACCGCGCCTACGTCAGCAAGGACGGCAAGGCCGCCGACTACAGCAAGGACAATGTCCCCTACGTGCCGCAGCACTATCTGAAGCTGGCCAAGGAAGGCGTCAAGGAAGGCGATTTCATCATGGTGCTGGGCTACCCCGGCCGCACCAACCGCCACCGCCTGCCGTCGGAAGTGGCCTTCACCTTCGACTGGAGCTATCCGGCTTTCGTGAAAACGTCCGCGGAGAACCTGGCCACCATCGCCGCCATGACCAAGGATGACAAGGACACCGCGCTGAAATACGCGTCGCAGGTAGCCAGCATCAACAACTATTACAAGAACCGCCAGGGCATGCTGAACTCGTATGCCAACAGCGATATGCTGGCCCGTAAAACCGCCGAGCACGAGGCGCTGAAGACCTGGATCAACGCCGACGCATCCCGCAAGAAGGAATACGCGTCCGACATCGAGCTGGTCGAGAAGCTGATCGCCCAGCGCGACGCCGAGACCAAGCGCGATTACTTCCTGTCGACCGCCAAGCCGCGCCTGCTGAACACGGCGCGCGTGCTGTATCGCCTGGCCAACGAGAACGCCAAGCCCGACGTCGAGCGCAAGTCCGGCTACCAGGTGCGCGACGTGCCGCGCATCAAGTCCAGCGTCGCCGCGCTGCTGCGCAACTACGACGAGAAGGTCGACAAGGCGCTGGTCATGAATAGCCTGACCAAGTACGCGGCCCAGCCGGCCGCCCAGCGCAGCGCCGCCTTCGACACCGTCGTCGGCATCAAGGACGGCATGGGCCGCGCCGATCTGCAAGCCGCGCTCGACAAGCTGTACGCCGGCAGCAAGCTGGGCGACGCGGCCACCCGCACCGCCTGGCTGGACAAAAAGCCGCAAGACTTCAAGGCCAGCGACGACACCTTCGTCAAGGCCGCCGTGGCGCTGTACGACAACGACCTGAAAGAAGAGGCGGCCGAGGAAGAACTGGGCGGCAAGCTGCAACAAGCCTACGGCAACTACATGAAGGCCAAGATCGCCTACATGAACAGCCAGGGCCGTGCGGTCTATCCTGACGCCAACAGCACCCTGCGCGTCACCTTCGGCAAAATCGCCGGCCGCGATCCGGGCGCCGACGGTTCGACCTGGAAAGCCTTCACCACCGTGGCCGGCGTCGCCGCCAAGGCCACCGGCGAAGGCGAGTTCAATGCGCCGAAGGCGCAGCTGGACGCGATCAAGGCCAAGGACTTCGGCAAGTATGTCGATCCGGTGCTGAAATCGGTGCCGGTCGCCTACCTGGCGACACTGGACATCACCGGCGGCAATTCCGGCTCGGCCGCGCTGAACAGCAAGGGCGAGTGGATCGGCCTGGCCTTCGACGGCACGCTCGATTCGATCATCTCGGATTGGGACTTCAACAAGGCGATGACGCGCGACATCCAGGTCGATCTGCGCTACATCCTGTGGAACATGAAACATGTCGACCACGCCGACAATCTGCTCAAGGAAATGAACGCCGAGTAATTTGCGTCGCGCCGCAACCCCGCACGGCCATACAGGGTCGTACCCCGCTGGGTACGACCCTTAAGTGGTAACGCCGGCGTATCGAGAAAGCACAAGGGTTAAAAACCACGCCCCGGCAACGCGGCGTGGTTTTTTTTACGCCTGCGGTACAGTAGCATTTCCATTCCCCCATTCAAGACCAGGAGAAGTCATGCCCGCCAAAAAAGTTGCCGTAGTGATCGGCAGTCTGCGCAAGGATTCGATCAACCGCAAGTTCGCCCACGAACTGATCGCGCTGGCGCCGCCGTCGCTGGAGTTCAATATCGTCGAGATCGGCGAACTCGCCCTGTACAACCAGGACCTGGAAGAAAACGGCGCCACGGCCCCGCAGGCATGGACCCATTTCCGCCAGCGCATCAAGGAGGCCGACGCCGTGCTGTTCGTCACGCCCGAGTACAACCGCTCGGTGCCGGCGCCGCTGAAGAACGCCATCGATATCGGCTCGCGGCCCTACGGCGACAGCGCCTGGAGCGGCAAGCCGGCCGGCGTGGTCACCGTCTCGCCGGGCGCGGTCGGCGGCTTCGGTTCCAACCATCATCTGCGCCAGTCGCTGGTATTCCTCGACATGCCGGTGCTGCAACAGCCGGAGGCCTACATCGGCAACGCCGGCGGCCTGCTGGGCGACGACGGCAAGATCAACAACGACCGCACCAAAGAGTTCCTGAAGAAATTCACCGACGCCTTCGCGGCCTGGGTGGAAACCAACGCCAAGAAGTAATCAGCGCCGAATCGCCCCGAACGCGAAGCCGGTCGCCGTCAGCGGGGCCGGCTTGGTGGTCGCCGCCGTCGCGCGGGTCAGCGGCAACAACTGCGGCCCGTCGCGCGCCGGCAACAGCGCCAGGTCGACACCCGGCAGGCGCAGCGGCAGGCCGTCGATCTCGTCGGCGGCCGGCGCCTCGCAGCTGACATACAGCCGGTACGATGCCCGGCTCTTGCCCATCTCCAGCACGAACCCCGCCACGTGCGCCGTTCCCGGTTGACCTGGCATGGCCGTCACCCGCAGCCAGGTTTTATCCTTGCTCTTCGCCCTGCCCTTACGCAGATGCAACGCGTCCCAGGTTTGCATCGGATAGTAATGCGGGCCGTCGCCGCCACTGCCGCCGGCGTCCGGCGACGGCATCGGCGACACCGTCGCACCGGCCATCGGCTCCACCAGTATCACCGGCAACCCGCGCAACGCGGCCAGCGGCGCCAGCCCGCCGTAGCGCCCCACGCTGGGCGGCGTCACCAGCACCAGGTCGACCGCCGGCCAGTCGCGCACCGACTCGGCGCTGTAGGCGTCGGCGTCCGCGCCCACGGTCAACAGGCGCAGCCCTTGGAAGCGGATCAGCGCCAGCCCTTTGCCGACCAGTTGCACGCTGCCTTGCGCCGCCCCGACGATCGCGACCTCGGCGGCCGTTTTGACGTCGATCACATAGCGCGGTCCGATTTGCGCCAGCCCCGCCTTGCACACCAGCGCCAGCAGGAAAGCGACCAGCACCGCACCGTGCCCACCCTCGTTCCACATCGCTGGCTCCTGGTTCATGAAGAAGATTCAGTAGACCACCGTACGGATTTGTTTCCTTGAACCAACTCAAGCACCCGGCCCGAGCCCCCTGCCACCGCTCAAAAAGCGGGCACGAATGATACAATCGCGCCCTCGACAGCACGCCTCGACGCTCACAAGGCGTGGCGCGCCATTTCACATTGTTCCTCTGAGATCCAGACTGCCATGCACCCAGATATGCCGACGCCTTATGAAAAAGGCAACCACAATCAAACCACCCTGTGGACCGAATGTATCGCGTTCTACGAGGAGCTGGCCCAGCGCTTCCCGCAGGTGCTGCGGTTTGAACAGATCGGCGTGTCCGACGGCGGCATTCCGGTGCACGCCGGCATCGTCAGCCCGGACGGCGTGTTCGACCGCTCGCAGATCAAGGCCGAGGGCCGCACCGTCTTCTTCAACAACAACGGCATCCACCCCGGCGAACCCGAGGGCGTGGACGCCTGCATGGCCATCGTGCGCGACCTGTGCTTCGAGCCGGCCCGCCTGGCGGCGCTGGGCGACACGGTGCTGCTGTTCGTGCCGCTCTACAACGTCGACGGCGCGCTCAACCGCGCCAACACCTCGCGCGTCAACCAGGACGGCCCCGAACAATTCGGCTTCCGCGGCAACAGCCGCCACCTGGACCTGAACCGCGACTTCATCAAGTGCGACACGCTCAACGCCCGCCTGTTCAACCAGCTGGTAACCAGCTGGGACCCGGACGTCATGGTCGACACCCACACGTCGAACGGCGCCGACTATCCGTACACGATGACGCTGATCCACACGCAGCCGGACAAGCTGGGCTATGGCCTCGGTCCCTTCCTGCGCGAGACCATGCTGCCGCACATCTATGCGCAGATGGAAGCGAAAGGCTGGCCCACCTGCCCGTACGTCAACCCGGTCAAGGACAGCCCGGACGACGGCATCGCCGAATTCCTGGAAGTGCCGCGCTTCTCGACCGGCTTCGCGGCCCTGCACCACGTCATCGGCTTCATGCCGGAGACGCACATGCTCAAGCCTTTCAAGGACCGCTACGAATCGATGCGCGCGCTGCTGGACGTGACGCTGGCCTTCACCGTCGCCCACGGCGAACAAATCCGCGCGCTGCGCGCCGACGCCAAAGAGCGGGCGGCCAACGCCAGCGAATGGACCGTCAACTGGAAGATGGACGAGGCCAATCCGTCGACCTTCCGCTTCAAGGGCTACGCCGCCAAACGCAGCGCCAGCCTGCTGGGGAACTACCAGCGCCTGTCCTACGATCGCAGCGAGCCGTGGGAAAAGGACATCGCCTACTACAACAGCTTCGTGCCGGCGGCCACCGTGCGCGCGCCGAAGGGCTACATCGTGCCGCAAGCCTGGCGCGAAGCCATCGAACGCCTGCAGTGGAACGGCGTCGAGATGGCGGCCTTCGACGAAGCGTCGACCATCGAGGCGCAGTACTATCACATCGCCTCCGTGACCTCGCGCCCGCACGCGTATGAAGGCCATATGTACCACGACGCCGTGGAGCTGGAAGCGCGCACCGGCAGCTTCACCGTGCAGCCGGGCGACTGGTTCATTCCGCTCAAGCAGGCCAACGCCCGCTATGCCGTCGAGACGCTGGAACCGCAAGGCCACGACTCCTTCTTCCGCTGGGGCTTCTTCAACAGCGTGCTGGAAAAGAAGGAGGCGTTCTCCGATTACGTGTTCGAAGACCTGGCGCTGGAGATGCTCGAAGCGGAGCCGGAACTGAAGGCCAGGTTCGAAGCGTGGAAGGCCGCCAATCCGGCGCTGCTGTCGGACCAGGAAAAGGTATTGGGCTTCATCTTCGAAAACGGCAAGCGCCACGCCGAGCCGGAATGGCGCCGCTACCCGGTGCTGTCGGTCTTCTAGCGACGGCCTGACAACTTAGTTAACAACTTATTTCGCGTTCCCCGTGCGCGCGGCGGCGATCCCGCCGCGCGCACATGAGCATCTGAGCACCCGCTGCCCACAAGGTCACAGCCATGCACTACGCACTCAATCTGCGCACTTTCTTCTACAGCCATTATTTTTATCTTGGGCTGCGCTTCGCCGCGGGCCTGGTCGGCGTCACCCTGATCACCTTGCAGTTCTCCGACATGGCCACCGCCATGACGGTCTGCATCGGCGCCCTGTGCACCGCGCTGATGGACATGCCCAGCCCCCTGCGCCACAAGTTCAACGAGATGAGCGCCTCGGTGCTGCTGTGCAGCGCCGTCACATTGCTGATCAGCCTGTGCGCGCCGCTGCATTGGCTGCTGCTGACGATGCTGGTGCTAATCAGCTTCCTCGCCTGCATGATGGTCGTCTACGGCAAAAAGTCGATGCCGCTGCAACTGGCCACGCTGTTCATCATGACCATGTCGATGGAGCACTCGATGACGGTCAAGCAGTCGTTCATCCATACCGGCTTGTTCACCTTGGGCGCGGTGGCCTATCTGGCGTACGCGATGGGCATCTCGTGGATACTGCGCCACCGCATCAAGCAGCAGGTGCTGGCCGAGGCACTGTTCGAACTGGCCGCCTACATCGACATCAAGGCCGACTTCTACGATACCCGCTACAACCTCAATGAGCAGTTCAATAAGCTGGTGCGCCATCAAAGCGTGCTGGCCGACCGCCAGCAAGCCTCGCGCGACCTGATCCTGCGCGCCCACCAGAACAGCAAGGACGCCATCGTCGTGCAGGTCCACGTCTGCATGCTGGACCTGTATGAGCTGATCCTGTCGACCCACACCGACTACGCGCAGTTGCGCATGCACCTGGCCGATTCGCCGGTGCTCACGACGCTGCACGACCTGGCCTACAAGGCGGCGCGCGATATCGAATCGGTGGCCTACGACGTCACCCGCAAGAAGGCCTCGTACGCGGAGATCAGCTACGCGCCGGAGCTGGACGCCATCGAAGCGGAACTGGCGGCGATCCAGCGCCGCATCGACGAGGGCAAGCCGCAACAGGAAGCCTTGGCGGTGCTACGCGCCCAGCGCAACAAGATCCGCGCCATCATCAAGATGATCGGCGAGCTGCATCAGGCCAGCCAGAAGGTCTACGACACCACGCCGTTCTGGGTGGACGCCGACATGGGCCCCTTCCTGTCGCAGCAAAAGTACGAGCTGCGCATGATCCTGTCGCACCTGCGCATGGATTCGCCGATCTTCCGCTTCTCGCTGCGGGTGGCGATGGCGATCTCGGCCGGCCTGGCGGTGGCCGCGTGGCTGCCATACGCGGCGCACAGCTACTGGATCGTGCTGACCATCGTGATCATCCTCAAGCCCAGCTTCAGCATGACCAAGCAGCGGCGCAGCGACCGCATCATTGGCACCGTCATCGGCTGCGTGATCACCGCGCTGGTGATCCGCTTCCTGAACCACCCCGCGTTCATCCTCGGCATCCTGGTGCTGGCGACGGTGGCCACGCCCACCTTCATCTACCTGCGCTACCGCTACGCCGCCATCGCGGTCAGCATCATGATCCTGCTGCAGATGCACCTGATCGCGCCGGGGAACAATGACCTGATCATGGAGCGCCTGGTCGACACCTTCATCGGCGCGGCGGTGGCGACGGCCTTCAGCTTCGTGCTGGCCAACTGGGAATATCAAACCCTGCCGCGCCTCATCCGCGAGGTGCTGGACGTGAACCTGCGCTACATGCAAGCCAGCTTCGATCTGCTGCAAGGTAAAGGCAAGGACGATTTCGCCTACCGCATCGAGCGCAAACGGTTGATGGACAGCCTGGCCTCGCTCAGCTCCGCGCTGGTGCGCATGCTCGACGAGCCATCGAGCAAACAGCGCGCGGTGGAGGACATCAATCTGTTCATCGTGCAGAACTACCTGCTGGTGGCGCACGTGGCGGCCCTGCGCTCGATCCTGCGCCGCCATGTGACGGAGCTGCCGAAGGAGCCGGTCAACGCCATGCTGGAGGAAAGCCACGTCCAGGTGGTCGGCATCCTGTCGCAGGCGCTCGATCCTCACGCGCGCAGGACGCCGGCGCCGTCGCCCGCGCTGGCGGCCACCACGCCGGCTAACAGCGCAGCCGACACCGCCGCCGTGCCGTGGTCCGGCTGGCCTTTGGTGCAGCGCCGCATCCGCCTGTTGCAGGCCGACGCCGCAAAAATCACCGTCCACAGCGAAGCCATCGTCCGCAACGTCGCGTAAGACTGCTAACATGGGTAGATGAGTTCCCCATCCGCCCCATTCAGCACCCGCGACCTCCTGTCCGCCCTGGCCGTGGTCCTGATCTGGGGCACCAACTTCGTCGCGATGAAAATCGGCCTCAAGGACTTGACGCCGTTCCAGCTGGGCGCCGCCCGCTATGTCTTCGCGGTGCTGCCGCTGATCCTCGTCGTGCGTCCGCCCAAGCTGCCCGTCAAATGGATAGTCGCCTATGGCCTGTGCCAGGGCGTCGGCCAGTTCGGACTGCTGTTCCTGTCGCTCAAGGTCGGCATGTCGGCCTCGCTGGCGTCGGTCATCCTGCAAACGCAGGTGTTCTTCACCGCCCTGTTCGGCTTCGTGCTGCTGCGCGAGCGTGCCAGCCGGGCCTTGAAGGGCGGCCTGCTACTGGCGGCGCTCGGGCTGGTCTGCTTCGGCATGAACTATGTGGAACCGGGCCACGCCGGCGGCACCACCGCCGGCGGCTTCGTACTGACCCTGATGGCGGCGGCGATGTGGGCCGCCTCGAATATCGTCGTGCGCCGCGCGCAGCAGGCCACGCCGGAATTCGACGTGGTCAGCTTCATGGTCTGGTGCAGCCTGGTGCCCATCCTGCCGTTCATCGGCCTGTCGCTGGCGTTCGACGATCCGGCCACCCGCTGGCACTGGACCGGCGCGCCGTGGACCACCTGGGCCTCGGTCGCCTACCTGGGCTGGATGGCCACCATCCTCGGCTACGCCATGTGGACCCGGCTCCTCAAGCGCCACCCCGTCAACCGCGTGGCGCCGTTCAGCCTGGGCGTGCCGGTGGTCGGCATCAGCGCCGGCATGCTGCTGCTGGGCGACGTCGTCACCGGCTGGCAATGGGCCGGCATCGCGCTGATCGTGTTGTCGCTGATGTGCACCATGTTCGGCGGCCGCTGGCTCGATCGCCGGAGCTGACCCGCGACCGCGCTAGCCGAAGCAGACGCGGTTGCGGCCCGTCTGCTTGGCGCGGTACAGCAGCGCATCGGCCTTTTGCAGCATGGCCTCCGCCGTCCCCGCCGCCAGGTCCGCATACACGCCCATGCTCATGGTGACCTTCAGATCGGGATGGACCTCGTGCCACGGGAAGTGCTCTATCATGTGGCGCAGCTTGTCGCACAGCGCCGCCGCCTGCGGCAGCTCGGTCTCCGGCAAGGCCAGGACGAATTCCTCGCCGCCGTAGCGCGCCACCAGATCGCTCAGGCGCATGTGGCTGCGCAGGATCTCGCCAACGTGGCGCAGCACGGCGTCGCCGGTGGCGTGCGAGAACTGGTCATTGATCTTTTTGAAGAAGTCGATATCCCCGATCACCATCGTGAATGGCTGCTTGTGACGCACCGCGTGGCTGAACAGCGTGGTCGCCCTTTCGTCGAAATGGCGGCGGTTATGCAGCTTGGTCAGCGCGTCGCGCACGCTCAGCTCACGCATTTGCTCGGCCTGCGCCAGGATGGTCTGGTGCGAGGCCTGCAATTCCTCGTGCGTACGGGCCAGCTTCTCGCTCATGTCGTTGAAGGCGCTGGCCAGCGTCGCCACCTCGTCGCGGCCCTCGACCGGCACGCGCTGCAGCAGCGAGCCCCCATGCATCGCCCGCACCGCGCCGGTCAGATGGCTTAACTTGCGGCTCATGCCGCGACTGAGCAAAACGCCTAGCACCAGCGCCACCGCGGCGGCGCCGGTCACGCCGGCCACCAGCGCCTCGCGCATCGCCTGCAGATACTGGAGTTCCTGTTTGCTCGGCGTGATCACGCCTTCCGGGGAGACGTAGGCGACAACGCGCCCGTCCACCTCGATCGGCCGCGCATCCTTGCGCGCGGCGGGCGGCAACGCCTCGCCATGGCGGTACACGCCGGCCCCCAGCAGAACGCGGAAGTCCTGATCGGCCAGGATGAAGTGGAACGGCGGCTCGCCGTTGGCGCGCGGGGGTGGCGGGCGGCGGCCGACCGGCGGCGCCTGTCCCGGCAACGGCGCTTGCGGCAGGCGCGCGTTGGCGTCCGGCGGACCGTCCGCCTCCGGTTCGCCGCCAGGCTCGGGCCTTGGCCCCTGGTTCGGGCCGTGCCCGCCATCCGGCCCTTGCCCGCCGGGCGGTGGACGCCGATCCCCGCGCAGATCCTGATAGCGCCGCATATAGTTGTCGAAGGGTTCGACGGCGATCGCCGCCTGCCAGCTGCCGTAGGCGTGCAAATATCCGCTCACGGCGGTATAGAAGTGCTCCGCCGCCCGCTCTCGCCGAATGGTGTCGACTTTCTTGGTCATCCCCACATAGGCGAGCCCGCCGACCATCGCCACCGCCGCCAATCCGGTCAACAGCAGTGCCAGCATGAATTTCGTGCGCAGGGACATCCCAACTCCATCCAATTATTGCCAATAGGACAGCAATAATAGCCCAAGGCAGTGTAGCTCCGAAAAAAAACCACAATAAAAAGTTACCGCTCAGAACGAATGTTTCATAGGCAAAACACCTAGTTATACAAAATTCGAATGGCACGTATCATAAATTAAAATTTTTTTTATTTCTGAAAGCGCCGCATACTGCACTGCATCAAACGAACATTTACAGGAGCTCCTCATGAACTCGACCACTTTCAACACTCACACCAACGCCAACTACGCGGGCAATGTCGCCAACGCCGTACGTCAACTGTTCGCCGCGCTGTTTGCACGAAAGCCAGTCGCAGTGACGAGCGAAGCGACTGCGGAACCCGTCGAGGTAGCCAGCTGGTGGATGAGCAGCGCCGCTAAAGACCTGGAAGCCCGCTCGCCTATTCTGGCCGTCGAACTGCGCTACATCGCAGCACGCTTCGGCTGATCGCGGTATCACACAGTTAATTTAAGGGGAATCACATGCTGACCATTATCGAAAACCTGCCTGCCGCTATCGCCGTGTCCGGACTCGTACTGCGCCTCTATCTGGGTGCCCGCCCAGGCAAAGACACCGAATAAGCCGTGCCCGCCGTAGCAAAAAGCCCCGGCCGCTAACGCGGTGCCGGGGCTTTTTAGTTTGGTCGTTGCTCGTGTGCTCCATGCTCGCACATCGCCTCCGTCATTGATCTGACAAATCAAATCGATATCCACTATCAGGATATCGTATATCTTCATCCGTCCCGGCGGCGCGTCGCGGCCACTATTGCCATTCGCACATTCCAATGACCGAATGCGGCTTCCTCATGAAAAAAATCCTCACGGAATTATTGCTACTCAGAACTGATGTTTCATAGGGAAAACATCAAGTTATACCGAAAACTAATGGTGACTATCACAAATCAAAATTTTTTTTATTTCTGAAAACGGCGCATACTGCACTGCATCAAACGAACATTTACAGGAGCTTCTCATGAACTCGACTACTTTCAACACTAACACCAACGCCAACTACGCAGGCAATGTCGCCAACGCCGTACGTCAACTGTTCGCTGCGCTGTTTGCCCGGAAGCCAGCCGCTGTTGCAGAAGCGACCACCGAACGCGCCGATGAAACCATCTGGTGGCTGAGCAGCACCGCTAAAGACGTGGAAGCCCACTCGCCTAACCTGGCCGCCGAACTGCGCTACATCGCAGCCCGTTTCGGTTAATCGCGGTTCACTCAACTAACTACTCACTGGAGAATCACCGTGCTGACCATCATCGAAAACCTGCCTGCCGCTATCGCCCTGTCCGGTCTCGTACTGCGCCTGTACCTGGGCTCGAAGCCAACCAAAGACGCAGAATAAGCCGTGCGCGCGACAGCAAAAAGCCCCGGCCGCTAACGCGGTACCGGGGCTTTTTAGTTGCTGCGAATAATTTTATTTCAGCGCATCAGGTTCTAACTCTGGATAACGCTGATGAATCGGTTTCATGATATCGAGATACATGATCGTCATGAGCTTGCTGACTTCCTCTCGGTAGTTTTCGAACTCGTCTTTGCTGGAACCTTGCTGAACCAGACGAATCGAATCATTCAAACGAGCGGAGAATTCCAGCATTAAGGTATTCACTTCTTTGGCAATTTCTTTCTGCATATCTTCTCCTAAGGGCACCCAGCATCTGCGATGCATTTGTTGATACACCTATAAAAATCCATTCCATCGTTCCCCGGGGGCGTTGGTAATGTCGCATCGCTACAAGCCGCACGACAGTCGGACCTAACCTGCTGGCAGCGCATAGCTTCGCCCATGCTGCTGTCTCCCACACCAGTTGACGGAACCACCGGATCAGGAAGGCTTGGTGGGGGCGTATTGCAAAATATACCAAACATTGAGCAAAGTGTTGCTGGGGGCGATGGCAGCTTAGGCTCGGTCGGAGAGGGCGGGGGCGGCGGAATGATTACGATGCAGCCCGCAGGCGAACAAGTAGTGCTGCCGCCAAAATCGCCACCGCCCCCCATATCCCCACCGCCACCATCGCCGCCTCCACCATCGCCGCCACCGTCATCACCTCCACCGCCGCCTCCGCCCGGATCATTTCCGTCACTGACCTCGCTGTCTGTGTGAACTTCGCTGGCGCCAGGCTTTTTGACAATGGGTTTATTCAGCTTTGCGTTGACATTTTTCTTCAGTCCCAACAAAAGCTTCGATGACGCTAGCCCCAACGACTTGGCAAATTTCTTGGAAAATTCTGCTAGTTCATCTGGTGAGCTTTGTTTTCTAGATCCTAACAATGTCGATATTTTGAGAGCGGAATCTTGATAAGTTAGGTCGTAATTTTGATATTCACGGCCATAAGTTATAGGATGGCAGAGTACAACGCCTACGTCCGCCAAAATACAAAGATTAGTGCCAGTATCGGTTGCCACAAGCCAACTCGGCTTTGTTACCGAAATAAAATTACCACCTATAAATTTCTCAACAATGCCAACATTTTTTGGCATCTCGGCGTCTTGGCAATGCGACTTTCCAAGGCTATCCACCGCGCAATACGTGACTGTTCTATCGCCCTTCCAAGCGAGATGAATGAACGACTGAGCAGTGCTATGGGTTGTGATTTCCTTTGCCTGGGGAATATCTAAACAACCAAGAAAAAATACAATAAAAAACAGGAAATTAACTCTATTTTTCACAATGGCGTCCTTAGTATTTCTGTGCAGCGAATGAAATCCGCAAATTAAAATATTGAGGTCAAAAATCTACTCACCGGGTTGTTGCAGGCCTCACTAATGTACAACATTGAAAATTTCAGAATACTATCGAATTGTCATTATTACCGAACGGTAATGTTCGACCCAGTTGTTATCGAATGGCTGAATGAGAGAGAGGAAGCATATCGACGTATTTGAGAACGCCATGCATGTCCGATTTAGAACGGGAGGCTGAGCGATGCACAAGGGGCAGACGGCTTTCGAACCGCTCAACGGCCTAATCTTTCAGCGTTTTGTCGGACCGTGCACCGTAATCGCCTTCGCGATCGCTCACGATTTCGACGCTCGGGAGCGCCTGATTAGGTCAACACTAGCGACAGCATATTTGATTTGGTCGAACGCCGATTGACCAGGCATGGGGAGCTGGCACGCATGCCCTCCATGATCGATGCGAGAATCTTAGAAATGCCGAACAGTCGATCAAAGAAGAGAAAGAGGTCGCTACCGAACAGGCAGCGCCGGTCTATTGGGCGACGGAGAAGCGACCCAGTTGGATGTTGAAAGGTGCTAGCCGAGGAACAGGGGGCGAGTCCTATTCCCTACAAATCGTGGCCAGCACCGAGAAGTGCTATGAGGTATGCGCTATACGTGATTCAAACGGGAATTGCGCATCCCATACAGGAAGTACGTCACAACCGCAGCCGACATCCAGATCGCGAAAATCGTGTAAGTCGTCAGCGACAGACCGAACATCAGATACAGACAGGCGCTGATACTCAGGCCCGGCACCACATACGGACCGAACGGCACGCGGAAGCCCTTTACGCCCTTGCCGTTTTCC
Organism: Burkholderia sp. LMU1-1-1.1; assembly: GCF_040675865.1. Lineage (NCBI taxonomy): Bacteria > Pseudomonadati > Pseudomonadota > Betaproteobacteria > Burkholderiales > Burkholderiaceae > Burkholderia > Burkholderia sp. LMU1-1-1.1. Next base: position 66,774 of record NZ_JBEGHG010000008.1, on the reverse strand, counting down.
TTCTTGCGCATCACCGGCACCGCCAGCGACACCACGATGAAGGCCGTCAGCGTACCCATGCTGACCATGTCCCACAGGAAGGTCGCATCAACAAAACCCGCCACCAGACCGACGACGATGCAGACGATCAAAGTGTTCTGCACCGGCGACGCCGTCTTCGCATTCACTTTCTGGAACGATTTCGAAATCAGGCCGTCCTTGGAGATCGCGTACAGAATCCGCGTCTGGCCGTAAATCGTCACCAGGGTCACGCTGAACACCGAAATCACCGCGCCCGCCGCCAGCACCAGCGCCGGCCAGGTCTTGCCGGTGACGTTTTGCAGGATCACCGCGAGGCCGGCTTCCTGGCCGGCGAACTTCGACGCGGGCTGCGCGCCCATGGCCGCCACCGCCACCAGCATATAAAACACCGTCACGATCGCCAGCGCCGACAGTATGCCGATCGGCACGTTGCGCTTGGGGTTGCGCACCTCTTCGCCGGCCGTGGCGACGGTGTCGAGGCCGATGAACGAAAAGAACACCGTGGCCGCCGCCGCCGTCACCCCGGCCATGCCGGTGTAATGCACGCCGCTGTCGGGGCTGAAGAACGGATGGAAGTTGTTGATGTCAAACCCGGAAAACGCGATGACGATGAAGAAGATCAGGATCGCCAGCTTGATCAGCACCATGATGGCGTTGGTCGTGGCCGATTCCTTGGTGCCGCGTATCAGCAACAGGCCGCACAACACGACCAGCATGATAGGCGGCAGGTTGACATGGCCGCCGCGTATCTCGATGCCGTGCGCGGTCGAGACGATCATCGGCGAGCGCAACATCTCGGGGATGTGCCAGCCGAACGCGTTGTTGAGGAAGTTGTTCAGGTAATCGGACCAGCCGATGGCGGTGGCGCTCGCCGCCAGCCCGTATTCGAGCAGCAGGCAGGCGGCCATGATGAAGGCGGCGAATTCGCCGACGGTCGCGTAGGCGAACGAGTACGACGAGCCCGACGCCGGAATCCGGAACGACAACTCGGCGTAGCACAACGCCGTCAGCCCGGCGGTGATGGCGGCGATCAGGAAGGACAGGATGACCGAGGGGCCGGCCTTGGGCACGGCTTCGACCATCGTGAAGAAGATGCCGGTGCCGATGGTGGCGCCGACGCCGATCATCGTCAGCGGGAACAGGCCGATCGAGCGGTGCAGGCCATTGCTGGTTGGGGCGTGCTCAGCTGGTGAGTGTTCAACTGTAGTATCGACCGGCTTGGTACGGGTCAGTTTCTGGACCAGCGATTGGTTCACAGGCTATCCTTGTGGGAGATGTGTGGGCGAAAATGGGGGCAAAAAAACTAAGCGATTATAGGGCCTTCCAGCCTCATCGCCACAAAGTAATTTGTGCCACAAATACAACTTTATTCGCACTCGCCACCAAGGCTTGGTTACAGTTGCTTACTTTTGATACAGGCCGACGTATAGATTGGAAACTGGTCGCACGCTAATCTTGAGTCAACATTACAGTCTGACAAGAAGGAGCATCCATGCCGGTTCAAAAAATCCCCACAGTCTCCCGCCGTTTTCATCCTGCCATCGGCGCGGCGGTCGCCGTGATCGGCGTCGCCGCGACGATCCTGGCGGTGCTCATCGTCCGTAATTAAAGGTTGTACGAGCCGCTGACGGCGCATACATGGCGGATTACGCTTCGCTAATCCGCCCTACGTGATATGTCGGTTTGCTCCCCGTCGCTGGTCATCAGGCGATTTCGTTGATGTTGCCGCCGATTTTGCTGGGGTCCGAGGCGCTCTCCGATGGATGCGAGATACTGTAAACCAGCTCCTCCTGCTGCGACACGGTGCCATCTTCATTCGTGTCGGCCGCCTCGTAGGTCTTGGCCGCGCTGCTTGCGGCGCTGGCCCCGCCACCGCCGCCCGCCCCCTGCGGCTTGCCGCCCCCTTGCGCTGCCGGCGCGCCGCCTTCGGCGGGCCGTGGCGGCGCGAAGTCGCCGCTTTTGATCGCCGTCTCCAGATCCGTCTTGGTGATCGAGCCGGCCTTCTGCTTGTCGATCGCGTCGAACTGCTTGGCCGCGTCGTCGGCCGACACGCCTTTCGACTCCAGCCCGGAAACGAATTCCTCCTTCTTTACCTTGCCATCCTTGTCGGCGTCCATGTCGCCAAAGACCTTGTTGGCAAGACGCGCCGCGCCCTTCGCGGGGTCGAACGAAATGGCGCCGGCGCCGCCTGATACACCGCTGATTGCTGTCGTCATAGTGCTTACTCCATAGTTAAGGACAATGCTGTACCTGTTAACGTACTTAATCGTCGAACTATGAGTGCGCGGAATGTAAAGGGAGGTAAAGCGGTGTTAAGACGAGAGGGTCAGCCGGCCCGCACCACCATCAGGCCCGCCCGCAGGCCGACCCGGACGTCGGGGTTGGGGAACACCACCAGCTCCTCCGGATGCTGGACGGTGTAGACGGTGTCGCCGTCGCGGGCGATCTCCTCGCCCTGCTTCAGCGCAGTAAAGTTGTGCGTATCCTTCCCGAACGCCATCTGGAACTTGTCGCTCAACTTGATGATCTGGCGCGCCGTGTTGAAGACGTGCGGCGCCTGTTTCGCCTCGCGCCTGGGCGCGCCGCGCAGCAGGTCGTCCAGCGCCAGCGAGGCGTCGGCGAATTGCGCTAGATCGTTCTGCCCCAGGGTGCCGATACGCCCCAGCTCCACCGTGGTGCCGGCGGCGCCATGATGCTCCGCCGAGTAGTAGCTGTACGTGCCGACCGAGGCCGGATTCATGATCACCGCGCCGATGCCGGCGAGGCCCAGCCATTCGATCAGCGCGCGCCGCGTATGCTCGGCGATGATCTCGGGGACGATGGCGAAGGTCGGATACACCGACGGCCGGATGGCCGTGTGCAGATCCAGATGCCAGCGCACCGGCCCCGCGTCGCTGAAGAAGGCCGTGGTGGCGGCGATCATCACGTCGGCACGCGCCGCTTCGGCGGTGCCGGCCAGGGTACCGCGTTCGGCGCGGAACATGCGGTTCAAGTCCGCGTCGATGAAGCGCTTGCCGGCGCGGATGGCGCCGATGTTGCCGACGCAGAGCATCAGATTGACCGCCAGCGCTTGCGGTTGCCGCGACAATGCATCGAGCAGATAGGCGACCATTTCGATCGGCCCCGTCTCGTCGCCATGCACGCCGACCGAAATCAGCATCGCCGGGCGGTCTCCCGTCCCCTTGATGGTGATGATGCCGTCGGCCGGCTGCGTGACCGCGAAGCCGGCCGCCGAGAAGCGTTGCGCGACGGCGCTGAAATCGGCTTCGGCGAGCGCGCGCACCGCCTCCGGTAAAGCTGTCGGCAAAGTGTCGATACGCTCGCTCATACGCTTACACCGCCAAGGTGGTGTTGCCCGAGTTGGTCGCCTCGGACAGCGCCCACACGTCCAGCATCGCCTGTTCCAGATCGGTCGGCACCGCGTAGCCGGTCAGGCCCAGCGTGTTGGCGACCACCTCGACCGCCTCCACGCCCGTGTGGCCGCCGGTGGCATGCTGCAGCACCTGCGACAACAGGCGTTGCTGCGTGCGGCGCAGCGCGTTCTGCGCGTAGCTGCGCAGCTGTTCCTGCGAACGGCTGGTGGCGGGCAGCTTCAGACCGCGTTCCAGCGTGTCGATGCCGACTTGCGCGCGCAGCGCCAGGCCGACTTGCAGGAAGGCCGGCAAATCCATACCTGCCGGACGCGTGACCGACAGCGCCGCGAACACAAACGCCGCCACCGATTCGATCGCCTCGACAGCCTTCCAGGCGGCGACGAACTCCGGACGCAGGCCGGCGGTGAGTTCGGCGTCGGACTGGCCGTCGCCGGAACTCAGGTGGGCCAGCGTCTCCGGCTTGGCGAACAGGCGGGTCAACTCGGCCACGCCATCCTTCAGCTGGTCGGCGGGCACGGTCAGCGCACCTTCGATAACGGCTTTTTGCAGCACGCGGGTGCGGCCATCGACCTTGATCGAGACGGCGCGCGGCACTTTCAGCGCGTCGGCGTCCAGGGTCGAGAAGATCGGCGCCAGGTTCAGCGCGGACCATGCCTGGCCCCACGCCAGAATCACGTCCGCCTCGTCGACACCGTGTTCGCCGGCCAGTTGGCGCAGCATCAGCGGACCGCAACGGTTGACCGATTCGTTGGCCAGCACCGTCGCCAGGATGGCGTTGGCCAGCGGGTGCGCCAGCGCGGGACGGGTCGCCACCAGCAGGTCCGGGAAGTACGGCTTGAGCACCGACTCGGCCCAGCTGTTTTCCGTCAGCGGCAGCGCAGACAGGATGCGCTTGTAGCGGTTCTTGACGTTGGCGATGACGACCGCCAGTTCCGGCGTCGTCAGGCCACGCCCGTCGGCCTTGCGGCGCGCCAGTTCGGCCACCGACGGCAGCTGCTCCAGATCGCGCGACAACGCGCCCTCTTCTTCCAGGAAGGCGATCAGCGAGGCGTAACCGTCTTGCACGGCGGCGTCGGTCTGCGCCTGCGCCTCGCGCACCAGCAGCTGCGTTTGCAGCGTGTTGTCGCGCAGGACCAGACGTTCGATGTCGGCGGTCATTTCGTTCAGGGTGCGGTTGCGGTCCGCTTCGGTCAGCAAGCCGGCGTTCATTTCCACGTCCAGCCACATCTTCGCGTTCACTTCATGATCGGAGCAGTCCACGCCGGCCGAGTTGTCGATCGCATCGGTGAAGATGCGGCCGCCGGCCAGCGCGAACTCGATACGGCCCGCTTGCGTGGCGCCCAGGTTGCCGCCCTCGGCGACGACCTTGCAGCGCAGCTGGTTGCCGTCGACGCGGATGTTGTCGTTGGCGCGGTCCTTGACCTGCGCGTGCGATTCGGTCGACGCCTTGATGTAGGTGCCGATACCGCCGTTGTAGAACAGGTCAACAGGCGCCATCAGGATGCGGTGCATCAGCTCTTCCGGTGGCAGCGAGGTTTCCTCGATGTCCAGCGCGGCGCGGATCTGCGGCGACAGCTCGATCGTGCGCGCGGTGCGCGGATACACGCCGCCACCGGCCGAGATCAATTCCTTATTGTAGTCGTCCCACGAGGAGCGCGGCAGCGCGAACATGCGCTCGCGTTCGACGAAGGATTTTTCCATGTCCGGCGTCGGATCGAGGAAGATGTGGCGGTGGTCGAACGCGGCGATGATCTGCAGTTTGCGCGACAGCAGCGCGCCGTTGCCGAACACGTCGCCCGACATGTCGCCCACGCCGACCATCGTCACCGGGGTGGCGTGGATGTCGTGGTCCATTTCGTAGAAGTGGCGCTTGACGGCTTCGAACGCGCCCTTGGCGGTGATGCCCATCTTCTTGTGGTCGTAGCCGTTCGAGCCGCCCGACGCGAAGGCATCGCCCAGCCAGAAGCCGCGCTGCACGGCGATGCCGTTGGCGATGTCGGAGAAAGTCGCGGTGCCCTTGTCGGCGGCCACCACCAGGTACGGATCGGCGCCGTCGTAGCAGACGGTATCCGCCGGCGGCACGATCTTGCCGAGCACGCGGTTGTCGGTCATTTCCAGCAGGCTGGCGATGAACAGGCGGTAGACCGCTTCGCCTTCGGCCGCGATGGTTTCACGCACGGCGTCCTTCGGCATCTGCTTGCACACGAAACCGCCCTTGGCGCCGGCCGGCACGATGACGGCGTTCTTCACCATCTGCGCCTTCACCAGTCCAAGGACCTCGGTGCGGTAGTCTTCCATGCGGTCGGACCAGCGCAAGCCGCCACGGGCGACCGGACCGCCGCGCAGGTGCACGCCTTCGAAGCGGCGCGAGAACACGAAGATCTCGCGGAACGGACGCGGTTCCGGCACCAGCGACAGATTGCTGGTGTCGAACTTGAAGATGATCTTGTCGCCCTTCTGATTATTCTGGAAGTAGTTGGTGCGCAGGGTCGCGGTCATCAGATCGGTCAGGGCGCCCAGCACTTCTTCGCTGTCGGCGTGGTTGATCGACGGCAGGCGGCCCTTGATGGCGGCCAGCGACTCCAGCGCGGCGTTGCGGGTGGCTTCGTCCAGCGCGGGATTGAAGCGCTGCAGGAAGGCGTCCACCAGCTGCTTGACGATGGCCGGCTGCTTGCGCAGCGTTTCGGCGATGTAGCGCACCGAGAACTGGCTGCCGGTCTGGCGCCAGTAGCTCATGTAGGCGCGCACCAGTTGCACCTGGCGCAGGCTCAAGCCGCCTTCGATGACCAGGCCATTCAGGCGGCCGTCTTCGGCTTCGTTGTTGAACAGCGACGCGAACAGCTCCTGCGCGACCGGAATCACTTCCGGCTTGGCTAGGCTGGCGGCGCTGGCTTCATCGACCGACAGGCTGGTGACGAAGTGGCGCTTGCCGTCCATGCGGATCGAGTGCGCCTGTTCGCGGTCGATGGCCACGCCGGCGTTGTGCAGCGCCGGCAGGATGGTCGACAGCGACGGCACGCGGTCCACCGAATACAGGCGGATGGTGGTGGCGTCGGCCGCCGCGTCCACGCGCACGTCGACGCGCGACGGATCGTTGTTCTGCAAAATGGTTTGCAGGTCGTAGAAGGCGGCGACGGGCGGAGTCGAGGCGACGTAATCGGTCGGCAGGGTCGCGCACATCTTGCGCAGGTGGGCGCGCATCGGCACGTTCGAGACGGCGTCGGCCAGCTTCGAGAAGCTGTCATGCCAGCCGTCAAGGACCGACAACAACGGCTGCTGGATATCGGTTTCCAGATCCAGCGGATAACGCGCGCCGTGGGCGATCAGATACACGCGGGCCAGCGGCCCGTCGGCCACCAGCGTCTGCGAGCTGACGTGGTGGGCGCCGGAGCTGGCTTGCAGCGCCTTCGCCAACGCGGAGGCGACGCTTGCGCTGTAACGCTCGCGCGGCAGGTACACCAGCACATTCAGGTGGCGCGCGTAGACGTCGCGGCGGGCGAACACCTTGGTGCGCGGCTGCTTGTACAGCGAAACGACGGCGCCGCAGACTTCGGCCAGCCATTCCGGCTCGGCTTCCAGCGCTTCGGTGCGCGGCAGCGATTCGAGGATCTCGATGAATTTCTCGGCGCGGAAGCCTTCCTGGCGCACGCCGGCGATGCTCAGCACCTTGGCGATGCGGCCGCGCGCGAACGGCAGGCGGTTCAGCGGCGTTGCCGTGGCGGCGCGGGTGAACAGGCCGACGAAGCAGTATTCGCCGAGGATGGCGCCTTGCGGATCGGTGTGGCGCACGCCGATGAAGTCCAGCGCCTGGTCGCGGTGCAGCGTGCCTTCGACGTCGGCCTTGACGATCGACAGCGTGTGCGCGCGTTTCGACAGCGTGTCGAAGTCGCCGGGGATGTTGGCCAGGCAGGTGCCGTAGACCGGATGCGAGGTATCCTGCAGCACGCCGATGCGGCTCGGGATGTCGCGTTCCAGCTCGCGTACGCCCGGTTTGACCTGGTAGTAGGCGTAGCCGAACGGCTCGAAGCCTTCGGTGCGTGCCCATTCCAGGAAGGCGGCGACTTCCTTGCCCTCTTCGCCGTTGGCGGCGGCTTCGGCGCCGATGCGGCTGAAGTGCTCCAGCATGGCGGCCTTGTCGCGGCGGACCACGGCGGCGTCGCGCGAGACCATCTCGATGCGGTCGACCAGCATGCCCAGCTCCGACTCCGACAGGTCGTCGGCCAGCAGGCACAGGACGTAGGATTCGAGTTTGTCGCCACTCTGTCCGACGGCGGTGACCACGCCTTCGGCGTTGCGGGCGACCGGCAGCACGGAGTTCAACACGCCGTTGGCGAGGATGCGCAGTTTGCGCATGGCCATGACGATCGAATCGACCAGGTAAGGCATGTCGTCGTTGAGGATCAGCAGCGCGGTGGCCATGCCGCCGCGGCCGTCTTCGTAGCGCAGCTTGGCGATTTGCGCGCCGCCGCCGGCGCGCTTGGAGGCTTGCGTGAAACCGTCCCACAAAACCGGCGCCAGACTACCGGGCACGGTGCCGGTCAGGTCTTCGTCATCCAGTGAACCGAGCCAGGCGCTGATCAGCGCCGGGACCTGGCTGGCTGCGCTGGCGGGCTTGCTGGCGTTGATCAAATCCAGCGTCTGAGCGCGCAGGTCTTGTGGCATTTGTTTCATCGTTGCTTCTCCAATACGTTATGAGTATTTTATGTTGCAGGACGCCGCGCCGGCTTGTGGCTACGCGGCGTAGGGTCGGGCGATACGGACGCCATTAAACCAGTTTTCAAGTAACAGCGCCAATTCCGAACGACAGATGGGGACGAAGTCCGGGATTACAAATCGTACAGGTTGGGCAGGCCCAGGATGCGGCTCAAATCCTCCAGCGCGGTGTGCACCTCGATCGCCAGCGCCGGATCGGCCAGGTCGGACGGATCGAGCCGGTCGCGGTAATGCTTCTCCACCCAAGCCACCAGCGTGTGATACAGCGCCTCGGTCATCACCACGCCTTGATGCATGGCGGCCGCTTCGGCATCGGTCAGCGCCACGCGCAGGCGCAGGCACGCCGGCCCGCCGCCGTTACGCATCGACTGGCGCAGATCGAAATGAATCAGCTCGTCGACCGCGTTGCCGCTGGCGACCAGTCCTTGCAGATACGCGGCGACGGCGGCGTTCTCCTCGCACTCCTGCGGGATCACCAGCGCCATCTTGCCGTTGTCCTTGGACAGCAGCTGGCTGTTAAACAGATAGCTGGCCACCGCATCGGCCACCGACACCGCGCCGGTGTCGACGCGAATCGCGTTCAACTCCGCGCCAACGCCGTCCATCGCGCGGCGCAGCCGATCAAGGCTGCCCGCTTCGTCGGCGAACGCCTGGTCGTGATAGAACAGCACATTGCCGTTACCCACCGCGATCACGTCGTTGTGGAACACGCCCTGGTCGATCACGTCCGGGTTCTGCTGAATGTAGACGGTGCGCTCGGCCGACAGGCCGTGCAAGCGCGCGACCGCCTGCGAAGCTTCCAGCGTTTGCCGCGCCGGATACTTCTTAGGCGCCGACGCCGACGCGTCGAACTCGGTGCGGCCATACACAAACATCTCGACCGCCGCGCTGCCGTGGTCCTTGCACAGGCGGGTGTGATTGGCCGCGCCCTCGTCGCCGAAAGCCGGCGTGCCGGGCAGCGCATCGTGCACCGCGAAGTGGTCGATATTGTGGAAGATCGCGCGCAGGCTGCGCGCCGACTGCGCGTGCTCGAAGGCGCGATGCAGCTTGTTGTTCAAATTGGCGGCGGTGAAATGCGTGCGGCCGTCGGCGCTGTCGGCGGACGGGCTGACCGTCGCCGCGTTGGCGGTCCACATCGGCGAGGCCGAATACGCGCACGCCAGGATCACCGGCGCCTCCTTGGCCGCTTTCGCCAGCACGTCCGCATCGCTGCCGGTGAAGCCGATGCTGCGCAGCAACCGGAAGTTGGGCCGGTCCTGTGGCGGCAGCAGCGCCTGGCCGAAACCACGCGCGGCCAACGCCCGCATCTTGGCCAGCCCCTGCAACGCCGCCAGCTTCGGGTTGGACGCGCTCTTGACGTTGCTGAACGAAGCCACATTGCCGAACGACAGACCGGCGTAGTTATGCGATGGACCTACCAAGCCGTCGAAGTTGAATTCGCGTGCGCGCATTTCAGATCCTTAGAAGTGCATGCCCGGCGAAAGCTTCGCAGGCATTTCAAGTACATTGTTTTCGATCGACGCCACCGGATAGGCGCAGTAGTCGGCCGCGTAATAGGCGCTCGGACGATGGTTGCCCGACTGGCCAATGCCGCCGAACGGCGCGGTGCTGGCGGCGCCCGTGGTCGGACGGTTCCAGTTGACGATACCGGCACGCGCGCGCACCTGGAAAATCTTCCACAGGTTTTCGTCGTTCGAGATCAGTGCCGACGCCAGGCCGAAGGCGGTGGCGTTGGCGGCGTTGATGGCGCTGTCGAAATCGGCCACGCGTATCACCTGCAGCAATGGGCCGAACCATTCCTCGTCCGGAATGCCCTGGGCGTCGGTGACATCGACGATGCCGGCCGAGACGAAGCCGCTGGCGGCGTCCAGATGGCGCATCTCCAGCAGCAGCTTGCCGCCCTTGGATACCATGTCCTCCTGCGCCCGCACCAGGCGTTTGGCCACCGCCGACGAGACGACAGGGCCCATGAATGGCGCCGGTTCGGCATTCGAGGCGCCGATGGTCAGGCGGCCGGCCACGTCGACCAGGCGCGCGACGATCGCGTCGCCGGCCGCGCCGGTCGGCAGGATCAGGCGGCGCGCGCAGGTGCAGCGCTGGCCGGCCGAAATGAAGGCCGACGAAATCGCCATGAAGACGGCGGCGTCGATATCTTTGACGTCCCAGATCACCAGCGGATTGTTCCCGCCCATTTCCAGCGCCACCATCTTGCCCGGCTGGCCGCCGAACTGCTTGTGCAGCGCGGAGCCGGTCTGGCAGCTGCCGGTGAACAGCACGCCGTCGAGCAGCGGATTCTGGCCCAGCGCGACGCCGGTATCGCGGCCGCCGTTGACCAGATTGATCACGCCTTTCGGCACGCCGGCTTGCTCCCACAGCTGCACGGTCTTGACGGCGGTGCGCGGCGCGTATTCGCTCGGCTTGAACACCACCGTGTTACCGGCGATCAGTGCCGGCACGATATGGCCGTTCGGCAGGTGGCCGGGGAAGTTATACGGACCGAAAACACCGAACACGCCGTGCGGACGGTGGCGCAGCACCGCTTCGCCGTCGGCGACCTTGTTGTGCGACTCGCCGGTGCGCGCGCCATAGGCCTGCACCGAGATATCGATCTTGTTGGCCATCGTCGCCACTTCGGTGCGCGCTTCCCACAGCGGCTTGCCGACTTCCTCGGAGATCAGCAGCGCCAGTGCCTCGGCGTCCTGCTTCAGCAGATCGCGGAAACGGGTGCAGACGGCGATGCGCTCATCGAGCGGCGTCAGGGCCCAGGCTTCGAAGGCCTCGCGCGCGGCGGCGCAGGCTTGCGCCACATCTTGCGGCATCGATTCATTGCTGGCCCAGGTCTGCTGGCCGTTCGATGGATCGATGGTCGAAATTTCGGCGCCGCTGCCCGGCAGCCATTCGCCGTTGATGAAGTTACTGAGTGCGGTGTTCGATGCGTTGGGCGATGCGTTAAACATGGGGATTCTTCCTCAAATTGAGAGTCAGTGTGCGGACGGTATCGCCGGCCTTGCAGCACAGGGCGTCCTGCTCCGCGACGGGCAGCTCCAGGGTGCCGTTGACGGGCACCGACTGCGACAGGATCATGCGGAAATCGCTCAGCGTGGTGTTCGACACCAGCATCGGTTCATCCGCCGGCGCCTCGGGCGCGCACGCCGAGGCCAGATCGGAGACCGGACCGATTTCGGCCAGCGTGCTGTCGCGCATGGCGCGCAGCTCCGACACGCGCGCCTGCAGCACCGGGCCGGCGTCGAAGATATCGATATAGCCTTCGAAGTACAGGCCCTCCTGCTCCAGCAGGCGGCGCGCCGGCGCGGTCGAGGTGTGGACCTTGCCGATCACCTGCTGCGCGTCCTCCGGCAGATAGGCGACGTACAGCGGCTGGCGCGGCATCAACTCCGCGATGAAGGACTTCTTGCCGACGGCGGTCAGGTCGTCGACGTGGTCGAAATCCATCTTGAAGAAATGGCGGCCCAGTCCCTCGTAGAACGGCGAGCGGCCGCCCTCCTCCTGGTAGCCGCGCATTTCGGCGATCAGCTTTTCGGTGAACAGGTGCGGGAACTGGGCGATGAACAGGAAGCGGCTTTTCGACAGCAGCTTGCCGTTGTTGCCGGTGCGGTAGTCCGGGTGCAGGAACAGCGAACACAGTTCGGTGCTGCCGGTCAGGTCGTTCGACAGGTACAGCGTTTCCATGCGGGTGAACACATCGAGCTCGCGGCTCGAATGCACCAGGGTGCCGATGCGGTAGTTATAAAACGGCTCGTTCAGTCCGACCGCGCCCTTGATCGCGCACACGCCGGCCAGGCGGCCCGTGTCGGTATCCTCCATCACGAACATGTAGTCGCGCTTTTCGGGCGGGATGGTTTCGGCGAACGAGGCGACGGCGATCGCGACGCGGTCGCCCATCATCTTCATGTCCGGCTTGAGGGTGGTCATGCCGCTGCCGACCTGCGTGGCCATCACGTACAGGGCGTCGAGGTCGTCGGCTTTGATTGCGCGTACTACTAGCATAGGTTGTCCACTCTTAGATTCTGACGCAGATGACGGTGTCGCCGTCGGCGACTTGCAGCGCCTCCAGCACATCGGCCGGCAGCGCGGCGGTGACTTGCGATTCCAGCGCGCCGCAATGGGTGATCACGGCGCGGAAGTTATGCTCGGCGCCCGACGACACCGCGTAGCGCAGCTGCGGCTCGCGGCCGCGGTCCGGCGTCTCGGCGGCGGTGGCGACGCGGCGCTGCAGCGCGCCGCTGAAGGTGCGCAGCGAATTCTTGTGCGCCTGCAGGATCGGGCCGCCGTCGAAGATGTCGATGTAGTCGTCGGCCTCGAAGCCTTCGGCCGTCAGCAGGTTGAACGCCAGCTCGCCCGACGGATGGATCTGCCCCATTGCCGCCTGCGCGTCGCCCGGCAGCAGCGGCACGTACACCGGGTAGTGCGGCATCAGCTCGACGATCAGGGTGCGGTTGCGGGCGCCGCCGATCACGCGTTCGGCGTCGAGGAAATCCATCTGGAAGAACTTGCGGCCCAGCGCGTCCCAGAACGGCGAGCCGCCGGCGTCGTCGGTCACGCCGGCCAGCGGCACGAAGAAGCGGTCGGAGAAGCGGTGCGGCGCCAGCACGGCGAACATTAGCCGCGCGCGCGACAGCAGAGCCGCTTCCGGCGTGCCGTATTCGCGTTCGCCGACGTAAAAACTGGACAGCTGCGAGTAGCCGGTCAGCTCCGAGCAAAGCGTCAGCGCGTGCACGCTGTGGCTGATGTTCAGATCGCGCGACACCTGCTGGATCACGTCGTTGCGGAACGAGAAATAGGTGCCGTTGGAACCGGCGGCGGCGAAGATCGCGGCGGTGCCGACGATGGTTTTATCGGCCAGCGACTCATCGCCCAACGACTCAAGCACCAGCAAATACGCTTCTTCGCTCGGGATATCCACGTGCGCGGCGAACGACGCGATCGAACGCTCGATCATGGCGAGTATTTTCTCGCGCGTCTTCGGCAGGGTATGCACTCCCGGCATCGGCACCGCGGCCAGCGCTTCGAGGGCAGCGATATCCGCAAGTTCGACCGGACGGACTACATACATGGGAACTCCTTCGGTAATTCAACGCAAGCGACCCGGCGCATCGGAATGCGCCGGGTCCCAAATGAAAAGCGACGGAACCAGGTCCGCCGCAAGTACTTCTTAGGCTGCGGCGATCATGCCGTCCAGCGACAGGCGCAGGATGCGGTCGACTTCAGCGATCTGCGCGTCGGAGACGATCAGCGCCGGCGCCAGACGCACCACGTCCATGCCCGCGATCAGCACCATCAAGCCATTGCCTTCGGCGGCCTTCTGGATATCCTTCGAGCGGCCCTTCCAGGCGTCGGTGACGACCATGCCCAGCAACAGGCCGGCACCGCGCACCTGCGTGAACACTTGCGGGTAGTCGGCGATCAGCTTTTCCATCGTGCCGCGCAGCTTGGCGCCGGCTTCCTTCACCCGCGCCAGGAAGGCCGGCTGGTTGATCGTCTCGAGCACCGTCAGCGCCACGGTCGCGGCCAGCGGGTTGCCGCCGTAGGTGGTGCCGTGCGAGCCGACGCCCAGGGTCGCGGCCAGTTCGTGGGTGGTCAGCATGGCGCCGATCGGATAGCCGTTGCCCAGCGCCTTGGCCGACGTCAGGATATCCGGCGTGATGCCGTAGGTCATGTAGTGGAACAGGTCGCCGGTGCGGCCCATGCCGCATTGGACTTCGTCGAAGATCAGCAGCGCGCCGGTCTTGGTGCACAGGTCGCGCAGCTCCTGCAGGTAGGCCTTGTCGGCCGGGACCACGCCGCCCTCGCCTTGCAGCGGTTCGACGATCACGGCGCAGACGTCGTCGCCGATGGCGGCGCGCGCCGCTTCGATATCGTTATAGACGATATGGTCGATCGACGGCGGCAGCGGCTCGAAGCCTTCGGTGTACTTCGACTGGCCGCCGACGGACACGGTGAACAGCGTACGGCCGTGGAACGACTGGTAGCACGAGATGATGCGCGATTTGTGCGCGCCGAATTTGCCGTGCGCGTATTTGCGCGCCAGTTTCAGGGCCGCCTCGTTGGCTTCGGCGCCGGAGTTGCAGAAGAAGGCGCGGTCGGCGAAGGTCGCCTCGGTCAGCGCGAGGCCCAGGCGCAGCACCGGCTCGTTGGTGTAGCCGTTACCGAGGTGCCACAGCGTGTTGGCCTGGCGGGTCAGCGCCTCGACCACGACCGGGTTGCAGTGGCCCAGCGAGGCCACGGCGATGCCGGACGTGAAGTCCAGATAGTGTTTGCCATTCTGGTCCCACAGGTCCAGGCCAGCGCCTCGGACCGGAACCATCGCTGCGGGTGCGTAGGTAGGCACCAGGACTTCATCAAAAGTCTGACGAGTCACAGGACGGGTCGTTACGGTCGTATCTAGCTTGGCGTTCATGGCATTCCCTATCAATGTTAGTGGGGCGACCAGCAGAAATCCGCTGACGTTGCGCCATTATAGGCAGGACCGCAAAACGCTTCTTTCGGATACGCGACAGGCATTTTCAAATTCGCCACGTCTGCAAGGCCGCGCCATAGGGGAGGCGGCCATATTTTATTAACATCAAGACATCATGCGTGTTATTTTTCTTTTAACACTATGGGAGCGCTTCCATTTCGGCGGGCGGCCCCGGGCGCGCGGACGCCAATCACCGAGGACGACATCTTCATGTTTCAAGACAAGAAATCCACACTTGGCGCGCTCGCCGTTGCGGCGGCGCTGATGCTGATGGCGGCGCAGGCGCACGCCAGCGAGGCCACGCTCAAGGACGGCAAGCTGGTGATCGACACGCTGCCGTTCGCGCTCGAATCGCAGCTCGACCTGGGCGCGGCCAGCGTCAAGGACAAGGCGCTGGTGTTGCAGGCCAAGAAGGGAACCGACCTGTACGCCAACACGGACGGGACCGAGATCGCCGACAAAACGCCGCGCGTGCTGTTCCAGCCGGTCGGCGACTTCATTTTTTCGGCCAAGGTCACGGCCGGCGCCAACCACGCGTTCAACGGCGGCGCGCTGATCGTCTACAACGACAAGGCCAACTGGGCCAAGCTGCTGTTCGAGTTCGCCAAGACCGGCGCGGCGGGCATCTCGTCGACGGTGGCCAAGGGCGTCGGCGACGACGCCCACCACGGCGTGCGGCCGGGCGGCGCGGTCTACCTGAAGGTGTTGCGGCGCAAGGACATGTTCGTGTTCTACACGTCGCCGGACGGGCGCGACTGGAGCATGGTGCGCAGCTTCGGCCTGCCCGGGGCGGCCACCGTGAAAGTCGGCTTCTCTTCGCAATCGCCGGCCGGCGACGGCTTCAGCGCGCAGTTCTCCGACGTCAAATTCCGGAACGCCACGTTCAAGGACTTCTGGCAAGGGGAGTAAAGCGGCCCGGCGGCGAACGGCTCAGGCCGGCCGGTTGGCCAGCTTGCGCTGGCGCTCCTCGCGCGGGGTGTTGCCGAACAGCGCGCCGAAGGCGGTCGAAAAGTGCGAGCCGGACGAGAAGCCGCACATCAGCCCGACCTGGACGATCGAGTGGTTGGTGTCGAGCAGCAGTTGCCGGGCGCGTTGCAGCCTGAGCTCCAGGTAATAGCGCGACGGCAGGCTGTTCAGGTATTGCTTGAACAGGCGCTCCAGCTGCCGGCGCGACAGCCCGACCAGGTTGGCGATGTCGTCGGTCGACAGCGGTTCCTCGATGTTGGTTTCCATCAGGGTCACCGCCTCGGACAGGCGCGGCTGCAAGGCGCCGAAGCGGGCCTGCAGCGCCACCCGCTGGCGCTCCTCGTGGCCGCGCACGCGCTCGATGCACAGCCCCTCCTTGATGGCGGCCTGCACCGTCGCGCCGAACAGGGATTCGATCAGCGTCAGCGAGAAGTCGATGCTGGCGGCGCCGCCGCAGCAGCTCAGGTGGCGCCCGTCGAGCTCGAACAGGTGGGGCGTCAGGATCGCGCGATCGTTGATGTGCTCGGTATCGGCGTACAGCGCCCACGGCAGCGCGATGCGCACGCCCGCCATCAAGCCGGCCTCGGCCAGCCACAGCACGCCGGCGCCGACGCCGCCCCAGTAGTCGGCCGCGCGGCAGCGCTCGATCACGGCGCGGCCCAGCTCGGGCGCCATCGGCAATTGGTTCTCGTCGGCCACGAGCAGCGCCAGATGGTGCTGCGCCGGCTGGGCCAGCGCCATTTGCGCCGGGGTCATCGTCTCCAGGTGCAGGGCGTCCTTGCCGAGGATGGTCGCGGCCAGCCGCAACGGCTGCACCAGCCCGGCCCAGGTGATGGCGTCGGCCTCGCCCGCGTTCACCAGCAGCATGCGCAGGGGCCGTTGCCGGGCGAGCGGGGAGAGGTTAGCGAAGGACATCGGTGATCGTCATGTGGTTATGTTGCCTATTCGGGCGCCAGCGCGGCGGCCGGACGCTCGGTGCTCCACTGGCTGACTATCATACCGGAGATCAAGAGCGCCGCGCCGAGCAGGCCGTTCCAGGCCAGCGTCTCGCCCAGCCAGAAATAGGCGAAGATCGCCGCGCAGCCCGGCTCGAAGGCGTAGATCACGGCCGCCTCGTTGGCGCTGCTGTGGCTCTGGCCCCAGGTCTGCAGCGAGATGATGGCGGCCGTCGCCACCACGCCCAGGTAGACGATGTTGACGCCGTACGTCACCAGCCCGGTGCGGATGTAGCTCAGGTAGTTGGGCAGGTCCTCGGCCCGTTCGGCCGCGCCCAGCGGCACCTCGCGCAGCAGCAGCCAGACGGCCGAGCACAGCGCCACCGTGACGATCTGCGACGCCGTCAGCACCATCAGCTTCTCGACCTTGCGGGTGGTCGCCGCCATCAGCACCACGTAGATGCCGAAAAACACCGCGCACAGCAGCGCCAGGGTGTCGCCGCGCCCCCAGACGAAACCGCCCTCCCAGCACAGCGCGAACAGGCCGGCCAGCGCCAGCCCCAGCGCGACGACGATGCGGCGCTCCAGTATCTTCCCCATCAGCACGCCGATCAGCGGCGGCACCAGCACGTTCAGGCCGGTGACGAAGGCGTTGCGGTTGGAGGTGGTCAGCGCCAGTCCCTCGATCTGGAACACGTAGCACAGGAACAACACGCCGCCGGCCAGCACGCCCCAGCGCACATCGCGCCATTTGGCGCGCCACAGGAAAGGCAGCAGCAACAGGCTGGCGATGGCGAAGCGGCTCAGCACGATCCAGCTGGCGGACAGATAGCCGGTCATGTCCTTCATCGCCGGAAAGGTCGTGCCCCAGACCAGTGTCACGATGAGCAACGCGACGACGCCGCGCAAGTGGTGTGGCATGTTTTATTATCAAGTAGATTAGAAATTATTGTGGCGCATAGTGTACCCGCCGGGGCCGCAAATTGCGAACCAGCTATAATCACTGTCTATGGGTGAACGATATCTGAAAAGTATCCGGTTGCTGGCCGAATGCATGCAGGGCTTTGAACGCCTGTCGAGCGAACAGGCGCGCCGGAGCGGTTTGACGCATCCGCAGTTCGACATCATCGCCACGCTGGGCAATACGCCCGGCATGTCGTATAAGGAGCTGGGCGAAAAAACGCTGATCACCAAGGGCACGCTGACCGGCGTGATCGAACGGCTGGAACAGAAAGGGCTGGTGGAGCGTCAGCGCAACGACTGCGACAAGCGTTCTTTCTTCGTCCGGCTGACGGCCGAGGGCGAGGCGACGTTCAACGCCGCCTTCCCCCAGGTGATGGAGATGGGCAGGAAGCTGTTTGCGGACTACCGCGAGGAAGATCTCGCGGCCCTTGAAAAAAACCTGTCCAAGCTCAAAACTGTGATCATGGCCAGCCATCCCGGATGCCCGTCCACCCCCGACCCAACCAAGGAAAACATTTGAAAACGACTCTGCTCGAAGGCAAAAAGCCAGCCAAATTCGACAAACACATCATCGGCAACCTGTTGCTCAACGTCGCCACCCCGGATGAAGTACGCCAGGAAAAGCTGCTGATCGGCGTGCGCAACGAGGACGGCGAGATTTATCGCCTGATCGGCGCCACCAAGCACAATAGCTTCATGAATGCTATCGAAGAGCTGTTCGACCTCGGCCTGACCGACGAACTGCAGGACTCCGACGACATCGTCGAAGGCTGCGACGCCATCTTCAGCGAACAGCAGTAATCCGCGGTAATCCGGCCGGCCGTGGCGGCCGGCGGCGGCCCGGGCGGGTGTGGCGCGGCATGAAAGTATTTTCCGGAAAAGTGCTCCAGGGCAATATTCGGGAGTATAATTTTTGTGATGGACAGACTCGACGCCTTCAAAGCTATCGCCGCGCAAGCGAGCCGGGGGGAACTGACGTTTCCGGCCAACGTCAACGCCTCGCTGCGGCTGCAGCAGGCGCTGAGCGACCCGGACTGCCACGTCGAAGCGGCGGCCAAACTCATCCAGGCGGACCCGTTGCTGGCCGCGCGCAGCGTCGCCATCGCCAACTCGGTCGCCTACAACCGTTCCGGTACTGAAATTTCCAGCGTCCGCGCGGCCGTCCAGCGGCTCGGCGTGCGCACCTTGCAATCGCTGGTCGCGGCGTTGATCGTGCGCCAGATCGGCAGCCAGGTCACCGAGCCGGTCTTGCGGGACAAAGTCAATCAATTGTGGGAACACACGGCGCATGTCGCCGCGCTGTCGCAGGTCATCGCGCGGCGCGTCACGCATGTCGATCCGGACACGGCGCTGTTCGCCGGCATCGTGCATGAGGTGGCGGGGTTCTACATGCTGTCGTGCGCGGGCGCGTATCCGGAGGTCATGGAGGGCGAGCCCGAGGATTGGGTCGAGCATGGCGAGGTCGAGATCGGCCGTGGCGTGCTGACCAAACTGGGCGTGCCGGACGGCGTGTATAAATCGATCGAGGCGATGTGGCTGGGCTTGCGCGCCTTGCCGCCGGAAACCTTGGGCGACACGCTGCTGTTGGCCAACGATTTGTCGCCGGTGCATTCGCCGCTGTATCAGCGGCCGGGCGCCACCACCTTGCAGGGCGCGCGCACCATCGACTTTGTCGTCGGCGAAGGGACCCTGCATGCGATCATGAGCGAGTCGGCGCATGAGGTGCGGTCCTTGTATGCGGTGTTGATGCTCTAGTACGTGGCGCGAGGCGCCGCCCCCACCCGCACATAGCGTCGAGCCCGTGTAGAAATGGTGGACCTGACCCCGGAGTTGCAGGCAAAAAAAAGCCCGCTTGGTAGCGGGCAAAGTCCAAAACTAGGGATCTCCTCCAGAGGAGACAGTTCAAGAATACCTGCCCCCGCCTCCCTGCTCTGTGCGCCAACTCACATAGCGGGGACATTTCATCATCACCATACCGGTTCGGTGTTTTTCCAGACCTCGAGCTGACGCACGCGCTCGTACCACGCCATGATGTGGGGATATTGCTTGACCGGCAGCTTCGCTTGTTCGGTGTACATCAGCGGCGGCGCGACCGCGAAATCAGCCAGGCTGAGCTTGTCGCCGACCAGCCATTCGCGTCCCGCCAGGTGGCTGTCCAGCACAGCCGCGAACTGCGCCAGCTGCTTCTCGGCGCGGGCGATCACGTCGGCGTCCGGCCCGCCCTGGCCGATCAGGCCCTTCCAGATCCGTTCGAACGTCAGGTAGCCGATCGCCGGCGACCAGTGCTGGCATGCCCACAGCATCCAGCGATTGATGTCGGCCCGCGCCAGGATATTGTCGGGATATAGCGTCTGGCCCAGGGTGCGGTCGGCCAGGTATTGCATGATGGCGCACGATTCCCATAAGGTGAAGTCGCCGTCCTGCAAGACGGGTAGCTTGCAATTGGGATTGAGCTCGGTCAGCAGGCGCCGGTCGTCCGGGTTCATCAAATTGACCTCGGTCAGATCCAGCGGCGTGCCCATGGTCTCGGCGGCCAGCATCACGCGGCGCGAGTTGGAGGAGATGGAGTGGTGGAAGAGTCGCATGGCTTGCTCCGATGAGTGGGTGAGGACTGCATCGTACGGCCACCCCGCGACAGTTTTTGTCAGGAGTCTTCGGGGATCGCGTGTTCCCGGCGCCACGTGCGCAGCAGGTCGTGGCGGCGCGCGGGATAGCGCTCGCCCGTCGTCTGCACCTCGGCGATGCGGTCGATGCGGAAGTGGCGGAACGCCATGCGCAGCTCGCACCACGCGGCCAGCATGCGGCTGCCTTCGAAGAACGCCAGCGCGAACGGCCACACCATCCGGTCCGACGCCGCGCCCTTTTCGTCGCGGTAGCCCAGCCGCAGCCGGTGCTGGTGGCGGATCGCTTCGCGCACCGGCCGCACGTGGACGTCGGCGGCCTGGTCGCAGTTGGCCCCCATCGGCACCCACAGGCTGGTTTCGGCCATGTCGTCGCGCAGGTCCTTGGGCGTGGCGGTGGCGATCTTGGCCAGCGCGCTGGTGGCGGCCGCCGCCAACCCTTCGTCGCCCTGGCGGCGCACCCAGCGCGCGCCCAGCACCAGCGCCTCCAGTTCGTCCGGGCCGAACATCAGCGGCGGCAGGAAGCTGCCGGCTTTCAGCATGTAACCGACGCCGGCCTCGCCCTGCAGCGGCGCGCCCAGGCTCGATAGGGTCTGGATGTCGCGGTAGATCGTGCGTTCGGAGACGCCCAGCTGTTCGGCCAGGCGGGCGGCGGTGACGGGACGGCGGTAACCGCGCATCGCGTCCATCAGCAGGAAAAGTCGGCCGGATCGGCTCATGTTTTTTTAGTCGTGGTCGAGCAGGAAGTTGCGCCGGGGCGCGTCCAGTGCGTGGTTGTCGGTGGCCGTTTCATCCTTGAGCGCGACACCGGACAATTGCCGTTTGCGCGCTTCGGATAACAGATAGTGAAGCTTGAACGCTGCGTCGTCGTAGGTCAAGCCCGCCGGACGCACATTCGAGATGCAATTGCGGCTGGCGTCGGTCAATCCGGTCTTCGGCGCCCACGTCAGGTACAGGCCCATGCTGTCCGGCGAGCTCAGGCCGGGCCGCTCGCCGATCAGCACCACCACGGCGCGCGCGCCGAGCAGCTCGCCCACCTCGTCGCCGACCGCCACCCGGCCCTGGCCGACGATGGCCGGCGGCGCCAGCGACCAGCCGTCCACCGCCAGCCGCGCCATCAGCGTCTGGACGAAGGGGACGGCGTTTTGTTCGATGGCCAGCGCCGACAGGCCATCGGCGATGACGATCGCCAGGTCGTAGCCGCCCGGTTCCGTCGCCCGCCGCCGCAACAGGGCGTCGCGCGAGGCGTCGTCGAGCCGGCGGCCCAGGTCGGGCCGCTGCAGATAGATGTCGCGGCTGGCCGCCGCGCTGTGCAGCGGCAGGCAGCGCAGGCCGCAGGCGGCCAGCAGCGCCTCGCCCAGCGCGGCCTGGTCCAGCGCCAGATGCACGGCGTCGCGGGCGCGCGCGTGCGCCAGCTGGAACGCCAGCTGCGGCGCGGTCGGCTGGCTGACGCCGCTGCGTCCCAGCGCGATGCGCGCGGCCGTGAAGCGCCGCAGCGACTGCCAGGGGTTGGCGGTCACCACGCCGTCGCCGCCGTCTTCGTACTCCGGCGCCGGCTGGCCGACCATGATGTTGCTCTCGTCCATGGAATTCCTGTGCTTTACGTCAAACTGGCCAGCGCGCGCTGGAACGCCACCGGCATGCCGTTGCCCAGGGTGGCGCGTTCATCGTCGGTGAAAATGTTCATCGCCTTCAGCCACGCCTCGAATTCGGGCGCCGTCTTCAGGCCCAGCACGCGGCGCGCGTACAGGGCGTCGTGGAAGGACGTGGTCTGATAGTTGAGCATGATGTCGTCCGAGCCCGGGATGCCCATGACGAAAGTGCAGCCGGCCGCGCCCAGCAGTGTCAGCAGCATGTCCATGTCGTCCTGGTCGGCCTCGGCGTGGTTGGTGTAGCAGACGTCGCAGCCCATCGGCAGGCCCAGCAGCTTGGCGCAGAAGTGGTCCTCCAGCCCGGCGCGGATGATCTGCTTGCCGTCGTACAGATACTCGGGGCCGATGAAGCCGACCACCGAGTTGACCAGTAAGGGCTGGAACTTGCGGGCGACCGCGTAGGCGCGCGTTTCGCAGGTTTGCTGGTCGACGCCGTGGTGGGCGTTGGCCGACAGCGCGCTGCCCTGTCCCGTTTCGAAATACATGACGTTGTCGCCGACCGTGCCGCGCCGCAGCGACAGCGCGGCCTGGCGCGCCTCGTCGAGCAGCGCGATGTTGATGCCGAAGCTGGCGTTGGCCGCCTCGGTTCCGGCGATCGACTGGAACACCAGGTCGACCGGGGCGCCGCGCTCGATGGCGGCGATGGTGTTGGTGACGTGGGTGAGCACGCACGATTGCGTCGGGATGCCGTAGCGGGCGATGATCTCGTCGAGCATGGTGACGATCTTGATCACCTGCGGCACGTTGTCGGTGGCCGGGTTGATGCCGATGACGGCGTCGCCGCTGCCGTACAACAGGCCGTCGAGCACGCTGGCGGCGATGCCGGTGGCGTCGTCGGTCGGGTGGTTCGGTTGCAGGCGCGTCGCCATGCGGCCCTGCAGGCCGATGGTGTTGCGGAAGCGGGTGACGACGCGGCATTTTTTCGCCACCAGGATCAGGTCCTGGATGCGCATGATTTTGGAGACGGCTGCCGCCATCTCGGGCGTGATGCCGGGGGAGACGGCGGCCAGCGCCGCTTCGTCGGCGGTGTCGCCGAGCAGCCAGTTGCGGAAGTCGCCGACCGTCAGGTGGGCGATGCGGGTGAAGGCGCTCTTGTCGTGGTCGTCGATGATCAGGCGCGTGACCTCGTCTTGTTCGTAGGGGATGACGAGTTCGTTGAGGAACAGCGTCAGCGGCAGGTCGGCCAGGGCCATTTGCGCGGCGACTCTTTCCTCGGCGCTGGCGGCGGCCAGGCCGGCGAGGTGGTCGCCGGAGCGGGCCGGCGTGGCTTTCGCCATCAGGTCCTTGAGGTCGCGGAACTGGTAGGTTTTGCTGCCTACCATGTGCGAGAAGCTGCTCATTCGTGTCTCCGATGCCAATTCCAATTCCGGGTTCCTCGCAAACACGTAGGACGGATTCGGCGGGACGCCGTAGTCGGCCATCGATGCGCCGTCGGCGGCGCAACCATGGCCGATTACGCTTCGCTAATCCGCCCTACGTGTCTCCGTTGATACCGGTTATTCCAAGGTGCCGATTTAGAACGTGCGCGTGGCCGTCACCAGCAACCGCTTTTGCACCACGTTCTTGCCGCTGCCGTCGGCGTTGAAGAAGGTCCACAGCGGTGTGCCATTCTTGCTGGCGTCGCCGCTGTTGTACACCGCCGCCGCCGAGAACGCCCATTTGTCCATCGTCTTCGTCACGCCCGCCTTTACATCATAAAAATTGAACTCGCTCATGTGGCGCACGTTCTGCTTGCCCGCGTGCAGGTTCAACACCAGGCCCGGCGCCAGCTCCGGATTCCAGTTCACTTCGCCATACAAGGTGCCGCGCGTGTCGACCAGCTCGCCCGTGGTGGGCTGGACCGTGAAGCCGAACCAGCGCTTGTTCAGCGACACCCAGCCGTAGGCGTTGAAGGCGCCGATGTTCACGCCCAGCTTGGCCTCCTGCGTATGGTACTTGATGTCCTTGCCGCCCGTCGCGTAATGCGCGCCGGGGAACCAGTACGTGACCAGGCCGGCGTCGATGACGGTGTCGGCGTTCAGGCTGTGGCGGTAGCCGCCGTAGACGTCGATCTCCGACCCGGCGCCGTTGTTATAGGCCGCGTGCGAGACGCCCGAGCCGAACAGGCCGAGGTAGAAGCCGCTCGAATGCGTGGAGTCCAGGGTGGCCTGGATGGTCGGCTTGGCCTGCGTTTGCGAGATGCCCCGGAACAGGTAGTCGGAGACGACGGTGACGTTGCCGCTCTCGGTCCAGTCGGGCGCGGGGGCTGGTGCAGCCGGCGCGGGATCGGCCGCCATCGCGGCACCGGAGAACAAAGCGATACAACCCAGCATGATGATAGTTTTAGACATCGAGTATGCTCCAAGATAAATTAAACGGGGTCCAACGCGGCGTGCTGCTGGCGGCTGTCCTTGGTGAACAGGAAGAACACGTAGCCGGCGGCAAGGAAGCCGACGAACAGCGCGAAGATCAGCGGGTTGTAATAGATCATCGTCCCCATGCAGACCAGCGCGCCGGCCAGCGCGATGGCCGGGAACAGCGGGTAGAACGGCGCGCGGAACGGCCGCGCCATGTGCGGCTCGGCGCGGCGCAGCTTGAACAGGCTCAGCATGCTGATGATGTACATCGTGATGGCGCCGAACACCGACATGGTGACGATGTTGGCGGTCAGGGTCAGACCGCCGATCTTGATCAGCTCGTCGCTGTAGATGGCGGCGATGCCGACCACGCCGCCGGCCAGCACGGCGCGGTGCGGCGTCTTGAAACGCGGATGGATCTTGGCGAAGTAATGCGGCAGATAGGCCTCGCGCGCCAGCGCGTAGATCTGGCGCGAGTAGCCGAGGATGATGCCGTGGAAGGAGGCGATCAGGCCGAACAACCCGAGCCACACCAGCATGTGCAGCCAGCCGCTGTTTTCGCCGACGATCAGTTTCATGGCCTGCGGCAGCGGGTCGTTGATGTTGGCCAGCTTGGTCCAGTCGCCGGCGCCGCCGGCGAACACCATCACGCCGATCGCCAGCAGCACCAGGGTGATGATGCCGGTGATGTAGGCGATCGGAATCGAACGCCGTGGATCTTTGGCTTCCTCGGCCGCCATCGCCACGCCTTCGATCGCCAGGAAGAACCAGATGGCGAACGGGATCGCCGCGAACATGCCCGGCACCGACGCCAGGCTGAAGCTGTCCGCGCCCGACCAGCCGCCCTTGGTGAAGTTGGCCATGGAGAAGCCCGGCGCGACCACGCCCATGAACACCAGCAGCTCGAAAATCGCCAGCAAGGCCATCAGCAACTCGAAGGTGGCGGCCACCTGCACGCCGATAATGTTGAGCGTCATGAACACCAGGTAGGCGCCCACGGCGGCCAGCTTGGGGTCGATCTGCGGGTACTGCACGTTCAGGTAGGCGCCGATGGCCAGCGCGATGGCGGGCGGGGCGAACACGAACTCGATCAGCGTGGCGGCGCCGGCCAGGTAGCCGCCGGTGGGGCCGAAGGCGCGCTTGCTGTAGGCGAAGGGGCCGCCGGCGTGCGGGATCGAGGTGGTCAGCTCGGTGAAGCTGAAGATGAAGGTGGTGTACATGGCCGCGACGAACAGCGCGGTGATGGTGAAGCCGAGGGTGCCGGCCGAGGCCCAGCCATAGCTCCAGCCGAAGTATTCGCCGGAGATGACCAGCCCGACGGCGATGCCCCATAGCTGGAAGGTGCTCAGCGTCTGCTGCAGCGCGGGCTTGCCGGCCGCTTGTTTTGCGTTCATATTTTTTCCCCTAATTTAGCCGCGTCTGAGCCCGGAGGGACGCTTGGTCCGGGCGGGTATGGAAGTTGCTGCGAATTTCAGTATAGAAGCGGGGCCGGGCCGGCCGTTATCGAAAATCGGCAAACTTGAAGCCGCCCTGCCCGGCGGCGGCGCTAAATACAACAGCGGGGGAATTGATATGCACCAGACTGCAACACAGTTGTTGCACCATGCGCGCGATGTGCGCACGGTGCTGGCGCACGACGCCGACGCGCTGGCCAGCGAGCTGACCAACTGGCAGCAGCGCTACGACCAGATCAGCTCGGGTCTGTTCCACGGTGCCCTGACGGAACGTCAGTTACCCCAGCTACAAGTGTTTCGCGAACGTCTGAGCCAGTCGGTGCGGCAGTCGTGCCGCGTGTGGCCGGACGCGATCTGGTTCGGCCTGCCCGACCACGCGGCGGCCACGCGCATCAACGGCCGCCAGACCGAGGCCGATTCGATCATGGTGCAGCCGGGCAATGTTGAGTTCGAGTTGGTCACGCCGAGCGACTACAGTATCTATGGCATCGTCGCCAGCCGGCAGCTGCTGACCGATACCGCGCGGGCGCACGGCTGCGAGATCGACTGGCGGCGCGTGCAGGCGGCCGACCTGCTGCAAGTCGACGCGGCGGAGCGCGCGGCCTTCCTGCGCACCCTGGCGCGGCTGCTGCCCGATGAGACGCAACCCGCCGCCGGCGAGGCTGAGCCGCAGTGGCAGCAAGGCGTTCTGCTGGCGCTGCTGGATATGCTGGATCATCGATGCGTGGAGCCGGAACTGGCCGCCAGCCTGCAGCGGCGGCGGCGCGTGGTGGCGCTGGCGCGCGAGTATATCCATGCGCACCGCAGCGAGGCGATCACCGTGCCGGAGCTGTGCGAGCAGGTGCACGTGAGCCGCCGCACACTCCAATATTGTTTCGAGGATGTGCTGGGCATGAGCCCCATGCTGTACCTGCGCATGATGCGGTTGAACGGCGTGCGCCGCCAGCTGAACGACGGCGCGCCGGGCGAGGTGGCGATAGGCGATGTCGCCGATGCCTGGGGCTTGAGTAACTTTAGCCAGTTCTCCAGCGACTACCGCAAGCTGTTCGGGCTATGTCCGTCGGCGACGTTGAAGGCGCGCGCACAGTAGCGGCGGTCAGATGATGTGCAGGGCGCCGGCGGCGGCGCCGAGCGCGATCAGCACCACCGGATTAAGCTTGGTGCGCAGCAGGATCAGCGCCGACAACAAGGTCACGACATCGGCGCGCCAGTCGGTGTTGGATATGCCGGTGAACAGCCACGCGGTGGCGGCCATCAAGCCGATCGACATCGGGCCGAACGCCTCGCCCAGCGCGCGCGACAAGCGGCTGCCCGCGCGGCCCGCGTGCCAGCGGACGGCGGTGAGCGTCAACAAGGTGGACGGCACGATCACGGCGACGGTCGTCATGATGGCGCCGGACCAGCCGCCGATCAGCCATCCCACCAGGGAGATGAACAGCAGGTTCGGGCCGGGGGCCGCCTGGGCGATGGCGTAGGCGGCGGAGAACTGTTCGTTGGTCAGCCAGTGCTGCCCTTCGACCACATACTGTCCCACCTGTGGAGCCAGCAGCACCACGCCGCCGCCGACCGCCATCAGCGACATCAGAGCGATATGCAGCGACAACTGGCCGATCGGCGATTGCTCATTCATGTTTGTCTCCCAGCAGATACGCGGCGGCGGTGCCCAGCGGCGCCAGCACGCAGAACACCAGCGCCAGCTGCCACTTCAACAGCCCAAGCGCGATGAAGGCCAGCACCATCAACACCAGCTTTAACTGATCGTGCTTTCGACGCCAATGGGCCTTGGCGAACATCGCCAGCGCCATCTTCGCCGCCGTCGCCAGGATCAGCCCCGCCGCGACGGCGGCCATGCCGCCGATCGCGCGCCGTATGATCTCCAGGTCGCCGAACTGCTGATACACCACACCCAACCCGATGACGATGAAGAACGGCCCGAGGATCAAGCCGCCCACCGCCGCCAGCGCGCCGGCGATGCCGGCGTAGCGGTTGCCGACCATCAGGCCGACATTGCAGACCGTCGGTCCGGGCAGCATCTGGCTCATCGCCATGCACTTGGCGAATTCCTCTGCCGTCAGCCACTTGTGCTGCTCGACCAGGGCGCGATAGGCGAACGGCATCACGCCGCCAAAGCCCATCAGCGCCAGCCTGGAGAAGACGAAGAAAATCGTCGATGGGGACAAGTGGTCTGCGCGCTCGGTAAGCGCGCCTGCCTGGGTGTGCATGGTGTGTACTCCTGGACTCGATGGCGGGATTTTCCTCCTCCATCAAATATAAGTACAATGAATTTATTTAGACCATTCATTCAATAGATTGATGAAAGCCATTGATGAAGATTGATATTCTCGGCGTGCAGGCGTTTGTCGCGATCGCGGACTTTGGCGGCTTTCAGAAAGCGGCGGATACGCTGCATGTGACGCAAACGGCGGTGACGCAGCGGCTGCGCAACCTGGAGGATTTCCTCGGCGTGATGCTGGTCGAGCGCACCACGCGCTCCATCGCGCTGACCAGCATCGGCAAGGACTTCCTGCCGCAGGCGCGCAGGTTGCTGCAGGAGCTGTCGTCCACGCTGACCGAAATCCGCGAGACCGGCAAGGCGCAACGCGGCGACATCTCGATCGCCAGCGTACCCACCGCAGGAATTCAATTCCTGCCCGAGATCATTCGCGAATACTCGGCGCGTTTTCCGGGAAACCGCGTCAAGATACTCGATCACGCATCGGCGCGCGTGGCCGAGGCGGTGCTGAGCCGCGAGGCGGAATTCGGCATCAACCTGTCCGGCAGCACGCATCCGGATTTGGTCTCGGTGCCGGTGGTGCAGGACGAATTCGTGCTGCTGTGCCGCGACGACCACGCGCTGGCCAAACGGCGCTCGCTGACGTGGGTGCAGATCCAGCCTTACCCGTTGATCTTCTCCGGCGACGTCAACGGCAATCGCGCGCTGCTCGACAGCTACCTTGGCGACAAGAGCATGAATCTGAGCCTGCAGTTCCAGTACGAGGTGCAGCGCAGCTCCACCGCCATCGGCCTGGTGGCGGCCGGCGTGGCGGCGGCCATCGTGCCCAATCTGGCGATCCAGAAGGGTACCTATCCGCGTCTGCGCGTGATCAAGCTGAAGGAGCCGACCATCTCGCGCCAGCTCGCCCTGATCACCCGCAAGTCAGGCCACCTGTCACCCGCCGCGCGGGCGCTGTACGACCTGATCAAATCCGCATGACCACGGGTGGGGAGAGAGCTGCGCGGTCCGTGTGGTAAACCTTCTTTTTTCTCCTCGCTTTTCTTCTCTTTTCTTCTATTTCGATCGCTAATTTAAAAAAGCGGGGGAACGAGAAGAAAATAGAAGAAAACAGAAGTCAAAAGAGAGGGTTTACCACAGGGAGTGGAATACGCCCACCGCCCCACCGTACCCCCGACTTCCCGCACGACGTAAAAAACCCTCCCGGCGCGAGCGCGGGGAGGGTCTTCGAGGAGTGGCGGCGATTACACGACCGCGCCGTCCGTTTCGTCTTTTTCCTTGACCGGCTTGATCAGGTCTTCGCGCTTCACGCCCAGCCACATGGCGATGGCGGCGGCGACGAACACCGACGAGTAGATACCGAAGCAGATACCGATGGTCAGCGCCATGGCGAAGTAGTGCAAGGTCGGGCCGCCAAAGAACAGCATCGCCAGCACCATCATCTGCGTGCTGCCGTGGGTGATGATGGTCCGCGAGATGGTCGAGGTGATCGCGCTGTCGATCACTTCATGCACGCTGGCCTTGCGCTGCTTGCGGAAGTTCTCGCGAATCCGGTCGAAAATAACCACCGATTCGTTGACCGAGTAACCGAGCACCGCCAGCACGCCGGCCAGCACCGTCAGCGAGAATTCCCACTGGAAGAAGGCGAAGAAGCCGAGGATGATCACCACGTCGTGCAAGTTGGCGATGATCGCCGACACGGCGTACTTCCACTCGAAGCGGATCGCCAGGTAGATCATCACGCCGATCACCACCATCACCAGCGCGTTCAAGCCGTTCTGGGTCAGCTCGTCGCCCACCTGCGGGCCGACGAACTCCACCTTGCGCAGTTCGACCTGCTCGACGTTGTTAGGGCCCATGCAAGCCTGTTTGACGACGTGCTCGCCCTTGGCGTTGACGTTGTCGACCTGGGTCAGCGCGCCTTTTTCAGCCTTGCACAAGGCATCGTAGACCTGTTGCGAAGCGTCCTTGGCGGTGATGTTCTTCACCACCGGCAGACGCAGCAACACGTCGTGCGCGGTGCCGAAGCCGGCCGCTTCCGGGTGCTCGTAGCCGATGCCGCGCAGCGACGCCCGTATCGCCTCGAGATTGGCCGGTTGCGCGTACCGCAGCTCCATCACGGTGCCGCCGGTGAACTCCACCGACAGGTTCAGTCCGCGATGGAACAGGAAGAACACGGCCGCGACAAAGGTCAACGCCGAGATGACGTTGAACACCAGTGCATGCCGCATGAACGGTATGTCTTTTTTAATGCGGAAAAATTCCATGTGATATGCCTCGAATTATTTGGTATCAGGACGCGTCGCGACCTTGCCGCCAGTCGCGTTGTCCGGCCGCCAGATGGTGCCGATGGCGATCGATTGCAGCTTCTTCTTGCGGCCGTACCAGAGGTTGACCACGCCACGCATGATGAACACGGCGGAGAACATCGAGGTCAGGATACCGAGCGTGTGCACCACGGCGAAACCGCGGATCGGACCGGAACCGAACACCAGCAGCGCCAGGCCGACGATCAGGGTGGTGACGTTGGAGTCGATGATGGTGGCCCAGGCGTGGTCGAAGCCGGCCGAGATGGCCGACTGCGGCGACGCGCCGGCGCGCAATTCCTCGCGCACCCGCTCGTTGATCAGCACGTTCGAGTCGATCGCCATACCCAGCGCCAGCGCGATAGCGGCCATGCCCGGCAAGGTCAAGGTCACGCCCAGCAGCGACAGCAAGGCCACCAGCAGCAGTAGGTTGCACGCCAGCGCGAACACGCTGAACAGGCCGAACATCATGTAGTAGGCGATCATGAAAACGGCCACGGCGGCGAAGCCGTACATCGTCGAGTGGCGGCCCTTGTCCACGTTCTCGGCGCCCAGTTGCGGGCCGATGGTGCGTTCCTCGATCACTTCCATCGGCGCGGCCAGCGCGCCCGAGCGCAGCAGCAGCGCCAGCTCGGCCGAGTTCTCGGAGTTGCCCATGCCGGTGATCTGGAAGCTGCTGCCCAGTTCGGCCTGGATGGTGGCGACCGACAACACTTCCGGCTTGCCTTTTTCAAACAGCACGATCGACATCTTCTTGCCGATGCGGTCGCGGGTGGCGTCGCGCATGCGGCGCCCGCCATCGCCGTTCAGGTCGATGCTGACGGCCGGCTGGCCGTTCTGGTCCTGGCGCGCGGTGGCGCTGGAGATGTAGTCGCCGGTCAGGATCACGTCCTTGCTCAGCACGACCGGCACGCCCTTGCCGACGGTGAACAGTTCCGAATTCAGCGGAATCGACGACGTCAGCTCGGTGCCCGGGGTGATCGACTCGTCGACCATGCGGATTTCCAGGGTGGCCGTGCGGCCGATGACGGCGCGCGCGCGCGCCACGTCCTGCACGCCCGGCAGTTGCACGATGATGCGGTCCGGACCTTGCTGCTGGATCAGCGGCTCGGCCACGCCCAGCTCGTTGACGCGCTTGGACAAGGTGGCGATGTTTTGCTTGACGCCCTCGTCCGTGGTCTGCTTGATGGACGCCGGCTTCAGGGTCATCACGGTTTTCAGGTCGGTGTCGGCGCCGGTGTCGGCGAACGTCACGTCCGGCAACTGGTCGCCCAGCACGGCCTTGGCCTTCTGGCGAGTGGCGTCGTCGCGGAAGTTGACGACGATGGTGTCGCCCACGCGCTCGATGCCGGCGTGGCGCACGTTCTTGTCGCGCAGCAGGCTGCGGGCGGACGCCTGCATGCCTTGCACGCGCTTGGCCAGCACGGCCTTGGTGTCGACCTGCATCAGGAAGTGCACGCCGCCGCGCAAGTCGAGGCCCAGGTGCATCGGCGTCGCGCGCAGCGCCTGCATCCATTTCGGGGTGTCCGGCTGCAGGTTCAGCGCGACCAGGTACGACGGATCGACGGGATCGGCGTTCAGCCCTTTTTCCAGCACCGCCTTGGCGCGGAACTGGGTGTCCGGATCGGGGAAGCGCACGCGCACCGAGGCGTAGGTGCCGGTGCCGTCGAAGGTCAGCTCGCTGTGCGGGATTTTTTCCCGGGTCAGCACTTCATCGACCTTGGCGATCATGTCCGACGTCAGCTTGAGCGTCGACTTGCCGCTCGTCACCTGCACCGCCGGCGATTCGCCGAAGTAGTTGGGCGCGGCGTACAGCGCGCCCAGCAGGATGGAGACGGCAATGAGGATGTATTTCCAGACGGGATAGCGATTCATATTGTTCAACGTTCAGGGTTAGGCGTCGGATGCAATACGGCCCGCTTATCCTGGGACAAGCGGGCCGGGGCCTGGGCCGGTTACAGCGCCTTGAGCGTGCCTTTCGGCAGGACCATGGTCACGGAGTTCTTCTGCACCACCAGTTCGGCGCCGCTGGAGATCTCCAGCGTGATGTACAGGTCGGAGATCTTCGAGATGCGACCGAGGACGCCGCCGGCGGTGACGACTTCGTCACCCTTGGCCAGCGCTTCCATCATGGCCTTTTGCTCCTTGGCGCGCTTCTGCTGAGGACGGATCATCAGGAAGTACATCGCCACGAACATCAGAATCAGAAAACCATACTGGCCCAGGAAGCCGCCGGTCGCGCCGAGGGCGTCGAGTGGATTTTGGGCATACGCGTTGGATATAAACACAGGTGACTCCGATAATAGTTTGAAAAAACAGCGCTGTATTCTAGCACTGGCCGGAAGCCGAAAGGACTTCCGGTTATATGGGTGGTTGAATTCTTTTTACAAGACTTGCAACACTTGTTGAAGCAATTAGATGCCGCGCGCCCGT
This sequence comes from Burkholderia sp. LMU1-1-1.1, assembly GCF_040675865.1. NCBI lineage: Bacteria > Pseudomonadati > Pseudomonadota > Betaproteobacteria > Burkholderiales > Burkholderiaceae > Burkholderia > Burkholderia sp. LMU1-1-1.1. The sequence goes on along the minus strand of NZ_JBEGHG010000008.1, from coordinate 34,289 downwards.
TCCGCGTGGAATTGCAGGGTCCAGGCGTGGAAACGGTCGTCATCCAGCGCCTCGCGCATCTGGCGCATGATGTCCAGATAGTAGTGCAGGTTGTGGATGGTGTTCAGGCGCGCGCCCAGGATCTCCTGGGTGCGGTTCAGGTGGTGCAGGTAGGCGCGCGAGAAATTGCGGCAGGCGTAGCACGAGCAGGTGCTGTCCAGCGGCTCCTTGTCATCCTTGTAACGCGCGTTCTTGATCTTGATGTCGCCGAAGCGGGTGAACAGCCAGCCGTTGCGGGCGTTACGGGTGGGCATGACGCAATCGAACATGTCGACGCCGTTTGACACGCCCGCCACCAGGTCCTCCGGCGTGCCCACGCCCATCAGGTAGTGCGGCTTGTTGGCCGGCAGCTTGGGGCCGACGTGCGCCAGGATGCGCATCATGTCCTCCTTCGGCTCGCCGACCGACAAGCCGCCGATGGCCAGGCCCGGGAAATCGATCTCTTCCAGGCCGGCCAGCGACTCGTCGCGCAGGTTCTCGAACATGCCGCCCTGGACGATGCCGAACAGCGCGTTCGGATTCTCGCCGCGATGGAATTCGTCATGCGACCGTTGCGCCCAGCGCAAGGACATGCGCATCGACTTTGCCGCCTCGTCAAGAGTGGCCGGACGGTTGTCGATTTCATACGGGGTGCATTCGTCGAACTGCATGACGATGTCGGAATTGAGCACGCGCTGGATCTGCATCGACACCTCCGGCGACAGGAACAGCTTGTCGCCGTTGATCGGCGAATTGAAATGCACGCCCTCTTCCGTGATCTTGCGCATCGCGCCCAGCGAAAACACCTGGAAACCGCCGGAATCGGTCAGGATCGGCTTGTCCCACCCCATGAAGTCGTGCAGGCCGCCGAATTTCGAGATAACGTCGTTGCCCGGGCGCAGCCACAGGTGGAAGGTGTTGCCCAGGATGATCTGGGCGTCGATCTCCTTCAACTCCAGCGGCGACATCGCCTTGACCGAACCATAGGTGCCGACCGGCATGAAGATCGGGGTCTGCACCACGCCGTGGTTGAGTTTGACTTCGCCGCGGCGGGCCTTGGTCAGGCCGCTGCTATCGGTCTTGTGTAGCGTAAATTCCAACATTGGGGATTCCTTATTATGCTCGGGCTTGCGTCGTCAGCAGCATGGCGTCGCCATAGCTGAAGAAGCGGTATTCGTTGGCGATCGCGTGGGCGTAGGCCGCGCGGATCTCGTCGTAACCGGCGAAGGCCGACACCAGCATCAGCAGGGTCGACTTGGGCAGGTGGAAATTGGTGATCAGCCGCGTGACGGTCTTGAACCGGTAGCCGGGCGTGATGAACAACGCGGTGTCGGCGCTGCCGGCCTCCAGCTGCCCGCTTTGCGAGGCCGACTCCAGCGCGCGCAGGCTGGTGGTGCCGACCGCCACCACGTCGCGCCCGGCGGCGCGCGCCGCGCGCACCGCGTCCACGGTCTCCTGCGGCATGGTGTACCACTCGGTATGCATCTTGTGCTCGGACAACACCTCGGCGCGCACCGGCTGGAAGGTGCCCGCGCCCACGTGCAGGGTCACGTAGGCGAACTCGACACCTTTGGCCTTCAGCTCGGCCAGCAGCTTTTCGTCGAAATGCAGGCCGGCGGTCGGCGCGGCGACGGCGCCGGGCACCTTGTTGAACACGGTCTGGTAGCGCGTCTCGTCGAAGGAATCGGCGTCGTGCTCGATGTACGGCGGCAGCGGCAGGCGGCCGTGGGCCTCGATCAGCTCGAACACGTCGGCGTCGAAGTGCAGCGTGAAGAACTCGCCGGCGCGCTCGCCGACGGTGACGTCGAAGGCGTCGGCCAGGCGAATCTTGACGCCGGGGCCGGGCGACTTGGAGGCGCGCACCTGGGCCAGCACGGTGCGGTTGTCGAGCACGCGCTCGACCAGCGCCTCGATCTTGCCGCCGCTTTCCTTGACGCCGAAGAAACGCGCCTTCAGCACGCGGGTATCGTTCATCACCAGCAGGTCGCCGGCCTGCAGCAGGCCGACGATGTCGGCGAACTGGCGGTCGACGATCGTCTCCCCGTCCAGGTGCAACAGACGGGAGGCGCTGCGGTCCGGCAGCGGGAATTGCGCAATACGCTCTTGCGGCAGGTTAAAATCGAAATCGGAAAGCGAATACATTTTGCGGACTTCTGGAAACTGTTGAAGAAAATCGGGTACGCCATAAACCTATGGGTAGCCTTACAATACCGGCGTCATTGCCATTGATTTGTCACGGGCAACCCTCTATTTTACGCTAGTGCCCGAAAAACGCTCGAATATGCCTCTGCCGCCACCCAACAGCGCGCTGAAAAGCCCGCCCAAGCCCGCCCGGAAGACCGTCAGCCCGGAAGCCAAGCTGGCCAAGCTCGGCCTGCACACGGACATGGACCTGGTGCTGCACCTGCCGATGCGCTACGAGGACGAGACCCAGGTCATCACCATCGAGGAAGCACGCCTGCACGGCGGCGACACCTCGCAGGTCGAGGGCGTGGTGGTCAAGAACGAAATCACCTACAAGCCGCGCAAGCAACTGCTGGTGCACATCGCCGACGAAACGGGCGACCTGCAACTGCGCTTCATGAACTTCTACGGCAGCCAGGTCAAGCAGCTGGCCGAAGGCACGCGGGTGCGCGCGCGCGGAGAGCTCAAACACGGTTTCTTCGGCGCCGAGATGGTGCATCCGGCCTACAAGGTGATCAACGAGGGCGCCCCGCTGCCGACTTCCCTGACGCCGGTGTATCCGTCCGGCGAAGGCCTGTCGCAGCCTATCCTGCGGCGCGCCATCGGCGACGCCATGAAGCGGGTCGACTGGACCGACACCTTGCCGGCCGAGCTGCGCGCCGAGATGCGGCTGTCGGACTTCGAACCGGCGGTCAGGCTGCTGCACCATCCGCCGCAGCAGGTCGACGAGCACGCGCTGGCCGACCGCTCGCATCCGGCATGGACGCGGGTGAAGTTCGACGAGCTGCTGGCGCAGCAGCTGTCCTTGAAACGCGCGCAGCGCGCGCGCCGCTCCAAGGGCGCCGCCGCGCTGAAAGTGGTCGGCGCCTTGTCCGAGCGCTTCCAGGCCGCACTGCCGTTCAAGCTGACCGGCGCGCAGCAGCGCGTGCTCGATGAAATCCGCGCCGACTTGCGCCACCCGTTCCCGATGCAGCGGCTGTTACAGGGCGACGTCGGCAGCGGCAAGACGGTGGTGTCCGCGCTGGCCGCCGCACAAGCGATCGACAGCGGCTTCCAGGCCGCGCTGATGGCGCCGACCGAAATCCTCGCCGACCAGCACTTCCGCAAGATCGCCGCGTGGATGGAACCGCTGGGCGTCAAGGTCGCGTGGCTGACGGGCAGCCTGAAGAAAAAGGACAAGCTGGCCGCCTATGAACTGATCGAATCGGGCGAAGCGCAGCTGGTGATCGGCACGCACGCGCTGATCCAGGAAGCGGTCATCTTCGCCAATCTGGGGCTGGTGATCGTCGACGAACAGCACCGCTTCGGCGTCGGCCAACGGCTCACGTTGCGCAACAAGGGCAACGAAGGCGCGATCCCGCACCAGCTGATGATGTCGGCCACGCCGATCCCGCGCACGTTGGCGATGACCTACTACGCCGACCTGGAAGTCTCGGTGATCGACGAACTGCCACCGGGGCGCAGCCCGATCGTCACGCGCGCCATCGACCAGAACCGGCGCGACGAAGTGATCGAACGCGTGCACGCGGCGGCGCTGGAAGGCCGGCAGATTTACTGGGTCTGCCCGCTGATCGAGGAATCGGAAGCGCTGCAACTGCAAACGGCGACCGACACGCACGCGCTGCTGGCCGAAGCGCTGCCTGACCTGAGCGTGGGCCTGGTGCACGGACGCTTGAAGCCCGCCGAAAAGCAGGCGGTGATGGACGCCTTCATCGCCAACGAAATGCAGGTGCTGGTGGCGACGACGGTGATCGAAGTGGGCGTCGACGTACCGAATGCGTCGTTGATGGTGATCGAGCACGCGGAGCGATTCGGGCTATCGCAGCTGCACCAGTTGCGCGGGCGCGTGGGGCGGGGTTCGGCGGCCAGCGTGTGTTTGCTGCTGTATCAAAGCCCGTTGGGCGGCGTCGCCAAGCAGCGGCTGATGACGATGCGCGAAACCACCGACGGCTTCGAGATCGCGCGGCGCGACCTCGAGATACGCGGGCCTGGCGAATTCCTCGGCGCACGGCAATCGGGGCAAGCGATGCTTCGCTTCGCCGATCTGGAGACGGACGGCTGGCTGGTGGACCAGGCGCGCGACGTCGCGCACGACCTGCTGCACGCCGACAGCGCCGAAAAAGCCGCCACGGTCGAAGCGCACCTGGCCCGCTGGCTAGGCGGCCGCGAAGAATTCCTCAAAGTCTAATCCGGGGTCAGGTCCACCATTGCTACACGGGCTGGGCTTTAACAAGGCTGTCGGCGGCTCCTGGCGGATTACGCTTCGCTAATCCGCCCTACGTGTTTCCGCATTATTATTGACCTTGGTGGTCATCATGTAATTCGCGGGGGCCACGGCGTGCGGCTCAGCCGTGGAGACACGTAATCCGCCATGTACGCTCCGCTCAGAAGCACATGTAGAATCGGTTCGCCAGATCGACCACGAACTCCGGCTGCAGGTACGCCATGAACACCAGCGCCACCACCACTACACCCGCCGCCCGGAGCGCCCACGTTTTCATCGCTACGCCGCCTTCAATACGCTGCGCACCACCGGCAGCTCGTTGATCGGCAGATTAATCAGCCCCGCCATCACGCCCAGCGCAATCGAGATGCCCCAGACGATGTCATAGCTGCCCTGCTTGGCGAACAGGAATCCGCCCATCCACACACCCAGGAAGCTGCCCACCTGGTGCGAGAAGAACACCACGCCCGCCAGCATCGACATATGCTTGACGCCGAAAATCCCGGCGATGATCCCGTTCGTCAGCGGCACCGTCGACAGCCAGATCAAGCCCATCGCCGCCGCGAACACGTACACCGAGAACGGCGTCAATGGCGCCAGCAGGAACAGCGAGATCACAACCGACCGCGTGAAGTAAATCGACGACAGCAAATACCGCTTCGGCAGCCGTCCACCCAATTTGCCGGCGTAGTAGGAGCCGACAATATTGAACAAGCCAATCAGCGCCAGCGCCATCACCGCCACGCTCGGATCGCCGATGCCCTTGTCCTTCAGATAGGCCGGCAGGTGCACGCCGATGAATACGACCTGGAAGCCGCAGACAAAATAACCCGCCACCAGGAACAGGAAGGAGCGGTTGCGAACCGCCTCGCTCATCGCCTCGCGGATGCTTTGCTGCGGACCATCGCCATGGTCGAGCGCCGGCTCGCGCAGATAGAAGGTCATCGGTATCATCAACAGCAGCACCAGCGCGGCCAGCACGTAGAAGGCGTTTTGCCAGCCGATCGCGGAGATCAGCTGCTGCTCGACCGGCATCATCAGGAACTGGCCGAACGAGCTGGCGGCGCCGGAGATCCCGAAGGCCCATGAGCGCTTCTCGGCCGGCGCGACGCGCCCGATGATGCCGCTGACGGCGCCGAACGCGGTGCAGGAAAGCCCCAGGCCGATCAGCACCCCGGTACCGATGACGAACATCGTCGGATCGGTCACCACCGCCATCCAGATCAATCCCGCCGCGTAACTGAGCGCTCCCACCAGCACCACGCGCATGGTGCCGAAGCGGTCCGCCGCCATGCCGGCGAACGGGCCGAAGGCGCCCCACATCAAATTCTGCAAGGCCTGCGCCAGCGAATAGGTTTCGCGCGTCCAGCCGTTAGCCTGGGAAATCGGCTGCATCCAGAAGCCGAAGCCGTGGCGCACGCCCATCGCCAGCGTCAGGACCACACCGGTGGCGATCAACACGGTTTTGAGCGAAGGTGCGCGGCTGGCGACGAACATGGTTTTTTCCCGGTTATCGAAACGACATCTGTCGATTTTACCCAGTTCCCGCCAACCGCGCTTGAACTTAACTTATTCGTCGGCGCTGTAGCGCAGCCCGATCTGCGAACGGATCTCGTCGAGCGTACCCATGATATTGAGCGTTTCCGCGTGCGGCATGACCGGGCTTTCGATCAGGCCTTCGCGGATGCAGCGGCCCACTTCCTGCGCTTCGTGGGTGTAGCCGTTGCCGCTGCGGGCGATCGTCATCGTGCGCTCGCTGCGCGAGGCGCCGTCGACCAGGGTGACGGTGATGGTTTCGGTGTTGTGGAACCGGTCGCTCAAGCGCACAAAGCCCTTGGTGCCGGAGATCGTCAGCTCGGTCGGCGTGCGCGAACGCAGGCTGCACGCGCAGGCCGACACGCCGCCGCCTTCGTGCGTGAGCGTGAACGCGGTCTGCATATCGACGCCGGTCGGCGCCATCTCGGCTTGCGCCTTCACGCCGGTGACCGCGCCAAGGAAGAACGACGACATCGACAGCGGATAGATGCCCAGGTCCAGCAGCGCGCCGCCGCCCAGCTCAGGATTGAACAGGCGATGCTCCGGTCCCGCGTCGGAGGTGAAGCCGAAATCGGCGGTGACATGCGCCGGCTTGCCGATCTCGCCGCTGTCGACGATGCGCTTGGCCTCGACCACGGCCGGCATGAAGCGCGTCCACATCGCCTCCATGACGAACAATTTTTTCTCGCGCGCCAGCGCGATGATGTCCTCGGCCTGGCGGCGGTTCATCGTGAACGATTTCTCCACCAGCACCGCCTTGCCGCCGTTCAGGCACATCATCGCGTTCTCGTGGTGCATCGGATGCGGCGTGCCGATGTAGATGACATCGACCTCCGGATCGTCGGCCAGCGCCTGGTAGCTGCCGTGGAAACGCTCGGCGCCGAACTCCGCGCCAAATTTGGTAGCGCTATCTACCGAGCGCGAACCGATGGCCGCCAGTCTTGCGCCCGGCGTGTCCTGCAACGCGGTGGCGAAGGCCTTGGCGATTTTGCCCGTTCCGAGAATACCCCAGCGAATTACCTGCGTCATGGCGTGATCTTTCTGCCGCGTCGGCGGCAATGTTGGTTGTCGTGCGGTGATATCGAGATGCTATTTTACTGCGACTGGCCGTTTGGGGCGGAACACCGTTGCGTCGGCGTAGAAGGCGTCGTCCTGGTCCGGCCACCATCCGGGCACGCCCAGCGCCTGCATCGGCGTGAAGTCGGCGGTACTGAGACCATTGTCGGCCAAGTCCAGCGCCACTTTGCGGTCCAGCCATGTGCGCCGCGCGGCGTGCTCCATCGCGAAGAAATCGTCGCCCGCCACCACCACGCGCGTGTGCGCGGTGATCGCCTTGCGGGGTGCAACCAACTTCTCCATCAGCGCGTGGCCGAACAGCCAGACCTGCGCGTCGGGACCGAAGCTGGCGCGCTGGCCGATGAAGGCGTCGTGCCAGCGATGTTCGCGCAGCGCCTCGGTGAGACGCCGGCCGCTATCGCAATCGCGCACCACCAGCAGCGCCGCGTTCTCGTCGAAAATGGTGGCGCCGTCGCGCGCCGGGCCGCGTGATTTGCCGACGCCGTCCTGCGCGATCTGCGCCGCCTGCAAGGCGTTCAGCCGCACTTTGATCAGTGGGAAACTAAGCCATACCAGGCCATTGAAGAAGTCGTGGAGGTTGTCGCGGGTGGGCACGCCGCCGGTGGCGCCGATGAAGGCTTCGTACGCCGTCCCGTCGGGCAGCGCCTCCTGCGGCACGAAGGACAGCGGCAAGCCAAGATGATTGCGCAGGCCCAGTGCAGCGGCCTGCGCGCTGAAGGCGTCCCTGAAATGAACGTCCGCTGTCAGCTTTCCGGCCGCGTCCCGTACCGATTCATACCAGGGGCGCGACCAGTCGATCGATTCCAGCACTGCTTATACCATTTTCCAGTTGATGGTTTCGCCGGCGTTGAGCGGCACCACCTGCTGGTCCGCCATCGGCAGCGTTTCGGGCAGCGTCCACTGTTCGCGTTTGAGCGTGATGGTGTCGGTGTTGCGCGGCAGGTTGTAGAAGGCCGGGCCGTTGAAACTGGCGAAGGCTTCCAGCTTGTCCAGCGCGCCGGCGCGCTCGAACGCTTCGGCGTACAGCTCCATCGCATGCAGCGCGGTATAGCAACCGGCGCAGCCGCAAGCGGCCTCCTTGGCGCCTTGCGCGTGCGGTGCCGAATCGGTGCCGAGGAAGAAGCGCTCGTCGCCGCTGGTGGCGGCGGTGACCAGCGCCAGGCGATGTTCTTCGCGCTTGAGGACCGGCAGGCAGTAGTAGTGCGGGCGAATGCCGCCCTTGAAGATGTCGTTGCGGTTGTACAGCAGGTGATGCGCGGTGATGGTCGCGGCGATCGGGCCTTCGGCTTCCGCCACGTACTGGGCGGCGTGCTTGGTGGTGATATGTTCGAAGACGATGTTCAGCGCCGGGAAATCGCGGCGCAGCGGGCGCATGACGCGCTCGATGAAGACGGCCTCGCGGTCGAACAGGTCGATATCCTGGTCGGTGACTTCGCCATGGACCAGGAACGGCATGCCGACTTCCTGCATCATCTCCAGCGTTTTGTAGCAGTTCGACAGGTCGGTCACGCCGGCGTCGGAATTGGTGGTGGCGCCTGCCGGATACAGTTTGACGGCGTGCACGATGCCGCTTTCCTGCGCGCGCAGGATCTCGTCGGGCGGCGTGTTGTTGGTCAGGTAGAGCGTCATCAGCGGCTCGAACTTCATACCAGCGGGCAGCGCGGCCATGATGCGGCTGCGGTACGCCTCGGCGGCAGCGGTGGTGGTCACCGGCGGCTTTAGGTTGGGCATCACGATGGCGCGGCCGAACTGGCGCGCGCTATGCGGCAGCACGCTGGCCAGGGTGGCGCCGTCGCGCAGGTGCAGGTGCCAGTCGTCGGGACGGGCGATGGTGATGCTGTCGGGGGTGTTTTCGAAGTCGGACATGGCTGCGGGCTTTCTGGCTATCAAAGTACGGATACCGACATTTTACCTGCTGCCGGCCAGCGCCCAAGAAAGATTGGGGTCAAGTCTGACATTCGGACACGACCCCATCCGCAGCCCACAACAGCTCACTCTCAAAATCACGTTTTGCACCACAGTACCGACGAGGCCGTGTCCGAATGTCAGACTTGACCCCGTGGTTCTCGTCAGAACCGGATCACGGTCTTGCCGGCGCCGTGGCCTTGCTTGTTGCGCTCGATGGCAGCGCCGGCCTGCTCGACCGTCACCACTTCGTCGATCACCACGGTCAGGTCGCCGACGGCGACTTTACCCGCGATTTCGGCCAGTTGGACGCCGTCCGCACGCATCCGGAACCAGCCGCCGCGCCGTCCCTCCGATAATTGCGCCGCGATGTCCGGGGCCGCCGTGGTGAAGATGCGGCCCTTCGGCGACAGTACTTGCCAGGAACGGGCCAGGGTCTCGCCACCGACCAGATCGAGCACCAGGTCGACATTCTTCACCGACTCCTCGAAGCGGACGGCCTGGTAGTCGATCACTTCGTGGGCGCCAAGGCGGCGCAGCAGATCGGCGTTCCGGCCCCGCGCGGTGACCACCACCCGGGCGCCGGCCTGCTTCGCGAACTGCACGGCGAAGCTGCCGATGGCGCCAGCGCCGCCGTGGATCAGCACCGTTTCGTCCCGCTGAAGTTGCCCCGCTTCGAACAGCGATTGCCAGGCCGTCAGCGATGCGACCGGAATCGCTGCCGCCGTGGCGTCGTCGATGGCCAACGGAATCCGTGCCAGCTTGTCGGCGCCGATCACCACGTGACCGGCATACGCGCCCAACGCACCGAGCGCGCCGTGCACCCGGTCGCCGATGGCGTAGCCTTCAACACCCGCGCCGACAGCGGCAACCTCGCCAGCCAGCTCGATGCCCAGCGTGGCCGGCAGCGGCAATGGAAACGCGTCCTGCACCAAGCCATCGCGAATCTTCCAATCGAGGCCGTTGACGCCGGCGGCGGCCACGCGCACCAGTACTTCACCTTCGCCCGGCTGCGGCACCGGCACTTCGTCCCAACGCAAAACCTCCGCCCCGCCATACGCGTGGATACGCAGCGCGCGATTGGCGCGTTTGTCATCGAGCGCCGGATAATCGATGTATCCCTGCGGGCCGGGAACATAGAACAGCGCGGGATTCGGCGTGTTGAGCGGCGCGTTCAGTTCAAAGCGGCGCGGCAGATCCGGATTGGCCAGGAAGGTGCTGCCGTAGACTACGGCATCGGCCTCACCGGCGGCGATGCGCTGCTCGCCGGACTCGCGGCTCTGGCCACCACCCAGCAGGTAGGCGCCACCGAACAGCGGCCGCAGCGCGCCGTGATAATCGTACTTCGCCTTGAACAGGGCCACATGCAGATATGCCAGCTTTAACGGCGCCAGTTCACCCACCAGATAGGTGTAGGTTTCAACCGGATTCTCGTCGACGATGTCGTTGAAGCCCATCTCGGGCGAGATCTTGATGCCGACGCGGTCCGAGCCCGCCTCCGCGATCATCGCTTGCAGCACCTCCAGGATGAAGCGCGCGCGGTTCGCTACCGAGCCGCCGTATTGGTCCGTGCGCACATTCGTCCCGGATGCCAGGAACTGCTCCGGCAGATAGCCGGATGCCGCGTGCAGCTCGACGCCATCGAAGCCCGCCTCCAGCGCGCGGCGCGTCGCCACACGGTATTCGTCCACCACGGCCTTCACTTCCGCCGTCTCCAGCGCGCGGGGCGTGACGAAATCGGCCATGCCGGACATCGTGTACGCCTGGCCGGATGGCTTGATCGCCGACGGCGCGACAGGCAGCGCGCCTTGCGGCAGCATCGACGGATGCGAGATGCGGCCGGTGTGCATCAACTGCAGGAAGATGCGTCCACCCTCCGCGTGGACCGCGGCGGTGACGCGCTTCCAGGCCTCGACCTGGGCATCGCTGTAAATGCCGGGCGTGGCGACATAGCCCTTGCCCATCGCGCTCGGGAAGGTGCCTTCGGTGATGATCAGGCCCGCGCTGGCGCGCTGGCGGTAGTAAGTGACGGCGAGGTCGGACTGGACGCCGTCGGCGTGGTTGGCGCGCGAGCGCGTCATCGGCGCCATGAAGATGCGGTTGCGCAGGTCGTACGGGCCGATCTTGACGGCGGTGGAGAGCTGGTTCATTTAGGGTTCCTCGGGAAGTGGATGACAGTGAAGCCATCATCCATTGTTTCTCCTAGTGGATAAATAGCATAAAATGAATTCACTGATCCACTGATGGAGCAATCCCAATGACACTGCTGGCGAGTATGGAGCTGTTTGTGGCGGTGGCGAACGCCAAAGGCTTTCGCCGCGCGGCCGAGCAGCTGGACATGCCCAATTCGACGCTCTCGCGCCGCATCTCCGATCTGGAAAAGGAAATCGGCGTGCGCCTGTTCCACCGCTCCACCCGCAAAGTGGAGCTGACGGAAGCGGGCCAGGCGTACTTCCGCCGCTGCCAGGGCATCGTCGCCGAGGCGCGCATCGCGCACGAATCGCTGATGGAGCTGGCCGAGCGTCCCAGCGGCCTGCTGCGCGTGTCGATGCCGGTCGACCTGGCGATCAGCTATCTGGCGCCAGCGATCAAGCGCTTCGGCGAGCTGTATCCGCTGATCGATTTCGAAATGGATCTGACCCCGCGCCGCATCGACCTGGTGACGGACGGTTTCGACTGCGCGATCCGTATCGGCGCGCCGCCACCGACGCCGTCCACGTTGATCTCCAGGCAGATCGGCCTGCTGCCGCGCTATCTGTTCGCCGCGCCGGAGTACCTGCGCGACGCGCCGCCGCTCAAGCATCCGCAAGACCTCGCGCACCACCAATGCGTGATCCAGGCGGCGTCGGGAAAGCAATCGCGCTGGACGCTCACGTCGGGAAAACAAAGCACCACGGTCGACGTCTCCGGCCGCTACTGCGCCAACAACGTCAGCATGTGCCGCACGTTGGCGACGCTCGGCGTGGGCATCGCCATCTCGGCGGGGCCGGAGATGCGCGACGACGCCCTGCGCGGCACGCTGGAGCGCGTACTGCCCGAATGGGACGTCTCGCCCGCGCCGGTCCACGCGATCATCGAATCGCGCCTGATCCCGTCGCGCGTGCGGCTGTTCATCGACTTCATGCAGACCAGCCTGAAGGACTACGCGGCGCACGCGGGAGCTCGGGGTCAAGTCTGACATTCGGACACGGCCCCATCTTCAACCAGCAACACCCCACACCCGAATGACAGTTGGCCATCCACATTACAGATCAGTCCGTGTCCGAATGCCAGACTTGACCCCCGTAGTTCGTAGTTACTGCGACGACACCCACTCCTTGGTATCGGCCAGCATCTTGTCGAGCTGGGCGCGGTCGTAGACTTTTCCCCGGCTGACGACAGCGCGGATCTGCCGCGTGGCGGCGATGTCGAGCAGCGGATTCGCATCCAGCACCAGCAGATCGGCCGTCTTGCCGGCGTCGATCGCGCCGTAGCGATCCAGCTTGCCGAGGAAGCGCGGCCCGTTGATCACCGCCGTCCGCAACGCCTGCGCGGGCGTCAGGCCATACCGCACATACAGGCCGATTTCGTCGTGCAGCGCTTGGCCGGGATAGTCGTACGAGTTCAAAAAGCCGGCGTCGGTGCCGGCGATGATGCTGACGCCCTCCCGCTCCAGCAATGGCAGAAGCGCTGCCGATTTCTCGAACGTCGCCTTGCGCAGTGCGATCGCGTCGGCGTCGTCCTGCGCCGCGCGCTGCACGCGCCATTCGTACGTCGCGCGCAAGCCTTTGCCGATGTACTGCAACGCCGGGTCGTGCGAATGATCGTCACGGTCCAGATAGGCGATCACCCGCGATACCGACAACGTCGGCACCACCGCCGTGCCTTTTGATGCCATATAGCGGAAGGCGCCGAGCGCGGTCTGCTCGTCGTAGCTTTGCAAGCTCAGTTTCATCGCCTCCTTGCCGGTCAGCGTGCCCGCCGCCACCCGGGCGGTCAGCTCGCGTTCGCGCGGCGTGGCGGCGCGCAGCAGATACGATTGATGTTCCACCGTTCCGAGGCCGGCGTCGAACATCTGCGATAGCGTCATCTGCACCGGCACGTGGCCCGACGTGCGCATGCCGCGCGCTTTGGCCTGGCGCAGCGCTTCCAGATACATCTCCGGTTTGAGCGTGTTCTCGGTGATCTTGACGAAATCGACCTTCTGCGCCTGCAAACCGTCAAGCGCCTTGCCCACCTCTTCCGGCGTGCCGACTTCGATGGTGCCCTTCCAAAGCGGCTTATAGCCTTCCAGCTTGGCGCCGGAGGTGAAGATGGTCGGCCCTTCGAGCTGGCCTGACTTGATCTGGTCGCGCCAGGCCAGCACGGTGTCCGGCAGGTCGCCGGAGCAATCGCGTACGGTGGTGATGCCGTTGGCGAGATACAGCGGCAGCAAATGCTTGTTCTCGTCGATCAGCGCCGGGCCGCCGCCGAAATGCACATGGGTGTCCCACAATCCCGGCATCAGATATTTGCCGGGCAGGCGCATCGTCTTGCTGGCGGTGTAGCCCGATAGCTGTCGGTCGTCCACCACGGCCAGGATACTACCGTCCTTCACCACCACCGATTTGCCTTTAATGGTGGCGCCGTTGGCGACGTCGATCAACGTGGCCTGCGTGAGCACCAGATCGGCGGCGATTTTATCGGCGGCGTGCGCGCTGGCGAGCAGTCCGAGCGTCAGCAAGGCGCCGGCGATTTTCTTCATGAATGGCATGCGATGTCATTTGATTGGTTCGAGTCGCACGATACTAACAGAGCCTAGCGCACGATCGCCACGCGCTTGTGCAGCTGCCGCGCGAGCCACGACAACAGGCAGCACAGCACGAAGTAGACCAGCGCCACAAAGGTGTACATCTCCACCAGCCGGCCGTCGCGCTGGGCCACCTTGCTGGCCGCGCCGACGAAATCCGGCACCGACAGCACGTACACCAGCGAGACGTCCTGGAACAGCACGATGGTCTGCGTCAGCAGCACCGGCAGCATGTTGCGGAAGGCCTGCGGCAGCACGATGCGTCCCATCGTCTGCCAGTAGCTCAATCCCAAAGCCTGCGCCGCCAGCACCTGCCCGCGCGGTATCGCCTGTATGCCGCCGCGCATGATCTCGCAGTAGTACGCGGCCTGGAACAAGGTGAACGTGATCAGCGCCGACCAGAACGTGCCGACCTTGACCGGCTCCTGCGCGCCGATCACCCACGCCGCCATGTACGGCACCAGGAAGTAGAACCAGAAGATCACCAGCACCAGCGGCACCGCGCGTATCAGGTTGACGTAGGCGGCGGCCACCAGCGCCAGCGGCGGAAAGCTGGACATGCGCCCCAGCGCCAGCAACGTGCCCAGCGCCACGCCGCCCAGCATCGACAGCACCGTCAGCTCCAAGGTGAACGCCATGCCGACCTGGAACAGGTAGACCCACGAGTTGGCGATGACGCTGGTGTCGAATTGGGCGAACATCAGCGGCCTCCCAGGGTGCCGGGAAGCGCGAGGCGGTGCTCCAGCCAGCGCATGGCGGCGATCACCACCAGGTTGACCACCACATATATCAGCGTGGCGGCGGTGAAGGCTTCAAACACCTGGAAGGAAAATTCCTGGATCGCGCGGGCGCTGGCGGTCAACTCCATCAGGCCGATGGTCAGCGCCACGGAGCTGTTCTTGATGATGTTGAGGAATTCGCTGGTCAGCGGCGGCAGGATCATGCGCACCGCCAGCGGCAGCAGCACGAAACGGTAGGTCTGCGGCAGGTCAAGCCCCAGCGCCAGCGCGGCCAGGCGCTGTCCACCGGCCAGCGCCTCGATGCCGGCGGTGACCTGCACAGCCACCCGCGCCGACGTGAAGAAGCCGAGGCACAGCACCGCCGTCACGAAGGGCGCGTTGGGCAGGGACTTGAGCCAGTCGCCGCCGGCCGGCGGCAGCAGTTCCGGCATCACGAAGAACCACAGGAACATCTGCACCAGCAAAGGCACGTTGCGGAATAGCTCGACGTAGCCGGTGCCCACCATCCGCAGCCAGCGGTTGGGCAAGGTGCGCATGGCGCCGACCGCGAAGCCCAGCGCCAGCGCGATCGCCCAGCCGGCCAGCGACGTCGCCATCGTCCAGGCCAGGCCGGACAGCAGCGTGTCCCAGTACGTTTGCACGCCGTCCGGCGACATCTCCCAGAAGATGTTCCAGTTCCATTGGTAGTTCATCGCGACGCGCCGCCGCTTATTTCTTGGCGTCGGTCTTCTGCGCGGCCGGCGCCGGCGCCGCCGTTACCGCGTACGCCGCCGGATCGGGCGAATCGGTCGGCTTGGCGATGACCGCCTTGAGCGTCGCCGGCATCGGGAAATTCAGGTTGATGCCGCGCGGCGGGATGGTGCTCATGAACCACTTGTCGTAGGTCTTGGAGAATTCCGGCGACTGGTAGAACTGCTTCAGCGCCGCGTCGACCACCGCCTTGAAGGCCGTGTCGCCACGCCGCATCATGATCCCGTACGGCTCGACCGACAACGCCTCCGGCAGGATCGTGTACTCGCCCGGGTTGCGGGCGGTGGCGACCTGGCTGGCCAGGAGGATGTCGTCGTTGGCTTCGGCGGCCGCGCGCCCGGTCTCCAGCATCAGGAACGATTCGGGATGGTCCTTGCCGACGGCGATGGTCATGCCCAGTTTGCGCTCGTTGTTCAGCATCGTCATCTGCTTGAGGGTGGTGGTGCCGGCGGTGGCCACCAGGGTCTTGCCCTTCATGTCGGCCAGGCTGCGGATGTTCGACGCCTTCTTGACCAGCAGCCGGTTGGAGATGACGAACATGGTGGGCGCGAATGCCACCTGCTTCTGGCGCTCGGCGTTGTTGGTGGTCGAGCCGCATTCGAGATCGATGGTGCCGTTGGCCATCAGCGGGATGCGGTTGGCGGCGGTGACGGGATTCATCACCACCTTCAGGCCGGACAGCCCCAAATGCTTCTCGATCGCCGCCACCGCCTTCAGGCAGAGGTCGACCGAGTAGCCCTGGTACTGCTGCTTGTCGTCGAGGTAGGAGAAGGGGATGGAGCCGTCGCGCACACCGAGCGTGATGGTGCCGGTGCGCTTGATCTTGGCCAGCGTGCCGCCGGCTTCCTGGGCGGCGGCGGGGCCGGCGAAGGCGCCGATGGCGAAGACCGCGGCGGCGGCGATGATGGCAGAACGATAGAGCACTCGCGGTAACGACATGATTCCTCCTAAGAAAAATACAATGAACGTCAAGAACGACCCGCCGGCGGGCGCCGGCGCATGCTACCGATTACTGTTAGTGGATGAATCTAATGAATGATACGCGCCAGGAAGTCCCGGGCGCGCTCGGACCGCGGCGCGCCGAAGAATTCATCCTTGCCGCAGTCCTCCAGTATCCGCCCCTTGTCCATGAAGACGACCCGGTTGGCCACCTTCCTGGCGAATCCCATCTCGTGCGTGACCACCATCATCGTCATGCCCTCCTGCGCCAGGCCGACCATCACGTCGAGCACCTCGTTGATCATCTCCGGGTCCAGCGCGGAGGTGGGCTCGTCGAACAGCATCGCGATCGGGTCCATCGACAGCGCGCGCGCGATCGCCACGCGCTGCTGCTGGCCGCCGGACAGCTGATTCGGATATTTGTCCTGCTGCGACAGCAGGCCGACCCGGTCCAGGTACTGCAGGCCGCGCGCGTTGGCCTCGTCCTCGCCGCGCCCGAGCACCTTGGTCTGGCCCAGGGTCAGGTTCTGGCGCACCGACAGGTGCGGGAACAGCTCGAAATTCTGGAACACCATGCCGATGCGGGCGCGCAGCTTGGGCAGATCGGTGCCCTTGGCGCCGACCGAGATGCCGTCAACCACGATTTCGCCCTGCTGAAACGGCTCGAGGCCGTTGACGGTCTTGATCAGGGTCGACTTGCCCGAACCGGACGGCCCGCAAATGACCATCACGTCCCCTTTGGAAACGCTGGTGGTGCATTCGGCCAATACCTGGAACTGGCCATACCACTTGCTCAGATTATTTATCGCTATCATATTTTTGGCAAAGTTAGAGTGCCCGCGACAGGTGTGTGGACCTGCGTCCACGCGAACTTGACAGTACCCTTGACCACAAGGATACTGCGGAACTTGCTCAATGTTTCATCAGCTTACAAAGCTGCATTGGCTGGATCATACCTCCACATTGCGGGGAAATGACATTATTTTGTACGAGACTGCGCTTTGGCGGACTAATCCCGCCACAGCCGGCGTCCATAGAGACACTACCATGGAAAACAGAGAACATGCCTAAACAAAGTCGTTTGACCACTTACATCCTGATCGCGCTGGCGCTAGGTATCCTTACGGGCTACATCGTTCATGCCAACATGGAAAACCCCGTCGGTTTCGCCGATTCGATGTCGCTGATTACGACCTTGTTCCTGCGCCTGATTAAGATGATCATCGCGCCGCTGGTGTTCTCGACCCTGGTCGTCGGCATCGCGCGCATGGGCGACGCCAGCGAAGTGGGCCGCATCGGCATCAAGACCATGGGCTGGTTCTTCATCGCCTCGGTCATGTCGCTGAGCCTGGGCCTGGTGCTGGTCAACCTGTTCCGTCCGGGCGACGCGTTGCTGGGCCACATGGCCGCCACCGCCACGGCCAAGGTCGAGCTGGCCACGTCCAGCCTGACGTTGAAGGACTTCGTCACCCACCTGGTGCCGGCGTCGATCGTCGACGGCATGGCCAAGAACGAGATCTTGCAGATCGTTATCTTCTCGCTGTTCTTCGGCTCGGCGGCGGCCGCCGTCGGCAAGAAGGCCGAGATCATGGTCGACGCGCTCGACGGCGTCGCCCACGTGATGCTCAAGGTCACCGGCTACGTGATGAAGTTCGCGCCGATCGCCGTGTTCGCCGCCGTCGCCGGCGTCATCGCCAAGAGCGGCCTGGGCGTGCTGTCGACCTACGGCGTGTTCATGGCCGAGTTCTACTTCGGCATTGTCCTGCTGTGGTGCTTGCTGATCTTCGCCGGCTTCCTGTTCCTCAAGGGCCGCGTGTTCGGCCTGATGAAGGAATTGCGCGGCCCGGCGCTGCTGGCCTTCTCGACCGCCTCGAGCGAAGCGGCCTATCCGAAAACGCTGGAAGGCCTGGAGCGCTTCGGTGTGCGCAACCGGATCGCCGCGTTCGTGCTGCCGATCGGCTACTCGTTCAACCTGGACGGCTCGATGATGTACTGCACCTTCGCCACCGTGTTCATCGCCCAGGCGTACGGCATCGAAATGTCGCTGGGCCAGCAGATGACGATGATGATGGTGCTGATGCTCACCTCCAAGGGCATGGCCGGCGTGCCGCGCGCCTCGCTGGTGGTGATCGCCGCCACCCTAAGCCAGTTCAACATCCCCGAGGCGGGCATGTTGCTGCTGCTCGGCATCGACCACTTCCTCGACATGGCGCGTTCCGCGACCAACGTCATCGGCAACGGCGTCGCCACGGCGGTCGTCGCCAAGTGGGAGGGCGAGCTGCTCGAACCGGGTCAGGAAGATGAGATGGTAAAAGACGCCGCATAAAAAGCGACCGCGCAAAGCAAAGGCCACCGTCAGGTGGCCTTTTTTAATCCGGGGTCAGGTCCACCATTTCTACACGGACCCGGCCGTATCAGCGCTCCAAGGTCCAGTCCGTGTAGAAATGGTGGACCTGACCCTGGAGTTGCTGCTACTGGTTGGCGTAGATTTTCACCAGCTCGTGCAGGAAGGTGCGGCCTTCCATCAACGATTGCACGCCGATGTATTCGTTCAGGCCGTGGATGTTGCCCAGGTCCGGCGTAAGGAAGATGCCGCTGATGCCGTACGTCGGAATCCCGGCAGCGTTCAGGAACTGTCCATCGGTGGCGCCGGACTGCAGGATCGGCATCACCGGCACGCCCGGCCACATCTTCGCCGTCATGCGTTCGACCGGCTCCAGGATCGCTTTGGTCAACACGGGCGGTGCCGAGTTCTCGCCGCGTATCTCCAGCGTTTCCACCTTCACCGCCGGGTCGTCGATCGCTTTGACCAAGGTTTGACGCACTTCTTCCTGCGTCACGCCGGGGAAGATGCGGCAGTTGATGTTGGCGCGGGCGCGCTGCGGCAGCGCGTTGGTGGCGTGGCCGGCGTCGAGCAAGGTCGCGACACACGTGGTGTGCAGCATCGCCCCCCAGCTGGAGTCGGTCGACGATACCAGCGCGACCGCCTTGGCGTCGCCCGGGTTCTTGACCACGGCCAGCATGGCGTCGGCGACGTCCTTGTGGCCGGCCGCCGCCTGGATCTTCGACATGCCGTTCAGGTAACCACGGCTGCCGTCGGCCAGCTGGATCGGGAATTCGTAGCCTTCGACTTTCTTCAACGCGGCCGCCAGCCGGTAGATGGCGTTGTCCTTTTGGGGGCGCGAACTGTGGCCGCCGCGATTGGTCACTTCCAGACGGTAGTTCTGCGCGACCTTCTCGCCCGCCTGCACCGTCATCGAGACGCGCTTGCCGGCGGCATTGAGCTCGCCGCCCGCGCCTTCGTTGAGCGCATAGCCGGCGTCGATCAGGTCGCGCTTGTTCTTCGTCAGCCATTCGGCGCCGTTGAAGGCGCCGGCCGTCTCCTCGCCGCAGGTCAGCGCCATCTTCAAGGTGTGCCGCGGCTTGAAGCCTTCCTTCTTGAAGCGGATCAGCGAGTCGGCCCAGATCGCCGCCTGCGCCTTGTCGTCCAGCGCGCCGCGCGCGTAGAACTTGCCGTCCTCCTCGATCAACGTGAACGGGTCGCGCACCCAGTCCTCGCGCTTGGCCTCGACCACGTCGATGTGCGCCAGCAGCAGGATGGCCTTGGCCTTCGGGTCGCTGCCCGGCAGGATGGCGACCAAGCCGCCCTCCTTCGGGAACTTGGGATCGGCGAAGGGATGCAGGTCGGCTTCCGGGAAGCCGGCCGCTTTCAGGCGCGTGGCGATGCGTTCGGCGGCCAGGGTACAACTACCCGACGACAAGGTGGTGTTGGTTTCGACCAGCTCTTTGTAGAGGGCTCGGAATTGCTGTTCTGTGGGGTCGGCGTAGGCATTCTGCATACACGCCACCAGCGCGGTGACAGCACCCAGGACAAAGCGTGACTTCATGGTCGGTTCCTTATCAACGTGAAAAAATCATTGGGGGTCAAGTCTGTCATTCGGACACGGCCTCATCGGCGATACGGTACAGCACGTGTCCGAATGACAGACTTGACCCCCGGGTGTTTGGACGGGTTATTCCGCGCGCACAGCGTCCTCGGGCGACGCGGTAAGTTCTTCTTCGGCCTTTGCCTGCTGCCGCTGCCACATCTGCGCGTACAGGCCATCGGCCGCCAGCAGCGTTTGGTGCGTGCCGCGTTCGACGATGCGGCCGTGATCGAGCACCAGGATCTGCTGCGCGTCGGCCACCGTCGACAGGCGGTGCGCGATGACCATCGTGGTGCGGCTTTTGGCGATTTCCTTGAGCTGCGCCTGGATCGCTTGCTCGGCCTTCGAGTCCAGCGCGGACGTGGCTTCGTCGAAGATCAGGATGGCGGGATTCTTCAGCAAGGTGCGGGCGATGGCCACGCGCTGCTTTTCGCCGCCCGACAGCTTCAGACCGCGCTCGCCGACCATCGTGCCGTAACCGTCGGGCAGGCTTTCGATGAAGTCGTGGATCGATGCCGCGCGCGCCGCCGCGATGATCTGCTCCTTGCTGGCGCCCGGCTTGCCGTAGGCGATGTTGTATTCGATCGTGTCGTTGAACAGCACCGTGTCCTGCGGCACGATGCCGATCGCGTGGCGCACCGAGTCCTGCGTCAGCGAGCGCAGGTCCTGGCCGTCGATGGTGATGCCGCCGGCGTTGACCTCGTAGAAGCGGAACAGCAATCGCGACAACGTCGATTTGCCCGAGCCGCTGTGCCCCACCACCGCCGTCGTGGTGCCCGGGGCGATGGTGAAGTCGACGTCAAACAAAATCTGGCGCTTCGATTCGTAGCTGAAGTCGACGTGGCTGAAGCGCACCTGCGCGCCATGCGTGACCAGCGGCTGCGCGTCCTTGGCGTCGGCGATCTCGCGGTTCTGGTCCAGCAGCGAGAACAGTTTTTCCATGTCGGCCAGGCTTTGCTTGATCTCGCGGTAGATCACACCCAGGAAGTTGAGCGGAATATAAAGTTGGATCATGAACGAGTTGACCAGCACCAGATCGCCCAGGGTCATGGTGCCGTCGATGACGCCCACCGTGGCGCGCCACAGGATCAAGGTGACCGCAACGGCGATGATCATCGACTGCCCGGTGTTCAGCAGCGACAGCGATGTCTGCGATTTGACGGCGGCCGATTCGTAGCGTTGCAGGCCTTCGTCGTAGCGCTTGGCCTCGTAGTCCTCGTTGCCGAAGTATTTGACGGTCTCGTAGTTGATCAGCGAGTCGATGGCCTTGGTGTTGGCCTTCGAGTCCAGGTCGTTCATCGTGCGGCGGAAGTGCGTGCGCCAGTTGGTGACGACGACCGTGAAGGTGATGTACAACACCAGCGCGACGAAGGTGATCACCGAGAACCAGATGTCGTAGTGCAGAACCAGGTAGCCCAGCACCAGCGTGATCTCAACCAAGGTAGGCAGGATGTTGAACAGCGTGTAGGAGATCAGCGAGCCGACCGCGCGCGTGCCGCGTTCGATATCGCGCGTCATGCCGCCGGTCTGGCGGTTCAGGTGGAAGCGCAGCGACAGCGCGTGCAGGTGGCGGAACACTTGCAGCGCGATGGTGCGCACGGCGCGCTGCGTGACGCGCGCGAACAGGAATTCGCGCAGCTCGGTGAACAGGGTGGTCGAGACACGCAGCACGCCGTAAGCCACCAGCGCGGCGACCGGCAGCACCAGCAGCGCCTGCGGATGCGATGGCGTGATCGTCAGCGAATCGATCAGTTTTTTCATCACCACCGGCACGCCGACGTTGGCCAGCTTGGCGCCGACCAGGCAGCACAGCGCCAGCAACACGCGCCATTTGTAGACCCACAGGTAGGGGATCAGTGTCTTCAGGGTGGCGGCATCGCTGCGGGTCGGTGTGGAGGCGGCGGCTGTGCCGACGGGGTCTGGCGGGGAATTCGGGTAACGGCGCATGGCGGATGTCGGCTTTTTATGGTTCAATCCCGGTAATTGTAGCCCCTGAAGAGAATTCACGATGACCACGCCCGAAAATCCAACACCCATCGCCGTCACCACGGTCAATCGCGGCCTGCCGGCCGGCAAAATGCCGGAACTGCGCATGATGCCGTCGCCGTCCGATGCCAATGTCTACGGCGATGTCTTCGGCGGCTGGATCATGTCGCAGGTCGATATCGCCGGTTCGCTGCCGGCCACCCGCCGCGCCAACGGCCGCGTGGCGACGATCGCCGTGAACTCCTTCCTGTTCAAGAATCCGGTGTTCGTGGGCGACCTGCTGTCGTTCTATGCTGATATTGTCAAGGTTGGCAATACGTCCATTACCGTCAACGTCGAGGTGTACGCGGAGCGCAACCGCCTGCAGGCCGATACCGTCAAGGTGACCGAGGCGGTGCTGACCTATGTCGCCACCGACTCGGACCGCAAGCCGCGCAAGGTGCCGCCGATCGAAACGCTGATGCATCCGTGATCGCCCGGTGACCACCCGGGTGGACGCGCAACGCCGCATCTTCCTCGCCGCGCTGGCGGCATCGGCCAGTGCCGGCGCTGGCGCCCTCCCCGCCGTCCCGGCGGGCGCCGGCAACGCCGGCTATCCGTTCAGCCTTGGCGTCGCCTCCGGTTCTCCCCTGCCCAACGCGGTCGTCATCTGGACCCGCATCCTCCACGATCCGCTCAACGCGGCCGCCATGCCGCGGCTGGCCATCGCCGTGCGCTGGGAAGTGGCCGAGGATGAGCGCTTCAGCCGCATCGTCGCCAAGGGCACGGCCAACGCCGCGCCGCAGCTGGCGCACAGCGTCCATGTCGACGTCACCGGCCTTTCGCCGGCGCGCTGGTACTGGTATCGCTTCATGCTGGGAGACGCCGTAAGCCCCATCGGCCGCACCCGCACCGCGCCGGCCGCCGACACGATGCCGGACCAGCTCAAGCTCGCCGTGGCATCCTGCCAGCACTGGGAGTTCGGCACCTACGCCGCGCACCGCCACATCGCCGCCGCGTCGCCCGATCTGGTGGCCTTCCTGGGCGATTACATCTACGAGTGGGGGCCGTACCAGCCGCGCCATCCAAAAAGCGCCGTGCGGTCCCATGAGAGCTTCACGCTGGCCGACTACCGCAACCGCTACGCCCAGTACAAGAGCGATCTCGATCTGCAGGCCGCGCACCACGCCGCGCCGTGGATCGTTACCTGGGATGACCACGAAGTCGCCAACGATTACGCCAATGACCGCGACGAGCGTCTGAATCCGAAGTTCCTGGAACGGCGCGCGGCGGCATATCAGGCGTTCTACGAGCATATGCCGGTGCGGCTGGTGCTGCCCAAGCCTGGCGACTTCGCCAACATGCGCATCTATCAGCGCTACGACTGGGGAAGGCTGGCGCGCTTCCATGTGCTGGACGACCGCCAGTACCGCGCCTGGCAGGCTTGTCCTCCGGCGGGACGCGGCGGCTCGTCGTCCGTGGTGCGGCGCCAGTGCGCGGCGCTTGGCGACACCCAACGCACGATGCTGGGCGAGGTGCAGCAGCGCTGGCTGGACGATGGCCTGAAGTCGTCGCGCGCGCGCTGGAACATCCTGGCGCAGCAGACGCTGATGGCGCAAAACAGCCAGGTGCCGTTCAAGAGCGAGGGCGACACGCGCATCTGGACCGATGGCTGGGATGGTTATCCGATGGCGCGCCGGCGTCTGCTCGACGGGCTGGCCATCAGCAAGGCGAGCAATCCGTTGATCCTGTCCGGCGACGTGCACAGCTTCTTCGCCGCCGAGATCAGCCGCGATCCGGCGCGTCCCCGGTCGGGAGCGAACGCGGTGCTGGCGACGGAATTTTGCGGCACGTCGATCACGTCGCCGTCGCGCCCGCAGTCGCGCACCGAGCAGTATGTGGCGATGAACCCGAGCATCAAGTACGGCCGCAGCGACAAGCGCGGCTTCATGCTGCTCAACATCACGCCGGCGGCGACCACCACGCATTTCGTCGGATTGAATGATGTGCACGACGCGGCCAGCGGCATCGCGACCGCCGCCAGTTTCGTCGTGCAAAACGGCCGGCCGCGATTGGAGACATAAAAAAATCGCCTGCGAACAGGCGATTTTTTGAAATTTACGCGGCGGCCTTCGGCTTCTCGTCGCGCAGCTGGCGCCGCAGGATCTTGCCGACGTTGGTCTTCGGCAGCTCGTCGCGGAACTCGATGAACTTCGGCTTCTTGTACGCCGTCAGCTCGTGCTTGCAGTAATCCAGCAACTGCTCGGCCGTCAGGTTCGGATCCTTGCGCACCACGAACAGCTTGACCGCCTCGCCCGAGTTCTGGTCCGGCACGCCGATGCACGCCACTTCCAGCACGCCCGGATGCGCCGCCACCACGCCCTCGACCTCGTTCGGATACACGTTGAAGCCAGACACGATGATCATGTCCTTCTTGCGGTCGACGATGCGCGTATAGCCGCGCTCGTCCATGATGCCGATGTCGCCAGTCTTGAAGAAGCCGTCGGCCGTCATCGTCTTGGCGGTCTCGTCCGCACGGTTCCAGTAGCCGGCCATCACCTGAGGACCGCGAATCGCGATCTCGCCGGTCTGGCCCAGCGGCACCGGATTGCCGTCGTCGTCGAGGATCTGCACCTCGGTCGACGGAATCGGCAGGCCGATGGTGCCGGTGAATTCCTTGATGTCGACGCGGTTGGCGGTGGCCACCGGCGACGTCTCCGACAAACCATAACCTTCGATGATCGGCGTGCCGGTCACTTTCAGCCACTTGTCGGCCACGGCCTTCTGCACGGCCATGCCGCCGCCATTGCACACCGAGTAGCTGGAGAAGTCGAGCTTGGAGAACTCCGGATTGTTCAGCAGCGCGTTGTACAAGGTGTTCACCGCCGGGAACACCGCCACGCGGTACTTCGACAGTTCCTTGACGAAGCCGGGGATGTCGCGCGGATTCGGAATCAGCAGGTTCAACCCGCCCATGCGCATGCCCATGAAGGCGCTGATGGTGAGCGAATAGATGTGGTACAGCGGCAGCGCGGCGACGAACACGATCTGCTCGGGCTGCTGCTTGAACTGCAGCCAGGCCTCGTTCTGCAGCACGTTGGCGATGATGTTCCGGTGCAGCAGGATCGCGCCCTTGGAGACACCTGTGGTGCCGCCCGTGTATTGCAGGAAGGCGATATCGTCGTGCCCCTGCTTGACCGGCTGCAAGGTCATGTTGGCCGCCTCGGACAGCATCTTCTTGTACGAAATCGAACCGGGCAGCGAGAACGCCGGCACCAGCTTCTTGACCTTGCGCACCACCAGGTTGACGATCGCGCCTTTCAGCGTGCCCAGCATGTCGCCCATGGTGGCGACGATCACGTGCTTGACCTTGGTGTGCGAAATCACCTGCTCCACCGTGGTGGCGAAGTTCTCCAGCACGATGATCGCTTCCGAGCCCGAGTCCACCAGCTGGTGCTGCAACTCGCGCGGCGTGTACAGCGGATTGACGTTGACCACCGTGTAGCCGGCGCGCAGGACGGCGGCCATCGCCACCGGATATTGCAGCACGTTCGGCATCATGATCGCCACGCGCGCGCCCGGCTGCAGGCCCTTGCTTTGCAGCCAGGCGCCCATGCGCAGCGACAGCTTGTCCAGCTCGCCGTAGGTGAGGAATTTATCCATGCACACGTAGGCGTTGCGGTCGGCGTATTTGCGGAACGATTCTTCCAGCAGATGCGTGACCGAACGGTATTGCGTCGGGTCTATCTCCGCCGGCATGTTTTCGGGGTAGGACTTGAGCCAGATTTTTTCCATCTTTATGCAGCCTTTTTCTTCTCGTTGGTATGTTCGTCCCGCAGCACGCGCCGCAGGATCTTACCGACATTGGTTTTTGGCAGTTCCTCGCGGAACTCTATGTATTTCGGTTTTTTGTAGCCGGTCAATTGCTCTTTGCAGTAGGCCATCAACTGGTCGGCGGTGAGGCTGGGGTCCCTGCGCACCACGAATACCTTGACCGCCTCGCCCGAGTGCTCGTCCGGCACGCCGATGCAGGCGCATTCCAGCACGCCCGGATGGGCGGAGATCACGCCCTCCAGCTCGTTCGGGTAGACGTTGAAGCCGGAGACCAGGATCATATCCTTCTTGCGGTCGACGATCTTGGTGTAGCCGTTCTCGTCCATCACGCCGATGTCGCCGGATTTGAAGAAGCCGTCGGCGGTCATCACCTTGGCCGTCTCGTCCGGACGGTTCCAGTAGCCGGCCATCACCTGCGGGCCGCGAATGGCGATCTCGCCTGGCTGTCCCGGCGGCACCTCGTTGCCGTCGTCATCGAGGATGGCGATGTCGGTCGACGGCATCGGCAAGCCGATGGTGCCGGTGAACTCGGCGATGTCGGTGCGGTTGCAGGTGGCCACCGGCGACGTCTCGGACAGGCCGTAGCCCTCGACGATGGGGACGCCCGTCACCTTGCGCCAGCGGTCGTTGACCGATTGCTGCACCGCCATGCCGCCGCCGTTGCACACCTTCAGCGCGGAGAAATCCAGGTGCACGAAATCGGGATGGTTCAGCAACGCGTTGTACAGCGTGTTGACCGCGGGCAGCATGTGGAAGCGGTACTTGTCCAGCTCCTTGATGAAGCCGCCGATGTCGCGCGGATTCGGTATCAGGATGTTGAGCGCGCCCACGCGCGTGCCCCACATGGCACAGGCCGTCAGCGCAAAGATGTGGTACAGCGGCAGCGCCGCGACGATGACGATCTGCTCGGACAGGCCGCCCATCGCCGGGTGGCCCCACGCTTCCGTTTGCAGCAGGTTGGCGATCACGTTCTTGTGCGTCAGCACGGCGCCTTTGGCCACGCCGGTGGTGCCGCCGGTGTATTGCAGGAAGGCCGGATCGTCCTGGGTCACTTCGACCGGCGTCAGCTTCATGCCGCCGCCCTGCGACAGCGCGGCCTTGAAGCGCACCGCGTTCGGCAGCGAGAACGGAGGCACCAGCCGCTTGACGTTGCGCACGACGAAGTTGACCAGCATGCCTTTCGGTCCGCCCAGCATCTCGCCGATGCTGCCGACCAGGATGTGCCGCACCTGGGTCCGGCCCAACACCTGTTCAAGCGTGTTGGCGAAGTTCTCCAGGATGATGATGGCCTCGCAGCCGGAGTCGTTGAGCTGGTGCTCGAGTTCGCGCGGGGTATACAGCGGATTGATGTTGACCACCGTGTAGCCGGCGCGCAGGATGGCGGCGATGGCGATCGGATATTGCAACACGTTGGGCAGCATGATGCCGACGCGCGCGCCCTTCTTCATGGCGCGGCTCTGCAGCCAGGCGCCGATGCGTTTGGAGTGGGCGTCGACCTCGGCGTAGGTCAGGAACTTGTCCATGCAGACGTAGGCGTTGCGGTCCGCGAACTTATGAAAAGACTCCTCCAGCAACTGCACCAGCGACCGGTACTGCGTTGTGTCGACTTCCGTCGGCATGCCGGGCGGATAGGACTTCAACCAGATTTTCTCCATCCTGTGCCTCTCGTCTCATTATCATTATCGTCGCGGCGCACAGTGCCGCTCCAGGGCAGGTGGGGTCGTCTGCGCGAACAGCCTGGCCTGCTTATGATGCGATGCTATCGGGCACGCAGCCCGGACGCAAGCGCATTTAAGCATAATTAGAACATCGCTTCTAACGGCTTTTTATGCTGCACAGCAGCATCAGCGTACGCCTTCGGCGATGGTGGCTTGCTGCTGCGGTCGGGCGAGGCGCTCGGCGTCGAGCATTGCGAGGCGGGTGAGGTGGTCCAGCTGCTGCTGGCGTTGAGCGAAATCAAGCAAAGCCAATTTTTGCGCCGCACCATAAAATCGCACGAACGTTCGCTCCTGCTTCATCAGCTCGCGGAAGGCGGGCAGATAATCGTGGTAAGTTCCCACAGCGCTGAGGTGGGCGTTGGTCAGCGGCTCGGCGAACCAGCGGTCGTAACCGGCGTAGCCGCCCCAGCTTTCCTTGAGTTTCTGGTAGTCCGATTTCAGGTGGGCGAAGATGCGGGCCTTCTCGGCGCGGCGGTGGCGGGTGCTGGTCTTGCTGGCATAGTTATCGGCCAGCATCTGGCGGTGCTTGACCAGTAGCGCCAGGAAGTCCTGGCGGCGCGCGTTGTTGCGCACGTAGCTCTCGCGCATCTCGGGCGTGCCGTACAGTTCCAGCCAGCGCTGCACGCCGGCCTCCTCGACGGCGGTGGCGAAGCTCTCGTTGAACTGGGTATCGCCCTGCACATACACGACCTGATGCGAGAGCTCATGGAACACCATGCGCGCCAGCTCGGCGTCGGAATAATTGATGAAGGTCGACAGCAGTGGATCGCTGAACCAGCCCAAGGTGGAGTACGCCGGCACGCCGCCGACCTGGACGTCGTTGCCCTCTTCGCGCAGTTCGTCGGCATAGGCGGTGGCGTCGGCCTTGCTGTAATAGCCGCGGTAGCTAACGCAGCCGGCGATCGGGAAGCACCACTGGATCGGCCGCAACGACAGCTCCGGCGTGGCCACCACGTTCCACAGCACAAACGGACGCGACAGCGCGGCGTAGTTCTTGTAGCTGGCGTTGTTGGGAAGGCCCAGTTCCTGCACCGCGAAGCGACGGATCAGCAGGGCTTTTTCGAGGCGGGCCTTGAGGCGGGGATCGGTGTTCGGATCACCCAGCCAGTCGTCGATCGGACGGGCGTCCGACCACAGCGCGTACTGGCCCTGCGCGGCCTGTACGTAGTACCGCAGCTGGGCGCAACCGGCCAGCAGAAGTACGGAGCATGCCGTCGCGAGCCAGTATTTGGCCCGCATGACACGGCGGAGAAAATTGCGCATATGCTACCTTCAAGCAACGACTCTTTCAATCTCTACGAGTGTATCGTAAAAAGTCGGGGCGCGGCCCATGTCGGTGAGGCGTTGGCTGGTGACCTCATTGGCGTTTTTGCCATCCTTCGCTAGCTTCTTCCACCACACTGACAAACCGACAACCAGGCCCGGACGGGCCTTGTCCGTGACGCGCGCCTTGGCGATAAAACTGCCTCTGTCATTGTGGATGCGCACCATATCGGCGTCCGAAATACCGCGTTTCGCGGCGTCGTCGGGATGGATGTCGAGGTGCGGTTCGCCCTCCGCGGAGCGTAAACTCTTGACGTTTACAAATGACGAATTCAAAAAGTTTCGCGCGGGCGGGGAGATCATCGCCAGAGGATATTTTTTCGCAAGTTGAGGGTTGCTAGCAACAGATTCGTACGGAGGTAGATAAGTCGGCAACGGATCGAGTCCGTCGGCCTCCATCGCGGCGGAATAGAACTCGCATTTGCCCGACGGCGTCGTGAAGCCGCCCTGTGCGAACGGGGCCTCCGGCATGTTGAGCTTTTGCCAGCCCTTCAGTTTCAACGACTCCCAGTCGAAGTGCACGGCGCGCGCGTCCTTGGTGTTGAAGGCGATCGATGCCAGTTCGTCATCGCTGTCGCGGAAGCATGGATCGTCGAAGCCCATCGCCGCCGCCAGCAGGCGGAAGATCTCGGTGTTGGGCTTGGACTCGCCCAGCGGCGCGATGGCGGCGTTGTTGGCCATCATGTACAGGTGGCCGAAGGAGGTGTGCGTGTCGACGTGCTCGAGCTGCGTGGTGGCCGGCAGCACGATGTCGGCGTAGTCGACGGTGTCGGTCTGGAAGTGCTCGAGCACGACGGTGAACAGGTCCTCGCGCGCGAAGCCCGCCGCGACCTTCGACGAGTCCGGCGCGATCGCCACCGGGTTGGAGTTGTAGACGATGACGGCCTCCACCGCCGGCCCGAACTCGGGCGAGGCCGGGCGCAGCAGGTCGTCGCCGATGGTGGTCATGTTGATGGTGCGCGGCATCGACTTGAGCAGGTCGGGCCGCTGCAGCGCCACCTTGTTGGACGGGAAGGAGCCGCTCGACGACAACTGGATGCCGCCGGCCGCGTGGCGCCAGGCGCCCACCAGCGCCGGCAAGCAGGCGATGTTGCGCACGGCGGTGCCGCCGCCGCGCACCCGCTGCACGCCGTAGTTGACGCGGATCGCCACCGGCTCGCCGGCCTTGGCCATGCCGCCGTACAGGCGTGCCAGGTCGACCACCTCGGCCGCGGTGATGCCGCAGGTGGCGGCGACGCGCTCCGGCGTCCATTCGGCGACGCGCGCTTTTAACTGCGCGAAGCCGAGCGTATGCAGCGCGATGTAGTCATGATCGAGCAAGTCCTCGGCGATTAGCACGTGCATCAGGCCCAGCGCCAGCGCGGCGTCGGTGCCCGGCAGCGGCGCGATGTGCTGGTGGCATTTCTCCGCCGTCAGCGAGCGGTAAGGGTCGATGGCGATCAGCTTCGCGCCGTTGCGCTTGGCTTCCTGCGCACGCGTCCAGAAGTGCAGGTTGGAGGCGATCGGATTGCCGCCCCAGATGATGATCAGTTTGGCGTTCTGGAACTGCTCCATGTCGGTGCCGACCGACGCGCCTATCGTGTACTTGTAGCCGGTCGCGCCGGCGGTGGCGCAGACGGTTCGGTCCAGCAGCGAGGCGCCGATCTTGTTGAAGAAGCGCGAGGACATCGACTCGCCCTGCAGCAGGCCCATCGTGCCGCAGTAGCTGTACGGCAGGATCGCTTCCGGCGCGCGCGCGGCGATCGGCTTGAGCCTAGCGGCGATGGCGGCCAGCGCCTCGTCCCAGCTGATGCGCTCGAACTTGCCCTCGCCCTTTTTGCCGACCCGGCGCAGCGGGTGCAGCAGGCGCTCGGCGTGGTAGGTGCGCTCGGTGTAGCGCGCCACCTTGGTGCACAGCACGCCGGCGGTGGTCGGATGGTCCGGATCGCCCTTGACGGCGGTCGCGACGCCGTCCTCCACGGTCACCAGCAAGGCGCAGGTATCGGGGCAGTCGTGCGGGCAGACCGCGCGAACTTGTGTGGTTGTCATTATCAAAAGTCCAAAAAGCGTACACTGAAAGCAGTATCGTAAACCATTACGGGGCGCTGGATACCAAGCTTGGGGCCGCTCTGGATAAACTCGTACGACAAGGGCTACAATGGCTATTCTCGCCGCCCACAAGGCGGGCGACCCATTTTGGAGAAGCAAATGAAACTAGTTGATCCCATCATTGCCTTTCAGTCCGAATTACAGCACATCCGGCGCGACCTGCATGCCCATCCGGAACTCTGCTACGAAGAGCAGCGCACTTCCGACGTGGTGGCGGCCAAGCTGACGGAATGGGGCATCCCCGTGATTCGCGGCCTCGGCCTCACCGGCGTGGTCGGGATCATCAAGAACGGCAGCTCGCCCCGCGCGATCGGCCTGCGCGCCGACATGGACGCGCTGCCGATGCAGGAGGTCAACACGTTCCCGCACGCGTCACGCCATCCGGGCAAGATGCACGCCTGCGGGCACGACGGCCACACCGCCATGCTGCTGGGCGCGGCCAAGCATCTGGCCGAGAACCGCCACTTCGACGGCACCGTGTACGTGGTGTTCCAGCCGGCCGAGGAAGGTGGCGCCGGCGCGAAGCGCATGATCGAGGACGGCCTGTTCGAGCAATGTCCGATGGACGCCATCTACGGCATGCACAACTGGCCCGGCATTCCGTCCGGCCATATGAGTGTAGTCGAGGGGCCGATGATGGCTTCCAGTAACGAGTTTTACCTGACAATCAAGGGCAAGGGCGCGCACGCGGCCCAGCCGCACAAGGGCATCGATCCGGTGATGGTGGCGGTGCAGATCGCGCAGAGCTGGCAGACCATTATCTCCCGGCAGAAAAGTCCGCTGGATACGGCGGTGCTGTCGATTACGCAGATCCATGCGGGCAGCGCCACCAATGTGATTCCGGACGAGGCCAAGATGGTTGGCACCGTGCGCACCTTCACCACGCCGGTACTGGACATGATCGAGACGCGCATGGGCGAGATCGCGCGGCACACGGCGGCGGCGTTCGGGGCGGAGGTGGAATACAAGTTCCGACGAAATTATCCGCCGTTGGTGAATCATTCGGCCGAGACGCGCTTTGCGGTCGAGGTAATGAAGGAAGTGGTTGGCGCGGACAAGGTCGATGACAACGTCGAGCCGACCATGGGGGCTGAGGATTTCGCGTTCTTCCTGCAGGCCAAGCCGGGGTGTTATATCTTTATCGGCAATGGCGAGGGTGACCATCGCGATGGCGGCCATGGCCTGGGGCCGTGCGTGCTGCACAATGGCAGTTACGATTTCAACGACAACCTGTTACCGGTTGGTGCCAGTTTCTGGGTGCGGCTCGCCGAGAAGAGTTTGCCTCTCAATTAAGACGGCCCCAGATTTGACATGGAGACACGTGGGCGGATTAGCGAAGCGTAATCGGCCATGCATGCGCGGCCAGCGGCTCACAAATGGCCGATTACGGCGTTCCGCCTAATCCGCCCTACGTGTCTCCGTGGCATTCTGCCCCACAGAATCCCGCCCAACGTTTTACCGTGGCATTTCGGCGTCAGAGGTGCCAGCAACCGTTAAACACGGTCCGGGGCCTTGCCCACCCTTTGCCCAGGATTAAGCTGCTCCAACCCCACCAGCGCCGCCGAATGATCGGCCTGCGGCAGCGTCTCCGCCAACACCCGATACCGCTCCGTCACCAATTCCGTCACCGGCAGCGTCACCCCGGCCGCTTCCGCCGCCGCCAGGATATTGCGCTGATCCTTCAACTGCGTCGCGACCTTGCCGCCGGGGACGAAATTCCTCTCCAGCATGCGCTGACCATGCACATCCAGTATCTTGCTCTCGGCGAAGCCGCCACGGATCGCCGCTCGCATCGCCGCCGGGTCCGCGCCGGCAGCCTGCGCCAGCAACATCGCCTCGGCCACGATATTAATGGTCGCGCCGACGATCAACTGATTGCACAGCTTGGCCACCTGGCCGCTGCCGGCCGGCCCGACCAAGGTCGGCCGTCCCATCGCCGTCAGCACCGGCTCCACCTCGGCGAAGTCCGCCGGATCCCCTCCCGCCATGATCGCCAGCGTGCCCGCCGCCGCGCCGCCCACGCCACCCGACACCGGAGCGTCGACAAAGCGCCTGCCCTGCGCTTGCAACAGCGCATGAAACGCCTGCGCCTCCGCCTGCTGCGTCGAACTCATATCCACCCACAACGCGTCCGGCGCAAGGGCCGGCAAGGCGTCGCGCATCACTTGCTCCACGATTGGCCCCGCCTCCAGCATCGAGATAATGATGGCAGCGTCGCGCACGGCATCGTCCAGCCGCGCCTCCGGCAGCGCGCCGGCCGATGCCAGCGCTTCCGCCTTGGCGAAGGTGCGGTTCCACACCGTAACGGAATGGCCGGCCGCAAGCAGGCGGCGTACCATCGGGTCTCCCATCAAGCCAATACCGAGAAATGCGATTCGCATAGACAATTCTGCTCCTGGGCTAATCAAAAACAACGGTGCGCCGGAAGAAATTTCGGAACACCGGTACAATCTTGGCAGCCGTATACACACATGAATACAGCACTCAATACAAGGATACTATGTTCGCGAAAACAATGATGGCAGCAGCGGGGGCGCTGTTGATTAGCCAGGCCGCGATGGCCCAACAACTGATCGACTCGGTGTCGGTGGACTACGGCACGGCGTCGAAGCAGCGTATGGTGCGCCTGAGCGCAGCCAAGGATTGGGACGTGAAGTGGTTCCAGTCGAACGGCACGCACCTGAGCGGCTACTGGGAAGGTAGCGCCGGCTACTGGCGCCAGAACCAATACCGCAACGTGCCGGGTCAGGAGAAAAGCCTGTGGGACGTGGGCTTCACCCCGGTTTTCCGCTTCCAGAACGACAATAAGAAGGGGATTTTCTACGAAGCAGGCGTGGGTGTTCACCTTTTGTCCAGCCTGTATAGAAACGACGGCAAGGAATTGTCGACCGCTTTCCAGTTCGGCGATCACATTGGCATCGGCTACGTGATGCAGAACAATTGGGAAGTCGCACTTAAGTTGCAGCACTTCTCCAATGGCAGCATCAAGAGTCCCAATGGCGGCGCGAACTTCCTTGAAGTCAAAGCGGCGTACCACTTCTGATCAGCCGTAGAATCAAAAAAGGGCGCTTCCTCGAAGCGCCCTTTTTACGTCGCATGCCTCGCGTCGAACGGACGGGGCTTGAGACGCAAAAAAGCCCACCAGGATCACCTAGTGGGCTTCTTCTTATAACTAGCCTGACGATAACCTACTTTCACACTGGTTGCAGCACTATCATCGGCGCAGAGTTGTTTCACGGTCCTGTTCGGGATGGGAAGGGGTGGGACCAACTTGCTATGGTCATCAGGCATTGA
>NZ_JBEGHG010000007.1:0-204031 GCF_040675865.1 Burkholderia sp. LMU1-1-1.1 | reverse complement strand
CGCCTGGCCGGGAACGGCGTCCGGGTCGGCGGCGCCCGCTTCCGCCTGGCCCGGCTGGCCGGGGACGGTGGCGGCCGGCGGACGGCCGGTGCCGGCGGGCTGGCCGGCCGCTTGCTGCGACG
Organism: Burkholderia sp. LMU1-1-1.1; assembly: GCF_040675865.1. NCBI lineage: Bacteria > Pseudomonadati > Pseudomonadota > Betaproteobacteria > Burkholderiales > Burkholderiaceae > Burkholderia > Burkholderia sp. LMU1-1-1.1. Next base: position 203,909 of record NZ_JBEGHG010000007.1, on the reverse strand, counting down.
GCAGCGACGGCGAATACAAGGCCTCGCCGCCATCGGCGGCGCCTTCGCTATAGACCACGGTGGGGGAGGCGCCGGGCGTGCCGGTGCCGAGCTGGAAGGTCGGACGGGGCGAGGCGGTCAGCACCGTCAGCGGCACCTGGTCGCCGACGTTGACGCCGGGCGGCAACATCATCCGCACCGCGTTGTCGGCCACCTTGACCAGCGAGCTGCCGTCGTTGAAACGGGACATGACCTCGGCCGTCACCGACTTGCCGACCATGCCCTGCAGCGCGCGCTGGAAGAGGGCCTGGCGGTCGTCGCCGACGGCCGCGCCGGCGCCGACGCCGTCGGCCGGCCGGACGGGCATGACGGCGGCGTCAAAGCGCGGCAGCATGACGCCGGCCCGCTTTAAACGCTGCCGTAGGCGCTAACCACGCGCCGTTCCGTGCCCGTCGAGTTGATCAGTTTGGACAATTGCTCCATCCACGGCATCGTCAGGTCGCGGATCTGGCGGTCGGCGTTGAGCATCTGGCGTATCAGTTCGATCTTGCGCTCGCGCTCGGCGCCACGCATCGGTTGCGGCGCCTCCTGCTCGCGCAGCGATTGCACGTGGACGGCCACGCGCTCCTCGAGCAGCACCAGCATGTCCCAATCGCTGCGGGTGGCGGCCTGCACCATCTGCTCGGTCAGGGCGGCCATGGCGGCGTACACGGATAAAATTTCTTGGCTCGTCATCATGGATCAGGCGCTCGCGAGGTTGGGTTGTTTGATGCCGGTGGCGGCGGGGGTGTCGGCGATGGCGTTCCAGGCGTCGCGCAGTTCGATGAGCAGGCGCTGCACTTCCTCCAGGATCGCCGGCTCATTGGTGATGTTGGCCGTCACCAGGCGGCCGCTCATGTACTCGTACAGCGCGTCGAGCCCCTCGGCGATCTCGCCGCCGGCCTTTTTGTCGAGCGCGGCGCGCAGGCCGCTGTCGATGATCATGATGGCTTTGGAGATCGATTTGCCCTTCTCGGCGATGTTTCCACTGCGCATGCCGTTCAACGCCGTGCTCAGCGCGACCAGCGCGCCGTCGAACAGCATGACGATCAGCTTGTGGGGGCTGGCGGCCACAACGCCTGTTTCCATGCCAACGTTGGCATAGGCATGCACGCCAGTGTGTCGAGATCCGAACATATTCCGTCTCCTGTGTATGGGTTCGCGTTAGCTGTTGGCCGAAAGGGCCGCCAACTGTTGCGTCAAAAACGACGTCGTCGTGTTCATGTTGGAAATGAGGACATCGAGCGCCGAATACTGCTTGCGATAGCGCGCCTCGATATCGACCAGGCGCACGCTGAAGGCGTCGCGCTGCTTGGTGATGTCGGCCACGGTTTTATTCAGGCCGGTGGTGCGGCTGGACAGCGCGCCCTGGGCGCCCAAGTAGCCGGCCGCCAGCGTGTTGAGCTGGTAGGCATAGCCTTGGGAGAAGCCGAAGGTGCCGCGCGAGCCGATGGTGTCGCCCGCCACCGTCAGTTTCAGTCCGTCGACGTCGCCGCCGGGGGCGCCGGTGAGGGTCTGGCCGTCACCGGTGGCCGTGAGCCCGCCGATGGTGCCGGCCACGTCGACCCCCTTGACCGAAGCGCCGCCGCCGAAAACGGTGGAGACCGGGCTGCCGGTGTCGCTCGAGACGGTGATGTTCGATTTGGAACCGTAGCGCGTCGATTCAAGCTTGAGCTTGCCGTCATCGCCGATCGTGGCCGCCACGGTCGCGCCGGCGGTGGAGAACTGGCTCACGCCGTTGATCGCCGACTGCAGCATGGTGGCCAATTGGCTCGGGTTGTAGGTGCCGGCCGGAATGCTCACCGTTTGCGTGTTGGCCAGCGTGGCCGGCACGGTGTCGTTGAGCGTGATGGTCCAGGTGGTGCCGGCGTCGATCGTGGTTTCGGGCGGCAGCGCGGCGGTGCCTTGCAACGTGCCCTTGGTGGCCAGCTGCGTGATATTGACCGCGTAATCGCCGGCCTTGGTCTTGGGGCTGGAGCTGACGAATTTCACGTCGGGATCGGTACTGCGCCCGACCGCCGCGAACAGGCCGGCGATATCGTTGTAGTTGTTGTCGATAGCCTTTTGCAGCTTCGAGGTGTCCAGGGACAGGGTGCCGTCCTTCTGGAACGCGATGCCGATTTGCGATAGATTCGTCAGGCTGGTGCCTTGCAGCCCGGTGATGGTGCTGGACAATTGGGCGCGGATCGACGATTGCAGATTGCGCAAGGTCGGGTCGCCGAGCAGCGGGCCGCCGGTCTTGGTGTCGGCGTTGTAGCCGCCCAGCGCGGTCATCTGGGTGTTCAGTTCGTTGTACGCCTTAACGAAACCGTTGACGGAATTGGTCAAGGCCCCGCTGTCCTTGGACACCGTCAACGTCGACGAGCCGACCTTGAGCGTGCTGATGGTCACACCCTCGATCGCGCCCGAGATGCCGAGGCTGGAGCTGGTGACGTCGATGCCGTTGACGGTGGCCTTGGTGTCCGAGGCTGCCGCCTTCTGGCTCAGGTTCTGCACGCCCTTGGGATCATAGGCCAGCAAGCTCTCCAGCGCCGGATCGGCCGGGTCGCCGCCGGAACCGGACAGCGTGATTTTCATCGTCGAGCTCTGGCCGGTAGCGGTGGACGTCAGGATCAGGCGGTTCGGGGTGGCGTTGGCGCCGGTCGAACCGTCCGAGACGATGCTGGCGGTGACGCCGAAATTGCCTTTGTTGATGGCGTCCCGGATGCCCGACAACGAGTTGTTGGTGCTGTCGATGACGATGTTGCCGCTGGTGCGGTCGGCGTCGGCCGCGAAGTCGGCGCCCAGGTAGGCGCCGCCGGTGCCGGCGGTCAGGCCGGCGCCTTCCGGATTGGTGCCGCCGACCTTGATCGGGCTGCCATCTGCCGACACCAGCGAAATCGCACCGACCGCCGTGGTACTCGAACCGATGTTGGCCGCGCCGCTGTTGCCGATGCCGCCCGTCACCGTGCCGGAGACGGCTTCGGCGATGGCGATGTTGCTGCCGTCGGCATTGGTGAATTGCAAAGTGCCGTCGGCGGCGCTGCCGGTGTAGGTGATGTTGGCGTCGGCCAGCGCGCGCGCGGTGGCCGTGTTGCCGGTCAGGGCAGCGTCGATCGACGCTGCCGTCACGCCGGCGCCGCCGGCCACGCCGGTGGCCTGGACGGCGATTTCCACGCCGCCCACGGACAGCGAATAGGTGCCGCCGCCGCTGGTGTCGACCTGGCCGAAGCTCGAGGCGCCGGCGGCGCCGAACAGGGTGGCGCTGGTGACGGTGGCAGCGGCCTTGGCGGAGACGCCGGTGGTGGTGCTCTTGGCGTTGATGGCGTCGGCCAGCAGACGCGCGCTGCGCGTGGTGCCGTCGGTGGCGATCGCGGTGCCGTTGATGCTCAGCGCGCCCGGCGTCAGGCCGCCGGTGGTCAGGCTGGCGCCGAGCGCGCCGCCGGTGATGCCGAAGGCGCCGCCGCTGACCGTGCCGAGCGAGAAATTGATGGTGGTCTTGGTGCCCAGGCCAATGGCCGACGTGACCGATTTGTAGCCGTTGGAGGCCAGCACCTGGGCCTGGGCGATCTGGGTGACGTTGACGCGGTAGCTGCCCGGTTTGGCGCTGCTGGTGGCGGTGGCGGTGAAAATGGAGGCGTCGCCCGGCGTCGTCGACATGGTCTGGAAGCCGCTCAGCGACGTCAGGCTCGACAGCGAGGACTGGAAGGCGCCGAGCGCGCTCGACAGATTGCCGAACGCCGACACCTGCGCCAGATAGCTGGCCGACTTCTTGTCGAACTGGGTCAGCGGCGCCGACTCCGCCACCATCAGCTTGCTGATGATGTCATTGACCGGAAGATTCGAGCCGATGCCGGGGGATGAGATGGCCACAATGCGCTCCTAAGTAAAGCAATAATATAAGACAATATCGGCAGAATCAAACCGGACTTGAGAGGGGAGATTACCGGCCTGTTCGGGCAAAGCGGAAAAACAGGTGGCAGAGCCGCGTCGGCGGGCGCCAACCATGTCGGCGCGAGGGGAAATGCTGGTCATTGCCTCAAAGAAGCATGCCTGAAAAGAAGAAAAAGCGGCGCGCGCTCGGCGCGGCCGCTTCATGCGGTTTGCTGGATCAGCAAGCCGGCTGTGCTGGATTTCGATTCCAGCGCCTTGGCGATTTCCAATGCTTCCTGGGTCGGAATCTGGCGCAACACTTCCTTGGTGGTCTGGTCGATTACCTTGACGACGGTGCGCTTGCTGTCGTTGTCGATCGAGAACTCCAGGCCTTGCGTCTTGTCTTGGGAGGCCTTGTTGAGCTGTGACACGGCTTCCTTGAGCTGCTCGGAACTGGGCACGTTGGCCGGACCCTTGACGGCGGCGGCCGTTTCGACGGTGGTGGCCGGAGCGCGTGGGGCGCCGAGCGACATAGCCGCATCGCTGCCGCTGGACGCCCGATCGGCCTGGCGCGCCGGGGTGGGGGAGCCTATGGTATCGATAGTCATGATGGTTTCCTTTACGAAAAATCCCCGGCTGACAAAGATCAGCCGGGGAACCTAGTCAGAGTGACGGTACGACGTCAACCCATCCCCGGATCTTAACCACGCAGCAGCGACAGCACGCCGTTCGGCAGCGAGTTGGCTTGCGCCAGCATCGCGGTACCGGCCTGTTGCAGGATCTGGCCGCGGGTCATATTCGCGGTTTCTGCGGCGAAGTCGGTATCCTGGATACGGCTACGGGAAGCCGACAGGTTTTCCGTGGTCGTGTTCAGGTTGGCGATGGTCGAGGCGAAACGGTTCTGGATCGCACCGAGCGCCGCGCGGTTGCTGTTGATCTGGTTCAGCGCCGAATCGATGGTTTTCAGTGCCGCGTTCGAGCCTTCGACGGTGCTGACGTCGAGTTTGGCGACCGATTGCAGATCCGAACCGACCGAGTCGCCGGCGGTGCCGCCGAGCACGGCGGTGCCGGTCGACTTGATCGAGAAGCCGGTGTCCGACGAAAAATCGAGTTTGCCGCCCACGACGGCGAAGTTACCGTTAGGTACGCCGGCGCCATCGACGGTACCTGCCCCGATCGTCTGGGGATTGGCGTCAACAGCAGCCGCGGTGCCATTCGCCGGGGTGGGCGCGCCAGAGATCGTAGCGAGGGCCAGGCCGCCGGCCGCATCGGTCGACGTGTTCCTGACGCTGATGTCGTCGCCGTTGGCGTTGTTCAGCACCAGCGATGCGACACCAGCGCCATCTTTCTTGATCGATGCGGTCACAGCGGTTGTGCCGCTCTGCGAATTGATGGCCTGGGCCAGCGCCGACAGGTCGCCACCGACAACCTTGGCCGTGATGGTAATTGGCTTGGAGGTCGGGTCGTTGGCCACCGAGTTGGCGCCGCGCAGTTCGAAAGCCACCGCGCCGTTGGCGATGCCGGCGATGGTCGCAGTGGTCGACGCTTTGGCCGTGACACCGGTCGAGCCGCTCTGGGCGTTGATGTTCTGAGCGATCTTGGCGGCACTGTCGCCTTCCACTTTCGGTGGAACGGCAGCGGCGTCAGGACCTTTGACAGTGATTTTGGTGGCAACGCCCTTGCCGGACGTGATGGTCAACGTTTCGTCGGTGCTGATGTTGTTGGTGCCAGTGGCGTTGACGCTCGCTTGCGACAGCGCGGTGGTGAGAGTGCCGCCGGTCGCCGATTTCAGGACGTTGTTGCCCAGATCGGTTGCTTTGGCGGATTGCACGCCGACGTTGATGGTCTGGCCCGAGTTGGCGCCGACCTGGAACTGGGCCGAGGTCAGCGAACCGTCCAGCACGTTCTGGCCGTTGAACTGGGTGGTGTTGGCGACGCGGTCCAGCTCTTGCGACAGCGACGACACCTCGTTCTGGATCGACGCGCGGTCCGAATCGGAGTTGGTGCCGTTGGCGGACTGGACAGCCAGTTCGCGGATACGTTGCAGCAGATCGCCAGCAGTGCTCAAGCCACCCTCGGCCGTTTGAGCCAGCGAGATACCGTCGTTGGCGTTACGCGCAGCCGTTTGGTTACCGCGAATCTGCGACGTGAAGCGCTCGGAAATGGCCAGACCGGCGGCGTCGTCCTTGGCGCTGTTGATGCGCAGACCGGAAGACAGACGCTGCAACGAGGTCGACAGGGAAGCTTGCGAGGTGCTCAGGTTACGTTGCGAGTTCAGCGAGGAAATATTGCTATTGATGACTTGTGCCATGATGATTCTCCAGGATACTTCGATTTGGGCTAGGTGCTCATTTCACTTTGGTCTGTCTCCCTGTTCCGAGACAATCAAACCGCTGTTGTAATGATTAACGGTTGCCCTGTGGGAAAATTTAGGGTGGGAAACAGCAGGAAATTTTCATTTTCCGCCCTCAAGTTCGCTCCATGTGCCCGCTTAAACGACCGCGAATCCGGAATCTTTAGGGCCAAAATAATTATTTTTCACCGTGTTTTAGGCGAAAAAAAGCCCGGCGAAGGCCGGGCTTGGGTGTTTGCGGCGGGCCGGGCGCCCGTTTGTGGTCGAATCAACCACTAGTCGGCGATCACCACCCGGTTCTTCCCGGTCTGCTTGGCAGTGTACATCGCTTTGTCGGCGCGCTTGACCAGTTCGGTCTGCTCCTCGTTGGGACGGCGCAACGCCACCCCGGCCGAGAACGTGATCAAGACCTTCTCGTTATCGTGCAGGAAGAAGTGCTTGGTCAGCTCGCGCTGCAGGCGCGTCATCGTCGTGGCGGCGGCCTCGACCGAGGTCTCCGGCATCAGGATCAGGAATTCCTCGCCGCCGAAGCGGGCGATCACGTCCATCGAGCGCAGGGTGTCCTTGACGATCTTGACCAGGTGCTTCAACGCGGCGTCGCCGGCGATGTGGCCGTAGGTGTCGTTGAGCTTTTTGAAATCGTCCAGGTCGAGGATGGCGATGCACAGCGGCGTGCCGCGGCGGTCGGCGCGGGCGGTCTCGCGCTCGAAGACGTCGTCCAGGCCCCGGCGATTGAGGCTGCCGGTCAATTGGTCCTCGCGCACCAGCTCGCTCAAATGCTGCAGCTTGGCCTCGAGCGCGTGGATGCGCGTCTCGGCGTCCTGCACCTCCTGGCGCGCCAGCACCATCTTGTCGCGCGCCTTCAGCGCCTCGCTCTGCACCAGGCGGGTTTCCTTGAGCACCTCGTCGAGGATGCTGTTGAGCTCTGAGATGTTGTCGGCCTTGCTGATCTTTTCCGAGTAGCCGCCGATCTTCTCGTGGAAGTCGCCGGTCGAGGCGGCGACCTGGCCGAGGCGGTCGATAAAGGTCATCATCATGTTCTTGACGGTGAGCTTGACGTCCGACAGGCTGTGCTTGAGCTGGCCCTGCTTATAGATGACTTCCTTGAGGCTGCGCGTGGCTTCCTCCAGCGCGCGCACGTCGAGCGGGCCGGCGATCAGGTTTTGCACCGATTCGATCTGGCCGCGCAGCCAGCTGTCGTCGTCGAGCAGTTCGCTGACGTTCTCCAGCAGCAGCTTGAACAGGCGCAGCAGCAATTCCTGCTGCTCGCCGCTGTCGCCGCCGCGCAGCTCGATCTGGAAGCACAATTGTTTCAGCCGCAGGCCGATCTCGGCCAGCGCCTCCTCGCTGTGGGCCAGTTTGGTGGCCGCGCCCAGGGATTCGGCCTCGGCCACGAGCACCGGCGCGCCGCTCAGCAGCGAGGCGACGGCGAAGGTCAGGGTGCGGCTCAGCAGGTCGCGCAGCACGCGGCTTTGTTCGTCGTCGGCGCCGGCGCCCACCAAGTCGATGCCCTTCCTGGCGACGAAGTGGCGCTCGACCAGCTGCGACAGGGTTTTGGCGTAGCCTTCCCAGTCGCGCGTCTTGACGGCGCGGTTGAAGCGGCGGCCGAACTCGGCCAGGTCGCCGGTGTTTTCGGTCAGGCGCGTGGCGAACTGGCTCAGCACCGATTCCGGGCCGGGATCGACGCTGACCACCGGCGCCGCCGGTGCGGCGGCCGGCTCGGTGATGCCGGCGATCTCGTTATAGATATCCCGGTACGCTTCCGGCGTCGGCGCGATGCGCCGCACGGCCAGGCGCTTGAACGCCTCGCGCGCGATGTCGGCCGGATTCTGCTCGGGAGTGGGTGGTTTGGACATATATGACACGCGGCCTTTTAAAAGGTTTTCTGATTACACCATGATAAGACCGTGTCTGGAATGGCAATGCCCGGAGAAGGGGGCGGAAGACGCCTTTCATCAGGGCATTAAATATGTGCAATCCGTCAACCATGCCTTGGTGCGCGTTCAGCTCATCGATCACCCACTATCTTACCCGCGCCGCCGGCGCGCCCGCGCCCGATTACTCGATCAGTTGGTTTTTGATCGCATAGTGCGTCAATTCGGCACTATTCTTCAGTTTCATCTTGACCAGCAGGCGCGCGCGGTATTCGCTTACGGTCTTGACCGACAGCGACAGTTCCTTGGCGATCATGCCCACCGTCTTGCCCGAGGCGATCATCGTCAAGGTCTGGTATTCGCGGTCCGACAAGCTGTCGTGGGGCGGCGCCTCGTGGTCCTCGCCGACGTGGTTGGCCAGCTCCTGCGCCAGCGCCGGGCTGATGTACTTGAGGCCGCCGGCCACCTGGCGGATCGCCGTCACCAGCTCGCGCGGCGCGCTCTGCTTGGTCAGGTAGCCGGAGGCGCCGGCCTTGAGCGAGCGGATCGCGTACTGGTCCTCGCGGTGCATCGACAGCATCAGCACCGCCAGCTCCGGCTTTTCCTTCTTGATCTGTTTGAGCACCTCGATGCCGCTGCGGTCCGGCATCGAAATGTCGAGCAGCATCACCTGGCACTCGGACTTGCGGAACAGCTTGACGGCGTCGAGGCCGTTCTCGGCCTCGCCCGCCACGACGATGTCGCGCGTCTCGGCCAGGATTTGTTTCAAGCCCTCCCGCACGATGGCGTGGTCGTCGGCGATGAAGACCTTGATGATGGCTTTCTCGTTCATTGTTGTTTTCTCTACGCTTTCTGAATACCCGCCGTGACATTATTTCACAGCAGCAATATTTTCTCCAGCTATTGTAGTGCCGGCCGCCGCCGCGATGAGGGTTTCGCGCGCGGTATCTTGTTTAATCTTGATGGCGACCACGGTTCCGCCCCCGGCGGCGTGGCTCAGCGTTAACGTTCCGCCCAATGCGCGGGCCCGTTCGGCCATGCCGCGCAGGCCGAACGAGGCCGCCTTGGCGCGGTCGGCCTGGCGGATGCCGCGCCCGTTGTCGGTGATTTTGAGCGACACGTGGTGCCGCAACCGCGCCAGCTTGACCGTCACCCGCGTGGCGTTGGCGTGCTTGGCGATGTTGGTCAGCGCCTCCTGGGCGATGCGGAACAGCGCGGTGGCCTGGTCGTTGTCGAGCGCGATGTCGCGCTGGTTGGCGCAAAAGGCGCTCGGCACGCCGGCCTGCTTCTCGAACTCCTTGACCTGCCACTCCAGCGCCGCCACCAGGCCCAGGTCCAGCAGGGCGGGGCGCAGGTCGAGCGAAATACGGTGCACGGCGTCGATGGTGCGGTCGACCAGCGCGTCGACGTAGTCGGTTTTTTCACGCAGCGCCGGATCGGCGTCGTCGAGGCGGGCCGCCAGCATGGCCAGCGCCATCTTGATCGCGGTCAGGTTGCCGCCCAGTTCATCGTGGATCTCGCGGGCGATGCGGGTGCGCTCCTGTTCCTTGACGCGGTCGGTGTGGGCGCTCAGCTCGGCGAGGCGGGCGCGCGACTGGCGCACCTCCATCTGTTCCAGTTTGCTCTCGGTGATGTTGGTCATCATGCCGTCCCAGCGCACGTCGCCGCCGGGCAGCGCATGCGGCGTGGCGCGCAGGTTGATCCATTTGACGTCCTTCCAGGCGTCGACCCAGATGCGGCCTTCCCAGTTCCAGCTCCACATCGCCGACGCCGATGCCTGCATGGCGTCGCGGTAGGAGCGGCGGTCGTCGGGCAGGATCAGGTCGAGGAAGCGTCCCGGCTCGGCGTGCAGCTCGGGCGCCGTCACGCCGAGCAGGGCCAGGCAGCCGTCGCTCAGGTAGGGGAAGGAGACGTCGCCGTCGGCGTGCAGCACGAACTGGTAGACCAGGCCGGGCGTGTTGGAGACGATGGCGTCGAAGCGCGCGCGCATCTCGGCCAGCTCGGCCGCCAGCGCCGCGCTGTCGTGGGAATTGTCGGAAGGTGCGTTCATGGGTAAGCCGTCGATCATGGTGTCGGGATCATGCGCGCCAGCGCGCGCGGAAACGTTTCAGCAGCCGGCGAAAGCGCGCCGTCCAGCTGCCGGGCGCCGGCATCGGCAGCGTCTGGCGCCAGCGTCGCAGCCTGGCCGCCAAGGCGTCGACCCGGCGCCAGGCGGCGGTGGCGCGCAGGCTCGCTATCCAGCGCTGTTTTAAATCCAGGAACCAGTGCAGCAGCCGGGCAAACCAGAGGATGGTCAGCAGTACCGGGCGCGTGAGCAGATACAACCGCGCCACGGCCGCCGCGCCGACGACCTTGGCAGCGATGATGACCAGCAAGCCGGTCATCGCGTGGCCGTTTCCCATCGCCCACAGCGCCAGCAGCTTGACGGGAAACAGCAGCACCGCCGGCAAGGCGAACAGCACCAGCGCGGCGTACGGCCCCAGGCGGCAAATCCACGCCTCGAGCCGGTGCAGCGGCGGCCACGCGGTGAGCTTTTCCATCAGGCGCGCACCGAGCGTCCAGAGCCAGTCTTCCAGCAGCAGCAACACGGCGGCCAGATACACCAGCGGCGCGAACAGTCTGCGTGCGTATCGTCGGAAGGGTTTCATTGTTTGTTATGTTGTTCCTCTGACAGCATGATACGTGAAAGCAGGGCCGGCGCGGGGAATGTCGGCTGTCGTGCGGCGTGGCGGGGTGCGTTACAGGGGGTACAATGGCCCGTATGAATAAAGCATTTGTCAAAGAATCGGACGGGGACGACGACGAGGAAGCCGCCGCGCTGGCGCTGGCCATCCCGGCCGGGTCGAAGAACTACATCACGCCGGCGGGCTACCAGCGCATCAAGGACGAGCTGCTGCAGCTGATCGACGTCGACCGGCCGGAGGTGGTGCGCATCGTGCACTGGGCGGCCTCGAACGGCGACCGCTCCGAGAACGGCGACTATATCTACGGCAAGCGCCGCCTGCGCGAGATCGACCGGCGCATCCGTTTCCTCACCAAGCGCATGGATTCGGCGGCCATCGTCGATCCCAGCGTGCACCATGGCAGCGACCAGATCTTCTTCGGCGCCACCGTCACCTACTGCAACCAGAACGACGAGACCCGCACGATCACCATCGTCGGCATCGACGAGCTCGACCCGCTGAACGGCAAGATCAGCTGGGTGGCGCCGGTGGCGCGCGCGCTGACCAAGGCGCGCGAGGGGGATGTCATCACCTTCCAGGCGCCGCACGGCGTGGAGGAGCTGGAGATTCTGGAAGTGAGTTATCCGGCGCCAAGCGGGGACTGAGCTCGCCGCTGCGCAGCTCATCTCGGCATGGGCTGTTGTAAATTATTCAAAGATGATTATTTCGCATATTATTGCCATATAATAATATTTCCACGTGGAATTCAGATTCCACCCGAAATGACTCTTTGAAGGCCATCATAATGAATATCAAAATTATAGCCAGCGGCCTGCTAGCGGCGAGTCTCGTCGCGGCGGGAGCGGTAAGGGCTGCGCCTGACATCGCCATCCAAAGCATCCCGTTCGAAATGTCCACGGTTGAGACAAACGCCAACATCAGCGCCGATGGACGCTACGTCTCGTTCCAGCTTCAGCCGCGGAATTCGTCTACGGCAACGCCCTCGAATCTATATATTCAGGATCTGGTCACTGGCCAGCGGGTCCAAGCGAATTTAACACTTGCCGGTGTTCCTGCGCCAAGTGACTCGAATTGCCAAGTTCCATCGATGAGCGCAACGGGCCGTTATGTCGTGTTTAATTGCACGGCCTTGTCCATGGGCAGCACGCCCAATGGTAGGGCTTACTACGTCTATGACCGGGAGACAAATTCTACGCAGATGATTCCCGATACAGGCGATGATAGGCCAGCTAACATCGGCACCGGGATCAGTGCCGATGGTCGCTTTGTAGCGTTTCGTACGACGAGTTTACAAAGTATCTATAAGATCTACGTGCGGGATCTTATCAACAAGACCACTAGTCTTACCAATGCACAAATGGTGCAGGCAAGTAATTATCGGCTGTCGATCAGCAAGGATGGCCGTTACATCGCGTATACCGGCCGCGACACCGGCGGCGGCGCACTAAAAGTCTCGGTTTATGATCGGGTGACCGGCGTGACGGAAGCGGTGGACGTAAAACCGGATGGCACCCGGTCAACAGTAAGTACTTCCGAGGTGACGATGAGCGACGACGGGTCAGTAGTCGCGTTCATGTCCACGGATAAGGGATTAGCGGCCACGGCGCCGCTCTCGACGTTCAGCGGCGTGTATGTGCGAGATCGCAAGGCTGGCAAAACCGAAATGGTGAGTAATGTCATTAATTCATCGGTAACACACGCGGGTGTCAGTGGCAACGGGCGTTATGTTGGCTATGTGCAAGCTGGCATCATGTATGTCTACGATCGCACGACCAAGGTCACGCGCAAGATCGTCGAGACTGGAGTGCAGGCCTATGGGCCGCCGCGCTTCTCGACGGATGGGCGTTATGTTGTGTTTACGGGCAACAACACGCGCGGATTCCAGTCGGTAACCATCGCCGACTTGGGCGTGGCACCGGGAGTGATCCTGTCGGCCAATCAGCTGACCTTGACTGAGGGCGGCAACGCAGGCACCTATACCCTGTCACTAACCCAAGCGCCGGATGCGGATGTCAAAATCGAGGCCGGCACCAGCGCGCAGCTTACTTTGGCGCGCAAGGAACTGACCTTTACGGGGACTAACTGGAGCACGCCGCAAGTCATCAGTGTCCAGGCTGTAGCAGATGGCGTTACCGAAGGCAAACATACCGCAACCATCGTCCACACGGTCACCAGCGAAGATCCTAACTACAGCGTGGTGCAGCCGGCGGAGGTGTCCGTGACGATTACGGATGGCATTACCCCGACCATCGTGATCCCCGCAACGAGCTGGACGAAAACGGAGTTGCCATTGACGGGGACCGCCGCGCCGGGCTCGACTGTCTTGGTGACCGCCTCGAACCGCAGCACCGGCTGGATGGCTGCGGTAAGCGTCGTCGCCGATGCCCAGGGTAATTGGAACTACATGCTGAGCGGTTATACCGACGGCGTGATCGATCTGGATGCGCAGGCCGATGGCGTCAAGAGCGTGGTCCGGACGGTAACGGTGAAGCTCACTGTAGCGCCGCCGACGCCGACATATATCGATGTCACCGGCTACATCCGCACGACCGCCTATGGTTTGATACTGAACCGTTCGACGGGAAAATACGCGGGTAACTTCGTGCTGACCAATACCGGCAGCATTCCATTGAAGGGTCCGCTGCACCTGCAACTCGATAATTTGACCGCAGGCGTGACGTTGGTCAATGCAACTGGCAGCCATGATGGCGCGCCTTACATCACGGTTCCGGAAGGCCTGGCGCCGGACGAGTCGGTGACGATACCGTTACTCGTTACAAATCCGGCCAAAGTGACGGTCAGTTACGACGCAAAGATTTTCAGCGGCACATTCTAAGTCGGAAAGGCCGGCGTCAACATTAGCACGGCATCCTCACGCATCAAGCGGTCCCGGCTTTTAGCCTGGGCCGCTTTTTATTTTCATTTTGATACTTTTGTTGTCTCGATAAATTAGAACCGGCATGAACACCCCTTAGTTATTGGATTAGACAACGTTACCAACATGATAAATTACATAAAGGGAATTAGAGTTCCCTATTGGTAATCCATCGCCACCGGGTGGCTTTTGTTCTAACGTTAATCATCACTAAGGAGTTCCCATGTTTCGCAAACAACTGAGCAATACCTTGAATCGCATCCTGCTGGCCTTGGCACTGGGAAGCGCAGGCAGCATGGCCGCAGCCGAGACGCTGCATGTCGAAATCGATACGTCTTCCTTCGGCGGCAAGGGTTGGGCCGATCTCATGTTTACGACGTCCAGCAGCCAGGTGTCGCTTGCCACTGCGGAACTGTCGAACTTTGTTGGATTTGATGCCTCCAGCATGCCGGAACTGACCGGTGCAGTGACGGGCTCGCTTTCTGATGGTTACATGATGAACAATCTACCTGGCTCAACGGACTTGTTTCATGCGGTGAATTTTGGCGGCAAGGTCAGTTTCGATATCGACTTTAGCGGTGCTGTTGGCTCGGCGATCAATCGCTCGTTGTCGACGTTTTCCGTGTCCCTGTATGGCTCTGACCAGACCACGCTGTTGGGCAACGGCGATCCCGCTTCCGGCAGCCTGCTGCAGTTGTACTGGTCGCCATCGACCAGCAGTGCCGTGGCCGGCACGGTGACGACTCGGGTGTTCGACAACCTTGCCAGTGTCGGTCCCGTACCCCTGGCCGCACCGGTGCCCGAGCCATCGACCTGGCTGATGATGGCTGCCGGACTGGGCGTGGTGGCGCTGGCGCGGCGCCGTAAAGCCGGCGAGCCTTTCGCCGCCTGAACAAATGGGTGTGGCGCCGCCACCGGCTTCCCGGCTCGCTGTTGTCTCACGGCAGCAAGTGGCCGGAAAGCCGTTACAATGCCGAAATGAACATGGCATTTGTTAAAAAAACGCACCATAAGCTTGGTGACGGGGCGCTTGGGATCGCCCGCCGGGGGGGCTGGCGCGGGCTGGCGGTATGGGCGATGCTGGCGCTGTGTGGCGTTCCGCTGCACGCCGGGGCGGTCGATTCCTATACGATAGACTTCAACTTCAGCCGGCCCAATTACCGCGATCGTCACGCCTTGCAGGTGCTGCGGGCGGCGTTGCAGGCGTCCAGCGCCAAATATGGTCCTTACGAACTCCATGTTTCGCCGATGGTCATGGAGCGCGACCGCCTGATGCTGGAAATGGTCCGCGGCAAGCTGGTTAACCTGAGCGCGCAAATCTCCTCGCCGGAATGGGAGCGCAAGCTGATACCCATTCGTGTCCCGATCGACAAGGGGCTATCCAGCTATCGGATCTCGCTGATCAATGGCAACCGCCAGGCGCAGTTCAATGCGATCACCAGCATGTCCCAGTTGAAGGCCTTGTCTTTGGGGGCCGGGCGACAGTGGAGCTCGACGGCGGTGTACAGCGGCGCCGGCTTCGACGTGGTGCCTGGCAATTCGACCGACAACCTGCACAGCATGCTGGCGGTGAACCGCTTCGTGCATTTTCCGCGCGGGGTGGACGAGGTGGTCTTCGAGTACGAGAGTCATGTGGCGGCCTTCCCGGCGCTGGCCATCGAGAGCGGCATGGTCGTTTATATGCCGTTGCCGCGCTATTTCTTTGTCGCGCCCGGCTACCAGCGACTGGCGCAGCGGCTGGAATACGGTCTGAATTTGCTGGTCGCCGATGGCAGCTTCGATAAGATGTTTCACCAGGCCTACGATGGCGTGATCGAGAAAGTGGCGCTGCGCAAACGCCGCGTCTTCAAGCTGGACAATCCTCTGCTGTCGCCGCAGACGCCGCTGGCCAACAAGGCGTATTGGTACGATCCGTTCCCGCACAAGTAAGCCATTCTTGCCGGGTTCGCTCATCGGTTCCATGGCGGCGCCAGGAACTCGCTACAATGGCCAAGATGAATACGGCAATTGTTCAGAAGTCGGATCGGCAGGATGACGGGCGCGCCCGCCGTCTGATCCGCCGCGCGCTGTTGGTGTCGATGCTGGCGCTGTTTGGCTGGGCACAGCCGGCGCGCGCGCTCGACACCTATCTGCTCGACCATGTCTTCGGCAACCCCGACTATCGTGACCGTTATGCGCTCGCGGTGTTGACGGCGGCGCTGGAGGCGTCGAGCGCCAAATACGGCCCGTTCGAACTGAGTACCTCGAAGCACGTCATGGAGCGCGACCGCATGATGCTGGAAATGGTCAGGGGCGATCTGGTCAACCTGACCGCGCAGATCACGTCGGTGGAATGGGAGCGCAGGCTGATTCCGATCCGCATTCCGCTCGACAAGGGGTTTTCCGGCTATCGCATTTTCCTGATCGACGGCCGCCGCCAGGCGCAGTTCAGCGCCGTGACGACGGTGCAGCAGTTGCAGGTGCTGCCGGTGGGGTCGGGGCGGCAGTGGAGCGCCACGGCGGTATTGCGCAACGCCGGCTTCGACGTCGTGGACGGCCCCTCGACCGCCGGCCTGCACGCGATGCTGGCGGCCCAGCGCTTTGTCTACTTTCCGCGCGCGATAGAGGAGGCGTTGTTCGAGCGCGATGCCTTCGCGGCGGATTTCCCGGCGCTGGCCGTCGAGACGGATCTGGCGTTGTACATGCCGCTGGCGCGTTATTTCTTTATCTCCCCGAGCCAGCAGCGATTGGCCGCCCGGCTCGAATACGGCATGCAATTGATCGCCGCCGACGGGCGCCTGGACCTGCTGTTCCACCAGGCGTACGATGGCTTGATCGAGAAGGTGGGATTGCGTAAGCGCCGGATTTTCAGGCTGGACAATCCTTTTCTGCCGCCGCGCACGCCGCTGTCGACCAAGGCGTACTGGTACGATCCGTTGCCGCAAAAGTAGGATGGCCTGGCGCCACCACGCCGACCGCATGAGGGAAGCCATTACGATCACTATGATGAACCAGGCAACTGTAAACAAACCGTGCCCCGATGACGGCGGCGGGCCCACGCGGACCCGCCGCCTGATGCGGTGCGCGCTGGTGGCGCTGGCGCTGTTCGGCGCGGCGCCGCCGGCGCGCGCGCTCGATACGTACCGCGGCGATTTCGTCTTCAACAATCCCGATTTCCGGGACCGGTACGCGCTGGGCGTGTTGAAGGCGGCGTTGGAGGCATCCACCGAGAAATACGGCCCCTTCGAGTTGACCATCTCGCCGCTGATTATGGAGCGGGACCGCCTGATGCAGGAAATGGTCAAGGGCGATATGGTCAACCTGACCGCGCAGGTCACCACCGAGGAGTGGGAGCGCAAGCTGATCCCGATCCGCATTCCCGTCGACAAAGGGTTTTCAGGCTACCGTATCTTCCTGATCGACGGCCGCCGTCAGGGCCAGTTCAGCGCGGTGGGCGGATTGCCCCAGTTGCGCGAGCTGGCGCTGGGGTCCGGCCGTCAGTGGAGCTCGACCCCGGTGCTGCTCCATAACGGTTTCAAGGTCGTGACGGGCGTTTCGGTGCACAACCTGCAAGCCATGCTGGCGGCCGAGCGCTTTATGTTTTTCCCGCGCTCGGTGGAGGAGGCGGTGTACGAGCGTGAGGCCTACGCCCCGGGGTTCCCGGCACTCGCCATCGAGAGCGAGCTGGCGTTGTATATGCCGCTGGCGCGTTATTTCTTTGTCGCGCCGGGCGAGCCGAGGCTGGCCCGGCGGCTCGAGCACGGCATGCGGTTGCTGAGCGCCGACGGCCGCCTGGATCGGCTGTTTCATCAGGCCTACGATGATCTGATCGAGAAGGTGGGATTGCGCAAGCGGCGGATTTTCAAGCTGGAGAATCCTTTGCTGCCGCCGCTTACGCCATTGTCGAACAAGGCGTATTGGTATGATCCGGTTGTTGCCAAATGAGGTGGATAGCGCCGTCAAACCCCGCCAGCTTTTAGCGATACGCATGCGTCACCACATAGGGGGCGTATCCCTTAGGGTACGACGGGGATGCCGAGTCCCCGCCCGGCAGTGCGGGGTTCGCGCCATTTGATGAAAGTCACATTGGTTCATTGACAGAACTGATATCTTTGCGGGGTTAAACCTGCAGGGGACCGACATGCCGCGCCGTCACCGAGTCGTACTCCCCGGCGTGCCATTGCACGTCATTCAACGTGGTCACGATCGGCAGCCATGTTTCATCGTCGAAGACGACTACCTGAAGTTTCTGAACGGGCTTCAACTGCATTCCCGTGTCAATCAAGCCAGGGTCCATGGCTACGTCTTGATGACGAATCATGTGCACCTTCTGCTTTCGGTGGCCGACGTCAAAGCACTTGCGTGCTTGATGAAATCCACCACACAAGATTATTCCCAATATTTCAATCACCGCTATCAGCGTTGCGGCGCGGTATGGCAGGGGCGATATAAAAGCTGCGTCGTGCAAACGGAGGATTATTTCCTTGCGTGCCAGCGATATATTGAATTGAATCCGGTGCGCGCGGGTATGGTTGACTATCCCGGGAGTTATCGCTGGTCGAGCTATCGGTGCAATGCCGAAGGACGGGACGATCCCGTGGTCACGTCGCACGAGCTATATCAACGATTGGGGGCAACCCCGGCAGCTCGCCGGCAAGCATATCTTGGGTTGTTCAGCGAGCAAATGACCGACTTGGCGGTCGGACGTATACGGTCCGCAGTCAATGCTGAGCGGACCTTGTAGAGTCAAACCCGCCAGCTTTTAGCGATGCGCAGGCGTCACCACTTAGGGGTCGTACCCCAAGGGGTACGACCCCGCCCGGCAGTGCGGGTTGGCCGTGAGGGTCTAGCTGCGCTCGCGCAGGATGCGGTTGACGCCCACCACGCGGCGCACGTTGCGCAGCAGCCCCGCCAGGTGCACGCGGTCCTTGACCTGGATCGTGAAGCGCAACTGGTGCAGCACGTGTTCCTTGTCCTCGTCCATGCCGACATAGGTGATGTTGGCGTCGGACTCGCCGATCTCCGCCGCGACCCGCGCGAGGATGCCTTTTTCGTTGTTGATCAACAGCTTGATGCGGCTGTCGAAGCGGCGGTTCAGTTCCGTGCCCCACTTGACGGCGATCCAGCGGTCCGGTTCCTTGATCTTCTGGCGCTTGGCCAGGGTGCAGTCGTTGGTGTGCACCAGCAGGCCCTGGTCGCGGCGCAGCTGGCCGACGATCGAGTCGCCCGGGATCGGCAGGCAGCACGGCGCAAGCTGCACCGACACGCCCTCGCTGCCGCAGATCGTCACCGGATCGAGTTCGGCCGCGCTGTTGTGGTCCACCGGTGCGCTGGCCGACTCGCCGCCGCGCAGGCCGAAGATATGGCGCGCCACCAGCGCCGCCATGCGCTTGCCGATGCCGATGTCGGCATACAGTTCGTCGAGCGACTTGGCGCTCGATTCGTTGAGCAGCCGTTCGATCAGGTGGTCTTCCAGGACGGCGCTCATGCCCAGCGACGTCAGCGCCTGCGACAGCAGTTGCTGGCCGAGCGTGATCGACTCGGGCAGGTTGATGGTGCGCAGATGGTGGCGGATCGCCGAGCGCGCCTTGCCGGTGCGGACGAACGACAGCCACGTCGGGCTGGGGCGCGACGACGAGTCGGTGACGATTTCGACGATGTCGCCGTTGCGCAGCTCCGTGCGCAGCGAGGCCGGCTCGTTGTTGATGTTGACCGCGATCGTGTGGTCGCCGATGCCGGTGTGGATCGAGTAGGCGAAGTCGATCGGCGTGGCGCCGCGCGGCAGCGCGATGATCTTCGACTTGGGCGTGAACACGTACACCGAATCGGGGAACAGGTCGACCTTGACGTGTTCGAGGAATTCGGCCGAGTCGCCGGTCTGCTGCTGGATGTCGAGCAGCGATTGCAGCCACGCGTGGGTGCGCTGCTGCAGGTCCGACAGGTTCGATTCGCCGTTCTTGTACAGCCAATGCGCGGCCACGCCCGATTCGGCGGTGCGGTGCATCTCCTGGGTGCGGATCTGGAACTCGACCGGCGTGCCGTACGGGCCGATCAGGGTCGTGTGCAGCGACTGGTAGCCGTTCAATTTGCGGATCGCGATGTAGTCCTTGAACTTGCCCGGCATCGGCTTGTACAGCGAGTGCAGGGTGCCCAGCGCGACATAGCAGTTCGGGAAGCTGTCGACCACCACGCGGAAGCCGTAGACGTCGAGCACCTGCGAGAACGACAGGTGCTTGCTGCGCATCTTCTTGTAGATGCCGTACAGGGTTTTCTCGCGGCCGTAGACCTCGGCCTCGATGTCGGCGATCTGCAGGGTGGTCTTGACCGAGTCGAGGATTTTCGACACCACTTCGCGGCGGTTGCCGCGCGCCGCCTTCACGGCCTTGGCCAGGGTGCGGTAGCGCAGCGGATACAGATGCGAGAACGACAAGTCCTGCAGCTCGCGGTAGATGTTGTTCAGGCCGAGGCGGTGCGCGATCGGCACGTACACTTCCATCGTCTCGCTGGAGATGCGCGCCTTCTTGGCCGGCGCCATGACCTCCATCGTGCGCATATTGTGCAGACGGTCGGCCAGCTTGATCAGGATCACGCGCACGTCCGACGCCATCGCCAGCAGCATCTTGCGGAAGTTCTCCGCCTGCGCCTCGATCTGGCTTTGGAACTCGATTTTTTCCAGCTTCGACAGGCCGTCGACCAGGTTCGCGACCGGCGCGCCGAAGCGTTCGATCAACTCGTCCTTTTTGACGTCCTGGTCTTCCATCACATCGTGCAGCAGCGCGGCCATGATGGCTTGCGCGTCGAGCTTCCAGTCGGCGCAGATCTCGGCCACGGCGATCGGATGCGAGATGTACGGCTCGCCCGACTTGCGCACCTGCCCGAGATGCATCTCGTCCGAGAAGCGGTACGCTTCCTTGACCTTTTTGAGGTCGGCGGGTGTCATGTATTCGGCCAGTTTTTCGGTCAGGTGCGTGACGGAGGCGACACCGGCGGTCAGCGTGGGCGTGGCCAGGGGCGACGAGGAAATCACTGGTTGAACGGGGGCTGGTGCGGAGGAGGCGATGGTGGAGGCTGTGCTGTCGCCCGCGTTGGCGCCCGACGTGGCTGCGGCCGGCGCTTTGGCCGGCTGTTTCGCCGGTTGCGTGGACCGGGGTTTGCCGCTAAGTGTCGGATCGGCGGGGATCAGATTCATACGTGTGCGTTCCGTCGTAATGAGAATGTCAATGTAAATACTACCTGATGGCGTGCGCTATTGCTCAACCGCTGCTAAACCGCATCATTCACATTGTTCGGGAACGCGGGTCCCAACTTACATTGGGACCTTTTTCAACATTTCCAGACCGACCTTGCCGGCGGCGATTTCGCGCAGCGCGACGACGGTCGGCTTGTCCTTGGCTTCCACCTTGGGAGTGTGGCCTTGCAGCAGTTGACGGGCGCGGTAGGTCGCGGCCAGGGTCAGCTGGAAACGGTTCGGAATGGTTTTCAGACAATCTTCAATAGTAATACGGGCCATCATAACTCCTAAAATCTTGTGTATTTATTCAGCGTGGATACCCAATTGGGCAAATAGCGAGGTGTTGCGTGCCGCTTGTTGCGCAAACCGGCAACGGGCCGCTCTGACAATCGCCGTCAATTCAGACAGGGCGACCGCGAATTCTTCATTGATAATAGCATACTCGAACTCGGGAGCGTGGGCGATTTCGCCGCCGGCCGCCAGCAGCCGGCGGGTGATCACGTGGGCCTCGTCGGTGGCGCGTTTTTTCAGCCGTTGTTCGAGCGCGTCGATCGACGGCGGCAGGATGAAAATGCCGGCCGCCTGCGGGAACTGCTTCTTGACCTGGCGCGCGCCCTGCCAGTCGATTTCGAGCAGGATGTCGGTGCCGGTTTTCATCTGCTGCTCGACCATGATGCGCGAGGTGCCGTAGTAATTGCCGTGCACCTCGGCCCACTCCAGGAACTCGCCGGCGTCGGCGCGCGCGACGAAATCCTCGGCGTTGGTGAAGTAGTATTCCTTGCCGTGGGTTTCACCCGGACGCGGCGCGCGCGTGGTGGTCGAAATCGACAGCTTGATCGTCGGTTCCTGCGCCAGCAGCGCGTTGACCAGCGTCGACTTGCCGGCGCCCGATGGCGCCACCACCATGAACAGGCTGCCGGCGAATGCGTTGGATGAGCTCATGTGTTTAACTTTCAAATGCGTATGCGGGCAGCGCCCAAAGACGTATTTTACCAAGAGCAACGGCCGGCATTCAATTCGGCTGTCAATTCGCGTGCGATCGGGCCGCGATCACAGCAATCCGATCAAATGCTGGGCGGCGGCCGGCGCGCGTTCCTTGGCCCCGTTGATGAAGTAGACGAACACCGGGCGCGCCCTGGCGCCGGCCTTGTCCGGCGCGGCCGGCGGCGCCACATACGGCAGGTCCGGCGGCAGCGCGCCGGCCTGCCATTGCTGCGCGGCCGCCGCCCATTTCTTCAGCGCCGGCTTGGTGTAGCCGGTCGCTTGTTCGCTCTGCGCGTTCATCAACCGGGCGTAGACGAAATCGCTGGTGACGTCGGCGAAGGAGGGGAATTTGGGCGAGTCGGTGAACACGCTGGCGACCTTGTACTTGCGCGCAAGCTTGACGTAGTCGGCGCACATGAAGCTGTCGTGGCGGGTGTCGAGCACGTGGCGCAGCTTGCGCGTGCCCAGTTTTGCCGGCAGCAGTTTGAAGAACGCTTCCAGGTCGTCCGGATCGAACTGCTTGGTCGGCGCCAGCTGCCACAGCAGGGGGCCGAGCTTGTCGCCCAGTTCCGCCAGGCCGCTGCCGATGAAGCGTTCGATCGATTCGCCCGCCTCGCCCAGCACCTTGCGGTTGGTGGCGTAGCGGCTGGCCTTGACGGAGAAGATGAAATCGTCCGGCGTCTGCGCGTTCCACGAGGCGAAGTGTTCGGGCTTGGCGGTGCGATAGAAGGTGCCGTTGATCTCGATGCTGGTGACGTGCCGGCTGGCGTATTCGAGCGCCTTCTTTTGCGTCACATCCTTCGGATAAAACGTCTCGCGCCACGGCGCGAAGTCCCAGCCGCCGATGCCCACCCTGATGTTCGATTTTGCGTTCGATGCAGCCATGCGTGCTCCCCGAAAGTCGTTGCGAAGATGGTGGCCGGGTTGCGCGCCGCGCCGACTCGCGTCAGCGTTCCTCGACGATGGCCACGCCCCACGGTCCCAGCTCCAGCGCCTGGCCGCGCTTGACCGCCCGTCCCGACAGCAGCTCCGTGCCGTTGGCGTGAACGTAGTCGACGCGCTGCGGCTTGGCTGAATAGTTTAGCAAGTAACGCACCCGGTTGCCGTTCTGTAGCGTTCCGCCACGGACGATGAGCGGGTAGCGCGCCTTCGGCAACGCGATGCCGGCGCGCTCGACCTGCTCGGCCACGATTTTGCCGATCACCGCGTCGGTCGGCATGAAGCCGACGTAGGTCACTTCGCCTCTGCCGTAGGCGTTGCGCGTGACGGCGGCATAGTTCGGCCACGATGGATGCTTGTAGCGCGCGATCACCTTGGCGGTGGTCGGCGTCAGGAACTCCATCCACCAGCGCGCCTGGTTGTCCTGCTTGCCCACCTTGAACGGATCGCCGTCCAGCGTCACGTCCTTCGGATTGGTGAACTGGTTGTAGCGCACACCCGCCGCCTCGCTGATGGCCCCCGGTTGCACCGCGTAGCGCACCTTGGTGTTCTCGTCCGAGAAGCCGCTGCGGAAGGTGTATAGCACGCGTCCGCCGGCCTTGGCGTAGTCGTTCAGTTTGGCGATTTCGGCGTCGCTGGCCGCGTACAGCGACGGCACCACGATCAGTTTGTAGTCCGACAGCGCGGCGGTGGACGACGGCGACAGGATGTCGGCCTCGATGTTCATGCGGTACAGCGCGTCGTAGTAGGGGCGCACCGCCTCGTTGTAGCTGAAGGTCTTGCCCCCGGCGTTGACCTTGAAGGCGTCGAAGCCGGCCTGCGCGGTGTTGCTGACGTACAGCGCGACTTGGTTTTTCTTGCGCAGGTTGACCAGTTTCGGCCCCAGCCTTTGCAGGTCGGCGCCGATGGTCTTGGCCTCGGCGTACACCTCGTTGGGCCGGTAGTCCTGCGACAGCACGCCGCGCCAGTAGGTCTCGATGGCGTTGGCGGTGGTCGCCCAGTGCCAGTAGGCGACCATGTTGGCGCCGCTGGCCAGGTGGCTGAACGCTTGCAGGCGCAACTGGCCGGGGTAGGGCGTCCAGTGCGGGAAGCCTTGCGCCTGCGTCTCCATCACCAGATAGTTCTGGCCGTTGCGCAGCGAGCGCGTCAGGTCGCCGCCGAAGGCGATCTCGGCGCCGGTCAGCTGGTCCTGGCTGGGGTGGTAGATGTCGATGCCGGCGACGTCGAGCGGTTTGGCGGCCTGCCAGTGATCGACCTCGGGCTGCACACCGTACGAATGATCCTTCCAGCCCAGATCGAAGTTCTGGGTGATGAACTGGTCGGGACGGGCGCGGGCGCGCACCAGCCCGGCCTGCCAGGTCAGATACTCGGTGACCAGGCCGCGCTGGAAGTCGGCGAAGGCATTGGACAGGCTGGCGTTGATGGAGCCGTTGACCGACGGGAAATCCTCCCAGCTGTTGATGCGGTTGCTCCAGTAATCGAGGCCGAAGGCCTTGTTGAGCTGTTCCAGGTCCGGAAACTTTTTGCGCATGGCGGCCACGAAGGCGGCCTGCACGTTCGGGCCGCTGGTGAAGTAGGCCTTGGTCTCGTTGTCGACCTGGTAGCCGATGACGGCCGGGTGGTCCTTGACGTGGTCGATCAGCTTGACGATCACCCGTTCGGCCGCGCGGCGGAACTCCGGGTTGGTGATGTCCATGTTCTGGCGCGGGCCGTAGCCGGCGCGGCCTTTGGACGTGGTCACCAGCACGTCGGGGTGTTGGCGGGCCAGCCAGGTGGGGATCGCGTAGGTCGGCGTGCCGACGATGACCTTGATGCCGGCCTTGTCGAAGGCGGCCAGCATGCGGTCGACGTGCGAGAAGTCGAACACGCCTTCGCCGCGTTCCAGCGTGCCCCAGGTCGATTCGGCGATGCGCACGACCGTGATGCCGGCCTCCTTCATCATGCGCACGTCCTCGTCGATGCGGTCGACCGGGGTGTACTCGTCGTAGTAGGCGACGCCGAACAGCACCGTTTCCGGCAGCTTGGGGGCGGCGATGGCGGCCGAGTGCGGCCATGTCAGCGCGATGGCGATGGCGAGCGCGCCCCGCGTGAATGTTCCTGCGTAGGTCATTCCGTCTCCGATTATTTTTGTTATCGATAACCTGCGAAGATACCACAAAGTATCGCGATTCCGGCCGCGCCGATCGTCGCGGCTGGGGCTTTTCGTTTGGCAAATCGCCCCAATTATAGGAGTCTCCACATACCCACAGGATAGAACATGCCCGATCTGATCGTCGTTGCCACCATTACCGCCCATTCGGGTTCCGAGCTGCTGGTGCGTTCCGCGCTGGACCAAATCGTGCCGCCGAGCCGCGCCGAGGCTGGCTGCATCCGCTACGACTTGCATCAGGATCTGGGCGACCCCGCGACCTTCGTCATGATCGAAGCCTGGGACGACGCCGAAGCGCATGCTCGGCACGAGGCGACACCGCATTTCCTGGAATTGGTCAAGACCATCGGCGAGGTGGCCGATATCAAAATCGCCAAGCTGAATCAGTTGCTGTAGTGCGTTGATGGGCCGGGCGTCGCCTCGGCCCTGCCGAGGGGCGATCAGGCGAGCCGGTCCAGCAATGATTCGACCACGAACGCCGCCCCCGGCACCGGCCCGTCGATGCCGTGCACCTCGCAGATGTTTTCCAGATCCACTGACCACAGCGCCTGTTCCGCCGCCGAGCGCCACGCGATGCCCTCCAAGGAAAGAGCAGGCCGAGTTCCGGTTCGGTCCCAGGGTTTCCGTTTCACGGTCGGCGCCGATGGATCGCTCCACGCGTTCAGCGTCGGGCGGCCGGGTGGGAGCGTCCAAAAAGAAAGGGAGCCGAAGCTCCCCTGGTTCGATGCCGACGTTACTCCAGGTTCTGCACCTGTTCGCGCATCTGCTCGATCAGCAGCTTCAGTTCCATCGAGGCGTCGGCCAGTTCCTTGACGGAGGCCTTGGCGCCGAGCGTGTTCGCTTCGCGGTTGAGCTCCTGCATCATGAAGTCCAGGCGCTTGCCGACCTGGCCGCCCTTTTTCAGGATGTGGCGCGTCTCGGTCAGGTGCGCCGACAGCCGGCCCAGCTCCTCGGCGACGTCGATGCGGATGCCGTACAGGATCACTTCCTGGCGGATGCGCTCGAGCGCGTCCTGGCGCGACAGCGCCGAATTCGAACCCTGGCAGGCCAGGCCCAGCGCGTCCTGCATGCGCTCGACGGCCTTTTGCTGGAAGGCGGCGACCACCTGCGGAATGAGCGGCGTGATACGCTTGACGATCACCTCCATCGCCTCGATGCGCGAGGTCAGCATCGCCTCGAGCGCGGCGCCTTCGCGCTGGCGGCTGACGACGAAGGCTTGCACGGTGGTGGCGGTCAGCGCGGCGACGTCGGCCTGCAGCGACTCCTGGCCGATCTGGGCTTCCTCGATGACGCCCGGCCAGCGCAGCAGTTCGGCCACGGACATGGTCGGCGCGGCGGGGAAATGCGCGCCGACTTCCTGTTGCAGTCGTTGTAATTCGGTCAATAGGGGCAGGTTGAGCGCCTGCGTGCCCGCCGTGGCCGCCTT
This sequence comes from Burkholderia sp. LMU1-1-1.1, assembly GCF_040675865.1. Taxonomy (NCBI): domain Bacteria; kingdom Pseudomonadati; phylum Pseudomonadota; class Betaproteobacteria; order Burkholderiales; family Burkholderiaceae; genus Burkholderia; species Burkholderia sp. LMU1-1-1.1. Next base: position 177,545 of record NZ_JBEGHG010000007.1, on the reverse strand, counting down.
GCGGCCGAAACTGAGCCTCAGCTCGACCTTGCCGCGGGTGATGGCGGCCATGATCGCCGAGCGCAAATCGGGTTCGAGCGCGCGCAAATCGTCGTTTATTCGAAACTGAAGGTCGAGAAAGCGCGAGTTCACGCTCTTGATTTCGATCGTCAGTGTGCCCGCCGCGCTTTCACTGGTGGCGACTGCGTAGCCCGTCATGCTGGAAATGCTCAATGGATATCCCCGATTTAATCTTTACAAAACAGTGATTTATCCACACAATCCGGTGTGTTGAGGCGAGGAATCCTATGGCTGCACAAAACAACGCCCCGTTACCAGATGGTCTGGAAATTGCTGGATATCGCATTGTAAAGAAAATTGCGTCCGGTGGGTTCAGTATTGTTTACCTCGCGTACGACCCCGACGGGGTGGCCGTCGCCATCAAGGAGTATTTGCCCAGTTCGCTTGCGCTGCGGCGCGACGGCGAGCTGGCGCCGACCGTCCCGCGCGCCAACCTGCCGGTGTTCCGGATCGGCCTCAAGTGCTTTTTCGAGGAGGGCCGGGCGCTGGCCCGCATCTCCCATCCCAACGTCGTCAGCGTGCTCAACTTCTTCCGGGCCCACGACACCGTCTATATGGTCATGGCCTATGAATCGGGCCACTCGCTGCAGGAGCATATCCAGCGCCAGCGCGCCAAGGGCAGCAAAGTGGGCGAGGCCTTCATCCGAACGATCTTTATTCAGGTGCTCAAGGGCCTGCGCGAGGTCCACGCCAACAAGCTGCTGCACCTGGACCTGAAACCGGCCAATATCTACCTGCGCACCGATGGCACGCCGATGCTGTTAGACTTCGGCGCGGCGCGCCAGACCGTCAACAACGACATGCCGACCCTGGCGCCGATGTACACGCCGGGCTTCGCGCCGCCGGAGCTGTACGTCAAAACCGGCGGCCTGGGGCCGTGGTCGGACGTCTACAGCATCGGCGCGTCGATGTTCGCCTGCATGGTCGGTTCGCCGCCGCAGCCGGCCGACCAGCGCAAGACCGAGGATAAAATGGCCGGACACTTTGAAAAGCTCGCCGGCGGCTACACACCGGAGCTGGTGCAATTGGTGCGCTGGTGCCTGATGGTCGACCCGCTGGAGCGGCCGCAAAGCCTGTTCGCGCTGCAGAAGGTGCTGCAGGCGTCGGTGGCGCCGCCGGAGCCGCCGCCCCCGGCGCAGGCACGGCGGGGCATCATCGAAAAGCTCGGCGGCGGCCTGCGTGGCCTGGTCGGACGGCTCGGCGGCGCTGCAGGACCGAAGGCTAAGGCCGGACCGGATACACTTGTCTGATCGGGACTGGGTACTGGTCACGTTAAACAAGGCGACTGCGAAGGCAAACAATGCAATTCTCCGTGTATCAGGAAAGCCACATCGGCGGCCGCAAGGTCAACCAGGACCGCATGGGCTACAGCTTTACGCGCGACGCCTTGCTGCTGGTGCTGGCCGACGGCATGGGCGGCCACCTGCGCGGCGAGATCGCCGCCGCCGTCGCGCTGCAAACCATTTCGGCCATGTTCCAGCAGCAGGCCACGCCCTACGTGAAAAAGCCGCAGCGCTTCCTCGAAGAGGCTTTCATGGCCGCGCACCAGGACATCCACGACTACCGCAAGGCCCACGACATGGCGGAGACGCCGCGCACCACCATCGTCGCCTGCCTGATCCAGCACAACACGGCAACCTGGGCGCACTGCGGCGACTCGCGCCTGTACTGGATGCGCGAAGGCCGCATCCTGGCGCGCACGCGCGATCACTCGCATATCGAAAGCCTGATCGCCAAGGGCCTGGTGCCGGCGTCGGAGCGCGCCACCCACCCGGACCGCAACAAGCTGTATAACTGCCTCGGCGCCGACAGCCTGCCGAAGGTGGAGGTGTCGAACGGCTGCGGCCTGCTGCCGGGCGACCAGATGCTGTTGTGCTCCGACGGTTTGTGGTCTATGCTGCCGGACGATGAAATGGCGCGCCGCATGCACGCGCACACGGTGGTGCGGGCCGTGCCCGATCTGCTGCGGGCGGCGCTGGGCGCCGCCGGCGAAGGCAGCGACAACGTCACCGCGCTGGCCATCATGTGGCAGGGCAGTTCGGTGGTCGACGGCATGGGAGCGACGACGGCGGCCGGCATGCCGACGGTGATCTCGACCGAGGCGCTGCCGCAGGACCTGCACAGCACCACCATCCAGGGCGGGCCGGTTCAGGGACCGGCGGAAGCATCGGCGGCCGACATGGATGCCGCCTTCGACGACGACGAAATTGAAAAAGCCATCGCCGAGATACGCGGCGCGATCGAAAAATCCTCCCAGATTCTCAAGTAAACCCCAAACAATTCACAAGGACACCGTATGACCTTAGCAACACCCACCTTCGCACGCCCCAGCGGCCGCGCCGTCGACGCCCTGCGCACCCTGCGCCTGACCCGCGACTACACCAAGCACGCCGAAGGTTCGGTGCTGATCGAATGCGGCGACACCAAGGTCATTTGCACCGCCAGCATCGAGGACAAGGTGCCCGGCTTCCTGAAGGGCAAGGGCCAGGGCTGGATGACGGCCGAATACGGCATGTTGCCGCGCTCGACGCACACGCGCATGGACCGCGAGGCCGCGCGCGGCAAGCAGTCGGGCCGCACCCAGGAGATCCAGCGCCTGATCGGCCGTTCGCTGCGCGCCGCCTTCGACCTGGAGGCGTTCGGCGAGCGCACCTTGCACCTGGACTGCGACGTGATCCAGGCCGATGGCGGCACCCGCACCGCGTCGATCACCGGCGCCATGGTCGCCGCGCATGACGCGTTCTCCAAACTGGTCGCGCGCGGCGTCGTGCCGGCCATTCCGCTCAAGGGTTTCGTGGCGGCGATCTCGGTCGGCGTGTATCAGGGCGTGCCGGTGCTGGACCTGGACTATGTCGAGGATTCGAGCTGCGATACCGATATGAACGTGGTGATGAACGACGCCGGCCACTTCATCGAGGTGCAGGGCACGGCAGAGGGCGCGGCGTTCGACCGTGCCGGCATGAACCGCCTGCTCGACCTGGCGCAGGGCGGCATCGCCGATTTGATCAAATTGCAGAAACAGGTGCTGGGCGTGGTTTAATGGACGCCGAGCCGCCAATAATCCACGTAGGGCGGATCAGCGCAGCGTAATCCGCCATGCATGCTTCGTCGACGGCTCATAAATGGCGGATTACGACGTCCCGCCCAATCCGTCCTACGTGTTCCGTAGTGAGGCGACCGCCCTGGTGGAGAAGACATTCATGAAAAAGTGGCCGCTCGCGCTGCTGTTGTGGGCGATCTTTCTTTCGGGCTGGCCGCTCGCGGTCCTGTCCAAAGACCTCAATATCGTCTTCATCCCCAAGTCGCGCGACCAGGACTTCTGGACCTTCATGCGCCAGGGCGTCGACAAGGCGGCGCGCGAGGAGGGCGGCGTCAAGCTGACCTGGCGCGGCCCGGCCTATAACGACGATATCGATTCGCAGATCGATATCCTGCGCCTGTATTCCCGGTCCGACGTGGATGCCATCATCATCGTGCCGACCGACCGGGTGCGCCTGATGGAGCCGGTCCGCAAGGCGGCGGCGATGGGCGTGAAGATCGTCGTCGTCGATTCGGCGCTGGGTGGCAGTTGGCACACCAACTTCGTCGGCACCGACAACCACGCCGCCGGCCGGCTCGCCGCCGAGCGCCTGTCGGCGTTGCTGAACGGGCATGGCACCGTGCTGGTGATGCGCACCATCGCGGGCAGCGCGTCGACCGAGGACCGCGCCAACGGCTTCGTCAACTATCTCGCCAGGCACGCGCCGCAGATCACCATCATCGACGAATACGGCGGCGGCACGCGCGGCAAGATCGCCCGTGCCGGTCTGGCGGCGCTGACAAAACACCAGCAGATCGACGGCATCTTCGCCGTCAACGAATCGGCCAGCGACGGCATGCTGCGTTCGCTGCGCCAGACGGGGGCCGCTGGCAAGAAGAAGCTGATTGGCTTCGACACCAGCGATTTCCTGCTCGAGGGCCTGAAGAAGCAGGAAATCCATGGCCTGGTGCTGCAGGACGCGCGCCAGATGGGTTATCAGGGCATGAAGGCGGCGGTTGCGGCGGCCAAGGGCGCGCCCGTCAAGGAGCGTGACATCGTGACGGCGGCGGTGATGGTCACCCTGGAAAACTATCTGCGGCCGGAGATCCAGTCGTTGCTGGTGCCCTAGCGGCGGTTTGCAGGCGGGTGGGGTTCATGCAAAAGGTTTACAATGTCGCCTTCTCCGCATTACTCGATCGCAGCCCACACCATGACCCAACGCCTGATCCTCGCCTCCAACAACGCCGGCAAACTCAAGGAATTCAACGAACTGCTGTCCACCGTGGGCTTTTCCGTCCACGCGCAGGGCGAGTTCGGCGTGCCGGAGGCGGATGAGCCTTTTCACACGTTTGTCGAAAATGCACTGCAAAAGGCGCGCCACGCGTCGCGCCTGACCGGCTTGCCGGCGCTGGCGGACGATTCCGGCGTGTGCGTCAACGCCCTGGGTGGCGCCCCCGGCGTGTACTCGGCGCGCTTCGCGGGCGAGCCGAAATCGGACGCCCGCAACAACGAGAAAATGATCGCCGACCTGGCCGCGCACGCCGACAAATCGGCCTACTACTATTGCGTGCTGGTGTACCTGCGCCACGCCGACGATCCGCAGCCGGTCATCGCCGACGGCCGCTGGAACGGCGAGATGATCGCCACGCCGCGCGGCAACGGCGGCTTCGGCTACGATCCATACTTCTTCATCCCGGCGCTGGGCAAGTGCGCGGCCGAGCTGACCGCCGATGAGAAAAACGCCATGTCCCATCGCGGCCAGGCATTGCGCGCGCTGGTAGAGAAACTGAAATGATCCCGATCAAAATCGTCGGCGCCGGCGGCAAGGCGGCTTCACCGAAAGCGGCAAGCGCCGACCTGGGCGACGCGGCCGGCGTCGCGCTGAAGTATCTGCAAAGCGGCTCGCTGAACCTGTCGGCCCTGCCGCCGCTGTCGCTGTACATCCATTTCCCGTGGTGTGTGAAAAAGTGCCCGTATTGCGACTTCAACTCGCACGAGGCGAAGGAGGGCGGCGCCTTCCCGGAGCAGGAATACCTGGACGCCATGCGGGCCGACCTGGAAATGGCGCTGCCGCTGATCTGGGGCCGCAAGATCTATACGATCTTCATCGGCGGCGGCACGCCCAGCCTGATGTCGGCGGCGGGCCTGGACCGGCTGCTGTCGGACGTGCGCACCCTGCTGCCGCTCGACAGCGACGTCGAGATCACGATGGAGGCCAACCCGGGCACCTTCGAGGCGGAGAAATTCAAGTCCTACCGCGCCAGTGGCGTCAACCGGCTGTCGATCGGCATCCAGAGCTTCAACGCGCGCCACCTGAAGGCGCTGGGCCGCATCCATGACGACGACGAGGCGCGGCGCGCGGTCGATATCGCGCTCGCCAACTTCGACAACTTCAATCTGGACTTGATGTACGCGCTGCCGTCGCAGACGCTGGAGGAGGCGCGGCTGGACGTGGAGACGGCGATGTCGTTCAAGCCGCCGCACCTGTCGCTGTACCACCTGACGATGGAGCCGAACACGCTGTTCGCCAAGTATCCGCCGTCGCTCCCCGACGACGACGCCAGCGCCGATATGCAGGACATGATCGCCGAAGTCACCGCCTCCAACGGCTACCGGCAGTACGAGGTGTCGGCGTACGCGAAGGAGGGCCACCGCGCGCGCCACAATCTGAATTATTGGGAGTTCGGCGATTATCTGGGCATCGGCGCCGGGGCGCATTCGAAGATATCGTTCCCGCATCGCATACTGCGGCAGGCGCGCTACAAGCAGCCGAAGGCCTATATGGAGCAGGTCAGGCTGGGCGCGCCGGTGCAGGAGGAGTACGAGATCGCGCGCGAGGACATGGGCTTCGAGTTCATGCTGAACACCTTGCGCCTGCACGGCGGCTTCGATCCGAACCTGTTCAGCGAGCGCACCGGGTTGAGTTTGAACACGATCGGGAAAAGCCTCGACGCCGCCGAGGCCAAGGGGCTGCTGTATCGGGATTACAAAGTCATCAAGCCGACCGAGTTGGGACAGCGCTTCCTCAATGATTTGCAGCAGATGTTTTTGACCACCTAACCCGGAAGTTCGGGGTCAGACCCCAGCCCTGGTCTGGGGTTAAAACTCTTCCCAATCCTTGTCGTTGCCGACCGTGGCGGGCTTGCGGGCATTGCTGCTGGCGCTGGACGTCGCCAGGCGGGCCGCCGGCTTTTTCGGAGCCGCCGGCGTCGGACGGGCCGGCGCCTTGACTGGGATCTTGCGCGCGGCCGGCGGCGCCGCCAGCGACTGGCGCGCCCCGTCCTCATCGAGCTTGAACGACGACGCCACATCGGCCAGGCGCTCGGCCTGTTCCTGCATGCTGGCCGCCGCCGCTGCGGCTTCCTCGACCAGCGCGGCGTTCTGCTGCGTGACCTGGTCCATCTGCGTGATGGCGGTGTTGACCTGATCGATGCCGATGCTTTGCTCGCTGCTGGCCGAGGTGATCTCGCCCATGATGTCGGTGACGCGGCGCACGCTGTCGACCACCTCGTTCATCGTGCTGCCGGCCTGCTGCACCAGCTTCGAGCCGATGTCGACCTGCTCCACCGAATTGCCGATCAATTCCTTGATCTCCTTGGCCGCAGCCGCCGAGCGCTGCGCCAGATTGCGCACCTCGGAGGCGACCACCGCGAAGCCGCGACCCTGTTCGCCGGCGCGCGCCGCTTCCACCGCCGCGTTCAGCGCCAGGATATTGGTCTGGAAGGCGATGCCGTCGATGACGCTGATGATGTCGAAGATCTTGCGCGACGAGTCGTTGATCGTGCCCATGGTGTCGACCACCTGGCCGACGATCGATCCGCCGCGTTCGGCCACGTCGGAGGCGGCATGCGCCAGCTGGTTGGCCTGGCGGGCGTTTTCCGCGTTCTGGCGCACGGTCGATGTCAGCTCCTCCATCGACGACGCGGTTTCCTCCAGCGAGCTGGCTTGTTCCTCGGTGCGCTGCGACAGGTCCATATTGCCGGCGGCGATTTCGTTGGACGCGCTGGCGATGGTCTTGGTGCCGACCTGCACCTGGTTGACGACGTTGCGCAGCGAGTCGTTCATGCCTTTCAGGGCGGTCATCAGCTCGCCGATTTCGGAGCGCGAGGTGGGGCCGTCGAAGCGGGTGGTCAGGTCGCCGTTGGCGACCGTCGCGGCGATGTCGATCGCCGACTTGAGCGGCGCGGTGATCGAGCGCGAGATGATCCACGCCGCCAGCGAGCCGATGGCCACCATCAGCACCGTCAGCACCAGCAGCAGCGTGTTGCTGCGGGCGTTGGCGGCGTCGATGGCGTGCGCGGTGTCGTCGATGGCCTTGCGCTGGTAGGCCAGCAGCTCGTTGACCTTGTTCTTGTACGCCTCGGCGGCCGGCAGGAACTTGTCGCGGTAGGCCGCTTCGGCGGCGGTGTCGTCGCCGGTCTTGCGGATGTCGCCGACCTCGTTCTTGGCCTTCTGGTAGGCGGCGCGCAGCGCGATGGTGGCGTCGTACAGTTTGCGTTCCTCGTCGCTGGCCAGCAGCTCCTTGACCTTGCCGAGCAATTCGCCGCCGCGCTTGGTGCTGGCGGCGATGGTGTCGGCGAACACCACCGGCAAGGTGTCGTCCTTGCTGCGCGCGATCAGTTCGGTGCGGGCGACGGCAGAGTAGATCAGCACGTACCAGTCCGAGACCAGGCGTTCCTTGGCCAGCGGTTGCTCCATCATTTGTTTGGTGGCGGCGGCGTTGCTGCGGGCGTTGACCAGGCCGGCCGTGGTGGCGACGACCGCCAGCAGCAGGACGAGGGCGAACGCGATGGCGAGGCGGGTGCCGATGCGCGTATGCGACAAGAAATTCATGATGGCTCCATTGACCGTGTGCCTGCCCCGGCGGGAACATAGCGGGGTGACTTAGTTTATGGCTGCAAGTATGCGCCCGGCATCGCGGACGGTCATGTGATAGGTGAAGTTCTGTTGCGAATATGAAACAATGTGTCTTATCTAAAAAAGCAATGTTGCTTTTAAATCGGGTTTTTCACACCAGCGGGCGAAGGCCTCGGCCATGCGTTCGCTTTCGGCGATGGCGCGGGTCCAGTCGCGGATGCGGCCGGCGTGGTTCTGGCCGTAGGCGGTGAAGTCCTTGCGGTCCGGCAGTTTGCCGTTGGGTAGTGTGGCGACGAAGGATGCCGACGGCGAGACCAGGATCAGGTTGTCGAGGGCGGGATCGCCGCCGCCGGCGCGGCGCCACGGCATCGACTTGTCCAGCCAGCCCGGCACGATGTAGTCGCTGAAGTGCGGGTACAGCACCAGGCCGGGGTCGCGCTGGTAGGGCAGGTGCAGGTGGTAGTCGATCAAGCCGCCGTCCCAGTAGGCGCCGTCGGGCGCGCCGGCGATGGCCGTCACAGCCTCCAGCACCAGCGGGATGGAGCCGGAGGCCAGCAAGGCGTCGCGCAGGTTGGACTCCGACAGAGCGACGAAGTGGCCGGCGAAGGCGTCGAACGGGTCGCGCAGCCAGTGCGCCTCGTCGCGGCGGCTGTGGAAGATCACGCGTTCCATCGCGCCGGCCAGGCGGTCGCGCGAGACGGCGTTGCCGGCGGCGGCCAGCAGGAAGCCGGCCATCTCGCGCCAGCGTACGCCGTTGGCCCTCGCCAGCGCGCCGGTGCCGCGCGCGGTCAGCACGTTGACGTGGTGGTGGGGGTGGTCGACCGCGTCGGCGGCGCGGCCGTCGAGCAGTTCGTCGAGCAGCGCGCGGCAGGTCTGGCTCACATAGGCGGCGGTGACCTTGGCGGGATAGCGCTGGTGGACGTACAGGTGGGCCAGGCGTTTGTGCGCGGCGGCCGGATCGTCGAAGGCGGAAGCGGCCATGCGCCAGGCGCCGATCGAGGCGCCGACCAGTTTGCGCGGGCGCGGGGCGGCGCTGAGCCAGGAACCGAACAGCCATTGATCGAGGCCGTTGAGGATCAGGCCTTTGGGGCCGCCGGCGGCGGCCGGGATGATGGCGATGTCGGAGGCGAGCATGCCTTCCTGCGCAATGCGCTGGCGGGCGCGCTGGCCGAGGCGGATGGTGATCGGCGACGACATGCGGTGTATGCGTTCAGTAGGAGTGTTTTAACCCGCACGGCGTGAATCGCGCGGGGTCGCACCCCGTACGGGGTACGACCCCGGTGTGCCGGGGTTCCGGGTGTTATTTTATGCCGCCGCCGAGCGCGCGATACAGGTCGATCGCGCTGGTCGTGCGCAGCAGGCGCGCCTGCACCAGCGACTGCTGGGCGCTGAACAGCTCGCGCTGCGCGTCCAGCACGTCGAGCGAACTGGCGACGCCGTTGTCGAAGCGCAGTTGCGACAGCTTCAGGCGGTCCGCCTGCGCCTCCTGCACCGCGCGCTGCGCCGCCACCTGCTCGCCCAGGTAGTCGCGCGCGGCCAGTGCGTCGGCCACTTCGCGGAAGGCGGTCTGGATGGTCTTCTCGTAGTCGGCCACCGCGATGTTCTTGCGCACTTCGCTCAGGGTCAGGTTGGCGCGGTTGCGGCCGGCGTCGAAGATCGGCAGCACCAGTTGCGGCGCGAACGACCAGCTGCCGGTGCCGCTGTCGAACAAGCCGCCCAGGGTCGGGCTGGTGCTGCCGATCGCCGCCGTCAGGCTGATGCGCGGGAAAAAGGCCGCGCGCGCGGCGCCGATGTTGGCGTTGGCCGATTTGAGCCGCTGCTCGGCGGCGCGGATGTCGGGCCGGCGGGCCAGCAGATCGGACGGCAGCCCGGCCGGCACGGCGCTGAGCGCGTCGATCTGGGCGTCGGTCGGCATCGTGCCGGCGGCGCCGGTGGCCGAAGGCTGGCCGACCAGCAGGGTCAGGGCGTTTTCGGCCTGCGCGCGCTGGCGCGCCAGGGTCAGCGCGGCGGCGCGCGCCGTTTCCATCAGCGTTTCGTTGGAGCGCAGGTCGAGTCGCGACGACGCGCCCGCCTCGGCGCGCTGCTGCGTGAGCTTGTAGGTGCGGGCGCGCGCCTCGTACGTTTGCTGCGCCAGCGCGTACTGCTCGGCGTAGGCGCGTTCGGTGAAATAGGCCTGCGCCACTTGCGCGACCAGGCTGATTTGCGCCGCCTGGCGCGCCTCGTCGGTGGCCAGGTAGGCCGCCAGCGCGGCGTCGTTCAGGCTTTTTACGCGGCCGAAGAAATCGAGCTCGAACGAGGAGATCGACAAGCCGGCGTCGACGCGCCGGCCGATCACGCTCTCGCCGGTTGGCGATACGGTAGCCGGCGTCTTGGCGCGCGTGGCGCCGACGCTGGCGTTCAGGTTGGGCAGGCGGTCGGCCGACTGCACGTTGTACAGTGCGCGCGCCTCCTCGATGCGCAGCGCGGCGGTGCGCAGGTCGCGGTTGTTCTCCAGCGCGGCGGCGATCAGCTGCTGCAGGCGTGGCTCGTTGAAGTACTCGCGCCAGCCGGTATCGACGGCGTCGCGCCGGTCGGCGGCAGGTGTGGGGGCCGAACCGGTCTTGGCGGCCTTGCCGGCGTCGTCGGCCGGGAAGGCCGGAGCCACCGGCGCGTCGGGACGCTGGTAGGTGGGCGCCAGCGAGCACGCCGACAGCAGCGCCGCGCCCAGCATCGCCGTGGCCAACTGCGTGGCCCGCCAGGTCGCGCGCGCGGCGGGGGAGGATGCGCGGGCCGGGTTAGTCATAAGTCTCATGCTTTTTGTCGTCCATTTCGTGAGCGGCCAGCTTGCGCTGGCGTTCGCTGCCCTTGAAGATTTTGCGGATCACCACGAAGAATACCGGCACCAGGAACACCGCCAGCACCGTCGCCGTGATCATGCCGCCCATGACGCCGGTGCCGATCGCGCGCTGGCTGGCCGAGCCGGCGCCGGTGGCGATCACCAGCGGCAGCACGCCGAGGATGAAGGCCAGCGAGGTCATGATGATGGGGCGGAAGCGCAGGTGCACCGCCTCCAGGGTCGCCTCGATCAGGCCCATGCCCTGCGCCTGCAGGTCCTTGGCGAATTCGATGATCAGGATCGCGTTCTTGGCCGACAGGCCGATGATGGCGATCAGGCCGACCTTGAAGTACACGTCGTTGGGCAGGTCGCGGATGTGGGCGCCGAGCAGCGCGCCCAGGATCCCCAGCGGCACCACCAGCAACACGGCGACCGGAATCGATTCGCTTTCATACAGCGCGGCCAGCACCAGGAAGGCGGCCAGCATCGACAGCGCGAACAGCGCTGGCGCCTGCGAACCGGAGGTTTTCTCCTCCAGCGACTGGCCGGTCCATTCGATGCTGAAGCCGGGCGGCAGCTGCGTGGCCAGGCGTTCCAGCTCGGCCATCGCCTCGCCGGTGCTACGGCCGGGCGCGGCGTCGCCGGTCAGCTTGATGGCCGGGTAGCCGTTGTAGCGCACCAGCTGCACCGGGCCGTTGATCCAGCGCGTGCTGGCGACCGCCGACAGCGGCACCATGCCGCCCGAGGCGCTGCGCACGTTCAGGCGCAGCAGGTCCTCCGGCTGCAGGCGCTGCGGCGCGTCGGCCTGCACGATGACGCGCTGCTGGCGCCCGCTGCTGGTGAAGTCGTTGACGTAGCTCGACCCCAGTCCCACCGACAGCAGGCTGTTGATGTCGGCGAAGGCCACGCCCAGCGCGTTGGCCTTGTCGCGGTCGATGTCGATCTGCAGCTGCGGCGCGTCCTCCAGGCCCTCGGGGCGCACGCCCTTGAGGATGTCGCTCTTGCCGGCCAGGCCCAGCAACTGGTTGCGGGCCTCGAGCAGGCCGGCGTGGCCGACGCCGGCCCGGTCCTGCAGGCGCGCGGTGATGCCGGTGGCGTTGCCCAGCTCGCGGATCGGCGGCGGGCTGAGCGGGAAGACCACGGCGTCGGCGATGCCCGACAGCGCCTTCAGCGCGCGCGCGGCGATCTTGTCGGCGGCGTCGTCCGGACCGCGCTCGCTCCAGTCCTTGAGCGGCACGAACACCAGGCCGACGTTCTGGCCGGCGCCGGAGAAGCTGAAGCCGGCCACGGCGATGGTGCGGGCCACGGCCGGCTGCTTGTGCAGGTAGTCCTCGACCTGGGCCAGCACGGCCTCGGTGCGGCTGCGCGAGGCGCCCGGCGGCAGCTGGACGTTGGCGATGATGTAGCCCTGGTCCTCGTTCGGCAGGAACGACGACGGCAGGCGCGCGTACAGCCAGCCGACCACACCGCAGATGAGCAGGAACACGATCATGAAGCGGCCGGTGCGCGTGAGCATCTTGGCGATCATGCCCTGGTAGCCGCTGGCGGTGACGGCGAACTTGCGGTTGAACCAGCCGAAGAAGCCCTTCTTCTCGTGGTGGTGGCCGGCCTCGACGGGTTTGAGGATGGTGGCGCACAGCGCCGGCGTCAGGGTCAGCGCCATCAGCGCCGAGAACACCATGGCCGACACCATCGACAGCGAGAACTGGCGGTAGATGGCGCCGACGGCGCCGCCGAAGAAGGCCATCGGGATGAACACGGCGATCAGCACCAGCGTGATGCCGACGATGGCGCCGGTGATCTGCGACATCGCCTTGCGGGTGGCGTCGCGCGGCGACAGGCCTTCCTCGCTCATGATGCGCTCGACGTTCTCGACGACGACGATGGCGTCGTCGACCAGGATGCCGATCGCCAGCACCATGCCGAACATGGTCAGCACGTTGATCGAGAAGCCGGCCAGCTGCATGACGGCGAAGGTGCCCATCAGCGCGATCGGCACGACGATGGTCGGGATCAAGGTGTAGCGCAGGTTCTGCAGGAAGATGTACATGACGATGAACACCAGCAGCACCGCCTCGAACAGGGTCTTGACCACCTCCTCGATCGAGATCTTGACGAAGGTCGAGGTGTCGTACGGCACCGTGTATTTCAGGCCTGGCGGGAAGAATTTGGACAGCTCGTCCATCTTGGCGCGCACCAGGGTGGCGGTGGCCAGCGCGTTGCCGGTCAGCGACTGCTGGACGGCGACGGCGACGAAGGGCTTGCCGTCGAGGCGCGCGCTGCGGTTGAAGTTGGCGCCGGCCATCTCGACGCGGGCCACGTCGCTCAGACGCACGATGGAGCCGTTGGTGTTCGAGCGCAGCACCACCTTGCCGAATTCCTCGGGCGACGTCAGCTGGCCCTGCACGACGATCGGCGCGGCGTAGGCCTGCGATTCGGGCGACGGCAGGTCGCCCAGGGTGCCGGCGGTGACCTGGGCGTTCTGGGCGCGGATGGCGGCGGTGACGTCGGCCATCGTCAGGCGCAGGCCGACCAGCTTGGCCGGATCGACCCACACGCGCATGGCGCGCTCGGTGCCGAACAGCTGGGCCTGGCCCACGCCCGGCAGGCGCTTGAGTTCATTGACGACGTTGCGCGCCAGATAGTCGCCGATGGCGGCCGTGTCCATCTTGCCGTCGGTCGACGAGGCGCCGACGAACATCAAAATGTTGCTGCGCGCCTTGTTGACGTTGACACCTTGCTGCGTGACAGCCTGCGGCAGGCGCGACTCGACCCGCTTGATGCGGTTTTGCACGTCGACGGCGGCCAGGTCGGGGTTGGTGCCGGGCAGGAAGGTGACGGTGATCGACACCGCGCCGTTGCCCTCGCTGACGGCCTCGACGTACTGCAGGCCGTCGGCGCCGTTCATTTCCTGCTCGATCACGCTGGTGACGGCGTCGTCGAGGATCTGGGCGGTGGCGCCCGGGTAGGTGGCGTCGATGACGATCGACGGCGGCGCGATGGTCGGGTATTGCGCCACCGGCAGCATGGTGATCGACAGCGCGCCGCCGATCAGGATGAACAGGGCGATCACCCACGCGAAAACGGGGCGGTCGATGAAGAACTTGGCCATCTGGTCTCCCGATTATTTGGTGGCGGCGGCTGGCGCGGCCGGGGCCGGGGCGGCGGCGCTGCCGACCGGGCCCTTCCACGGTTCCGGCGCGACGGTGGCGCCGGGCTTGGCCTTCTGGAAGCCCTCGACGATGACGCGCTCGCCGCCCTTGAGGCCGGAGCTGACGACCCAGCTGCCGTTTTGCGCGGCGTCGGCCTTGACCGGCTGGGCCGTGACCTTGTTGTCGGCGCCCACCAGCAGCACGGTGGCGCCGTCGGTGCCGCGCACCACGGCCTGCTGCGGCACGGTGATGGCGGCCTCGTTGACGCCTTGCTCGAGGCGCGCGCGCACGTACATGCCCGGCAGCAGCGTGCGGTTCGGGTTGGGGAACTCGGCGCGCATCGACACCGAGCCGGTGGTCTGGTCGACCGAGACGTCGGCGAACAGCAGCTTGCCCGTCTGCGGGTAGGTCTGGCCGTCCTCGGTCACCAGCGAGACTCGCGCCTCGTCCTTGCCGGCGCTTTTAAGCTTGCCGTCCGCCAGCGCCCGGCGCAGCTTGAGCAGCTCGGTCGACGATTGCGTGACGGTGACGTAGATCGGATCGAGCTGCTGCACCGTGGCCATCGGCGTGGCCTCGCCCTGGCCGACCAGCGCGCCCTCGGTCACCAGCGCGCGGCCGATGCGGCCGGAGATCGGCGCGGTGACGGTGGCGTAGCCCAGGGTCAGGCCGGCGTTGGTGCGCGCGGCCTTGGCCGTGGCCAGGTCGGCGCGGGCCTGCTTCTGCGAGGTGATGGCGTCGTCGTATTCCTGCTGGCTGACGGCCTGGGCGGCCAGCAGCGGCGTGTAGCGTTTGACGCGCAGGTCGGCCTGGGCCAGGTTGGCCTCGGCGCGGCCGACGGCCGCCTGGGCGCTGTCGAACGAAGCCTGGAAGCTGGCCGGGTCGATGCGGAACAGCACCTCGCCGGCCTTGACCTCGCCGCCCTCCTTGAACACCCGTTTCAGCACGATGCCGGCGGTGCGCGCGCGGACCTCGGCGATGCGCGAGGCCTCGGTGCGGCCGGGCAGTTCGCTGGTCAGCGTGACACTGGCCGGCGCCACCGTGACCACCGCCACCTTCGGCGGAGGCGGGGCGGCGGGCGCGGCGTCTTTTTTCCCGCAGGCGCTGAGCACGGCAAGGGTGAGGGCGGCGCAGGCGAATGTGGTGGAACGAGGGACGGATCTCATTGGATGGTCTCTGAAAAGGATAGTGTTGGACGTACGCCAACCGGAGCGGGTGCCGGCTGAGGCTGCAACATTGTAATACAGTCAGTTATGTAACGTTTTGTATATATCGATATGTGCCCAGTTGCGCGAAATTGCTGCATTTTGGTGCGAGATGAACGTGGGGTGGTAGCGTAATTTTGACCATTGGTTGCCGGAACGTCGTCATAAAAGGCAAAGGGCGGGAGGACGGCCGCCGCCGTGCTCCCGCCCCCTCCGGCTCGACCCGGCCCGTCATGCCGGGGTCAGCGCATGCCGGAGATGATCTGTTTCAGTTTGCCCGAATCGGCGCAGAAGGCGCGGATGCCCTCGGCCAGCTTCTCGGACGCCATCTGGTCCTCGTTGAGCTGGAAGCGGAAGGTTTTCTCGTCCTGCGTCAGTTTGATGATGCCCGACGCCGGCACTTTGTCGGCGCTGAGCTTGCGCTCGACCGGAGCGTCGGTGTCGGCCAGCTTCTGCAGCAGGTCCGGGCTGATGGTGAGCAGGTCGCAGCCGGCCAGTTCCAGGATCTGGCCGGTGTTGCGGAAGCTCGCGCCCATGACCTCGGTCTTGTAGCCGAACTTGCGGTAGTAGTTGTAGATGCGCTTGACCGACTGCACGCCCGGGTCTTCGGCGCCTGTATAGTCGAGGCCGGTGGATTTCTTGTACCAGTCGTAGATGCGGCCGACGAACGGCGAGATCAGCTGGGCGCCGGCGTCGGCGCAGGCGATCGCCTGGCCCAGCGAGAACAGCAAGGTCATGTTGCAGCGGATGCCTTCCTTTTCCAGGATCTCGGCGGCGCGGATGCCCTCCCAGGTGGCGGCCATCTTGATGAGTACGCGTTCGCGCTCGATGCCGGCCGCCTCGTACAGCTTGATCAGGTCCCGGCCCTTGGCCACCGAGCCCTCGACGTCGAACGACAGGCGGGCGTCGATCTCGGTCGACACGCGGCCCGGGATGATGCGCAGGATCTGCTTGCCGAAGGCGACCAGCAGGTGGTCGATGGTGTCCGGGATCGAGCGGTCGAGGTTGTCGCGCACGGCTTTTTCCAGCAGCGGCTTGTATTCGTCCTTTTGCACCGCCTTGAGGATCAGCGACGGGTTGGTGGTGGCGTCGCGCGGGGTGTAGGCCTGGATCGACTGGAAGTCGCCGGTGTCGGCGACGACGGTGGTGAATTGTTTGAGCTGTTCGAGTTGGTTCATGTGCGCTGCCAATCAGAGGTAAGGGGATTGCGTTGTCTTATTGTACTCAAGGGCGGCGGGTCCGGAAAGCAAGCGCGCGCAATAGTGGCTATATTTCCCGACAATAAGCCTCGGATTGCACGGCAGGTTACGCCAGGCGCATGACGGCGGCGCCGCAGGCGATCAGCAGCACGGCGGCGACGCGGCCCGGCGCCAGCCGTTCGCGCAGGAACAGCACGGCGATGGCGGCGGCGAAGAAGATCGATGTCTCGCGCAGCGCCGCCACGGCCGCCACCGGCGCGTGCGTCATGGCCCACAGCGCCAGCCCGTAGGAGGCCAGCGAGCCTGCGCCGCCGAGCAGCACCACGCCGGCGTGGCGGCGCGCGTAGGCCGGCAGTTCCGGCCAGCGGCCCGGCGCGCTCGCCAGCAGACCGGCGGCCGTGAGCACGAACAGCCACGTCGTGTAGGCGGCCGGCGCGCCCGAGCGGCGCACGCCGATGCCGTCGATCATGGTGTAGCCGGCGATGACGACGGCGTTGAGCAGGGCGAAGCCGGCGGCGCGGCGGCCCGCATGGCGGGCCGCCGCGTGGTCGGCGCCCGCCATCGCCGCCGCCGCGTGGCGTCCGCGCGGCAGGCACATCGCCAGCACGCCACCGCAGATCAGCGCGACGGCGGCCAACTGCGCCGGCGCCAAGCGCTCGCCGAGCAGCGGCAGGCTGGCCAGCGCCACGATGAGCGGCGCCACGCCGCGCATCAGCGGGTAGGCCAGGCTCATGTCGCCGTGCCGGTAGGCCGCCGCCAGCAGCCGGTTGTAGGCCACCTGGCAGCAGGCGGAGGCCGCCATCCACGGCCAGCTGGCCGGCAGCGGCGGCGTCAGCCACGGCAGCAGCGGCAGCGCCACCAGCGCGGCGCCGCCCGAAACCAGGGTGGTGCTGAGGAATTTGTCGGTGCCGGATTTGACCAGCGCGTTCCAGCCGGCGTGCAGCAGCGCGGCGAACAGGACGACGGCGACCAAGGTGGCCGGCACCGGTTCAGGTCCGTTCCCGTCCGTCGATCAGGCGGGCGATCTCGGCCAGCAGCACTTCGAAGCGGATCGGCTTGCGGAAGAAGGTGTCGTAGGGCAGCACCTCGTCCTTGCGCGGGATGCCGGCGCTGGCCAGGATGAAGGGGATGTCGGCCAGGTGCGGATCGGCGCGCCACCGCAGGCACAACTGGGCGCCGTCCATCACCGGCATCATGTAGTCGGAGACGACGATGTCCGGCCGCTCGCGCGCGGCCAGCTGCAGCGCCTCGGCGCCGTTGCCGGCGGTGCGCACGCGGTAGCCGCGGTATTCGAACAGCATCGTGTACGCCGACAGGACGTCGAACTCGTCGTCGACCACCAGGATGATTTTTCCATCCGGGTTGGCGTCCATGATAGCCGGGGAGTCGCTCATGTCATCTCGCTATAGCGTCTGCGGCGGCACGACCGGACCGAACACGGCGCCCTCGATCGTCATGCCTTGGTCGGTGATGAGCAGGATGTGGTTGGCCGCGTCGTAGCTGTTCTCGCGCAGCTTGAGCACGCCGATCTGGCGCCGGTTGATGCCGCGCACGTCGACATAGCGCAACAGGATGATGTTTTCGAACAACATCGAGGCCGACACCTCGCTGTGCGCCGGTCCGGTGCCGAAGTACGGCAGCTCTTGCGTGAAAAAGCTCGTGACGTTGCGGCAGCGCAGCTCGTTGACCAGCGCGGCCAGGAAGGAGCGCGAGCGGCCCTCGTGGATGACGATCTCGCGCAGGCCGTCCAGCCCGTCCATCAGCAGACGGGTGACGCCGCGCCGCTCGACATTGCGCAGCATGTCCTGGGCCATGGCGTCGACCAGCACCTCGAGCGGCGGGTGCCAGATGATCTCGAGCGCGCCGCTGTCGTAGTAGGGCGTCATGTCCATGCCGACGCTGGCCGACTTTTCCAGCAGCCGCAGCGGCGACTCGTAGAAGCCGGCGATCAGGCAATGCTCGCCGCGCTTCAGGCCCTCGTAGATGAAATGCAGGCCCATCAGGGTTTTGCCGACGCCCGGATTGCCCAGCAGCGCCGTGGTCGAACCGCGCGCCACGCCGCCGTTGGTCAGCTTGTCCCAGCCCTCGATGCCGAAGCCGAGGCGCTGGCGCGAGACGGCCGGGGTGGCGCCGGAGACGGTGCTGACGGCCTCCAGGCGCGGGTAGATGGCGATGCCGTCGGCGCCGACCTCGAACACGTGCCGGCCCAGCAGGTGCTTGCTTCCGCGCAACTTGAAAACCTTGATCTCGCGGATCAGCTGCAAGCCCTGCTCGTACTGGCTCAGCTCGATCAAGCCGTCGACCAGCGTGTTTTCGGAGTCGGCCACGTTGCCCTCGGTGGGCGAGAGCAGGAAGGTGGTGCACTGCATGGTCGCCACCAGCGAGTTCAGCGACAGCATGAACTCGGACAGCGCCACGTCCGACGGCTTGGCCTCGCGCACGGTGCGGAAGCCGTCGATGATCATGATGTCGGGGCGCTGGTCGGCCAGCGTGGCGGCGATCGACTTGAGCAGCTCGCGCAGGCCTCCCTTGAGCAGTTCGTTGTAGGCGCCGAGGAAGACGATGCGCTCGCCGACCAGTTTCTCGTCGAAGAAGGAGAAGCTGCTCAGGTGGTTGAGCATTTTGCCGTGGGTCTCGGCGATCAGGGTCAGGATCAGCACTTTCTTGCCCTGGTGGGCGTGCTGGAAGCCGATCTGGCAGGCCAGCGTGGTCTTGCCGCTGCCGGCCAGGCCCTGGATCAGATACAGGCTGTGGGCCGGAAAGCCGCCGCCGAGGATCTGGTCGAGGCCGGACACGCCCGTCTGCAGCAGCGGGATGCGCACTGCGGGTTGGGCGGTATAGGAGGTAAAGGTAGTCATGTCCACTCTCGGGGGCTCGTCGGCCACGAACGTACTGCGTGTGCAAACTGCAATATTGCGTCTGCGTAAAAAACAGACACACTGTAGCACAGCAAGAATTATAGGAGGGCCAGCGCGAAGCCCACGTACGCCAGCACACCCACGGGAGCAGGTAGTGGTTTTTTTGTAAGGCGAGAGCTTAGCCGATGAAGGAGTCGAATTGCAAGTCGAACTCTTGCAGCGCCTTTTGGGCGTTCTGCATCTTCTTGCGGAATTCCGGGCCGCGCTGCAGCGCCAGGCCGACGGCCAGCACGTCGATGACGACCAGGTAGGCCAGGCGCGCCGAGATCGGCGTGTAGGGGTCGATGTTGAAGATCAGGTCGATCGGGATGAGCACCGTGGCCAGGTCGGCCAGCGGCGTGCCCGACGGCGCCAGCACGATGACGTCGGCGCCGCCGCGGCGGGCCAGCTTGATCGAGCGCACCAGCGACGGGCTGTTGCCGCGTTGGGAGATGGCGACCACCGCGTCGCCGGTGCGCAACAGGGCGGCGGCGATGCTGTGGATGTGCGGGTCGGCGTAGGCCACCGTCGGCACGCCGGAGCGGAAGAACTTGTGCTGGGCGTCGGCGGCCACGATGCCGGAGGTGCCCTGGCCGTAGAACTCGATCTTGTTGGCTTTGGCCAGGATGTCGAGCGCCTTCTGGATCGCGTCCGGATCGAGGTTGTTGCGCAGGTCCAGCAGGGTGTTGATCGAGCGGCTGCAGATTTTGTTGACCAGATCGGCCGCGAGGTCGTCCTGGGTCGGCTGCTCGTTCAGGCCGGGCAGGGCCAAGGCCAGCCCCTGCGCCAGTTTGAGCTTGAACTCGTGCCAGCCGTCGTAGCCCAGGGTGCGGCAGAAGCGCACGACGGTCGGCTCGGACACTTGCGCGCTCTTGGCGAGCGCGGTGATGTTCTGGCTGACCGTCTGGCCGGGGTGGTCGAGCACGGCCAGCGCGACTTTGCGCTCCGATTTGGAGAGCGAGTCGAGCTGGGTGCGGATGGAATCGAGCAGCATCGGAGCGTCAGGCCTGGTCTTAGTCTTCCGGCAGCGCTTCTTCGCGCCACTGCAGGCCGTCGCGGCCGATCAGCGCGGAGGCGGCGGCCGGACCCCAGGTGCCGGAGGCGTACGGGATCGGGTAGCTGTCGTCGGCTTCCCAGTTGTTCAGGATCGGTTCGACCCATTCCCACGCCGCTTCCAATTCGTCGCCGCGCATGAACAGGGTCAATTGGCCGCGCAGCACGTCGAGCAGCAGGCGCTCGTAGGCGTCCATGCGGGGCGACTTGAACGATTCGCGGAAGTCCAGTTCCAGCTCGGCTTGCTTCAAGCGCATGCCGTCGCCCGGCGTCTTGGCCATCAGGTTCATGCGCAGGCCCTCGTCGGGCTGCAGGCGGATCACCAGCGAGTTGGGCTGGAAGCTGTTGGTCGGCTGGGCGAAGATCGAGTGCGGGATCTGCTTGAAGCGCACGACGATCTCGGCCAGGCCGTCGGCCATGCGCTTGCCGGTGCGCAGGTAGAACGGCACGCCGGCCCAGCGCCACGTATCGATCTCGGCCTTCATGGCGACGAAGGTCTCGGTGCGCGAGTGTTCCGGCGCGTCCGGCTCGTCGCGGTAGCTCGGCACGGCCTTGCCGTCGACGTGGCCGGCGCGGTACTGGCCGCGCACGATGTTTTGCGCCAGGGTGGTCGGGGTGAATTTTTTGAGCGAGCGCAGCACTTGCAGCTTGGCGTCGCGCACCGCGTCCGGGGCGATCGAGGTCGGCGGCTCCATGGCGACGATGCACAGCAGTTGCAGCAGGTGGTTTTGCAGCATGTCGCGCAGCGCGCCGGAGGTGTCGTAGTAACCCATGCGGTTGCCGACGCCGAGTTTCTCGGCGATGGTGATCTGGACGTCGGAGATCCATTCGCGGCGCCACAGCGGCTCGAACAGGATGTTACCGAAGCGCAGGGCCAGCAGGTTCTGCACGGTTTCCTTGCCGAGGTAGTGGTCGATCCGGTAGATCTGCGATTCCTCGAAGACCTTGCCCACCTCGGCGTTGATCTGCTTGGCCGAGGCGAGGTCGCGCCCGAGCGGCTTTTCCAGCACCACGCGCGAGTTCTTGGTGACCAGGCCGTTTTCCTTGAGGTTGTCGCAGATCTGCGAGAAGATCGCCGGCGGCGTGGCCAGGTAGTAGACGCGGGTGATGGCGTCGTCCTTGCGCAGCGCCTCGACCAGGTTCTTGTAGCTGCCCGAGTCGGTGGCGTTCAGGGACACGTAGACGATGCGCGCGGTGAAGCGGGTCCAGGCGGCCGGGGTGACGGCGGGCGACTTGATGTGGGGCTTGGAGGTGGTTTCGACCGTGTGCAGGAAGTCCTCCTGGCTGGCGTCCGCGCGGCCGACGCAGATGATGCGCGCGGTCGGGGGCAGGTCGTTGGCCACGTCGCGGGCGTACATCGCCGGCAGCAATTTGCGCATCGCCAGATCGCCGCTGCCGCCGAACAGAACCAGATCAAAATCGGTAAGAGCCATAATTGAGAGTCGTCGCAAGAGTTGGGTGTGCCTGAATGGGAGTCGCTGCGGAGCGCCGCCGCCGGGTTGACACTATAACCGGAGGCGATTTTTCATTGTGTAAATTTACTACGGTAAGCGGTGAATTGCAAGTAATTTTACTACATTTTGTTGGTGTTTTTGTTATGGATTGCTGGTTGGGGCGTGGGGGGTACTATACAGTGCCGCGCCGGTTTTTGCCGGGTGCGGGGCTGGACTGTGGCGGCGCGCGGCGGATTACGGCGTGCCGCCTAATCCGCCCTACGTGGATCCTTGGTTCGTCCATGCCGCGTGCCGCTGTCGTGCGATGTGCGATTCTCCCATGTCACGCGCGGAGCATCGGAGGCACGTAGGGCGGATTAGCGCAGCGTAATCCGCCATGTGTGAGCCGCCCGCGACGCCAATTAATTCCGGTACTGCGGATTCACGCGACCGGCGACATCGACCTTGATCGCCAGCAGCTTGCCGCTGAGCGGGTACTGCGCCAGCTCCGCCGCCGGCCGTTCACCGGCGCTGGTGACGTACAAGGTGCGCAAATCGGCGCCGCCGAAGGCCAGCATCGTCGGGCAGCGCAGCGGCAGCTTGATCTCGTCGAGCAGCTCGCCCTCCGGCGACAACTTGACCAGCCGCCCGCCCTCGAACAGCGCGCTCCAGTAGTTGCCGTCGCTATCGACCGCCGCGCCGTCCGGCCGCCCGCCATAATTATTCGCCTTGTCGGCCGAGAACTGCATCAACGGCCGCTGGTTCTCCACCGTGCCGCCGTCGACGTCGAAGTCGAAGCGCCGCACCAGGTGCGCCGTCGTGTCGGCGTGGTACATGGTTTTGCCGTCCGGGCTGAAACCGAGCCCGTTCGAGTTGGTCATGCCGCCCGACCAGGCCTTGCGGACCTCGCCGCGCTCCAGCACGAACATCTCGGCGGCCGGCCGGTCGCGCGGCTCGTAGATGGTGCCGACCCAGAAGCGCCCGGCCGGATCGACCCGGCCGTCGTTGAAGCGGGCCACCGAGGTGTCGTACGGCGCCGGGGCGATCTCGGTGATGCGCACGTCGTCGGCGCCGGTGTCGAGATGATAAAAGCCGGCGCGCATGGCGACGATCAAACCGCCGTTGTCGCTGACGGCCAGGCTGGCCGGTTCGCTCGACAGCCGCCAGGCGCGGTGCTCGCCGCTGGCCGGGTCGAGCCGGTGCACGGTGAAGGCGGGAATGTCTACCCAGTACAGCGCCTGTTCCCCCTCGTGCCACAGCGGGCATTCGCCCGTTTGCATGACGGCGTCGTAGGCCACTTCGATGTGCGGTGCGCTCATGGTCGTCCCCGGGCTCAAATGTGCTGGGCCGCTTTGGCCATGATGATGAGGCCGTTGGTCGAGCTGTCGTGGCGCTCCGGCTGGACCTCACCCGTCAGTTCGGCGTGGATGTTCTTGGCCAGCACCTTGCCCAGCTCCACACCCCACTGGTCGAAGCTGTTGACGTCCCACAGCACGCCCTGCACGAAGGTTTTGTGCTCGTACAGCGCGATCAGCGCGCCCAGGGTCGATGGCGTCAACTGGTCCATCAGAATGGTGTTGGACGGGCGGTTGCCCGGGAAGGTCTTGTGCGGCACCAGCGCTTCGATTTCCTCGGCGCTCTTTTTTTGCGCGGCCAGGTCGGCGCGCACCTCGTCGGCGGTCTTGCCGGTCATGAAGGCTTCCGACTGGGCGAAGCAGTTCGCCAGCAGCGAGTCGTGGTGGCCCGGCAGGTCGTGGGTGGCGCGCAGGGTGGCGATGAAGTCGATCGGCGTGACGTCGGTGCCCTGGTGTAGCAGCTGGAAGTAGGCGTGTTGCGCGTTGGTGCCGCATTCGCCCCAGACCACCGGGCAGGTCGGCGTGTCGACTTCGGCGCCGTCGCGGGTGACGCGCTTGCCGTTGCTTTCCATGTCGAGCTGCTGCAGGTAGGCCGGGAAGCGGTTCAAATCCTGGTGGTAGGGCGCGATCGACAGCGAGCCGGCGCCGAGGAACTGGCGGTTCCAGAAGCCGACCATGGCCAGCAGCACAGGCATGTTCTGTTCCAGGGGCGCGGTGCGGAAGTGTTCGTCCATGGCGTGGGCGCCGGCCAGGAAGTCGCTGAAGTAGCCGTAGCCGACCGCCAGCGCGACGGCCAGGCCGATCGCCGACCAGACCGAATAACGGCCGCCGACCCAGTCCCAGAACGGGAACATGTTGGCCGGGTCGATGCCGAAGGCCTTGACCGCCTCGGTGTTGGTGGAGACGGCGACGAAGTGGCGCGCCAGGTCCTCTTCCTTGGCCGTTTTGAGGAACCAGGTGCGGGCGGTGCCGGCGTTGAGCATCGTCTCGGCCGTGACGAAGGTCTTGGAGGCGATGATGAACAGGGTGGTCTCTGGATCGACCAGGGCCAGCGCGGCGTCCATGTCGTGGCCGTCGACGTTGGAGACGAAGTGCATCTTCAGGCGCGGGTGGGCGTACGAGCGCAGCGCCAGCACGGCCATCTTCGGACCCAGGTCCGAGCCGCCGATGCCGATGTTGACGACGTCGGTGATCGGCTTGCCGGTGTGGCCGAGCCAGGCGCCGGAGCGGACCTGGTCGGTGAATTCCTTGACGTGGTCGAGCACGGCGTGGACGTCGGCGCCGATATCCTGGTCGTCGACCGTCAAACTCTTGCCGCGCGGCAATCTCAGCGCGGTGTGCAGTACGGCGCGATGTTCTGTAATATTGATCTTCTCGCCACTGAGCATGGCGTCGCGCTTGGCTTCGACGCCACGCTCGCGGGCCAGGTCGAGCAGCAGATCGATGGTGGTGCCGGTCAGGCGGTTCTTGGAATAATCGAGGAACAGGCCGGCCGCGTCGACCGTCAGGGTCGGGAAGCGCTTGGCGTCGTGCGCGAACAGCTGGCGCAATTGCCAGTGTTTGGCGTCGACGGCGTGGGATTCGAGGGCTTTGAAGCTGGCGGTGGTGGTCAGGGCGGGCTGGCGCATAATGGTCGGGCGTCTTCGTCTGATGGGTAGGAGGGATGCGTGAACAAGCTGAGGGAATCATACATGAAAACCCGGTAAATTCACTACGACACTATTGAAAGAATAGAATTTTTATCGCTCTGGAGGTGGTTTTCCCTGCATGCCAGGATGCGTTTCCGGTGCCGGCGGTAGCCAGCGTTTTGCCAGCTAAAAAAGAGAAAAAACAGTCGGTTTTGAGATTTTGTAGTAAAATTTCACGGAATTCATTCATAAGGAACAATTATGGCGTTGCATCCGGTCTTGGAAAGTGTCACCGCTCGCATCATCGAGCGTAGCAAACCTTCGCGCGGCGCGTACCTGGCGCACCTGGAGGCGGCGCGCGTGAAGGGCGTGCAGCGCGGCACCCTGGCGTGCACGAACCTGGCGCACGGCTTCGCCGCCTTCCCCGCCAACGACAAGCTGTCGTTGAAGGAATTGAAGAAGCCGTCGGTGGCGATTGTCTCGGCTTACAACGACATGCTGTCGGCGCACCAGCCGTTCGAGGGCTTCCCGGCGCTGATCAAGGACGCCGTGCGCGAAGTGGGCGCGGTGGCGCAGTTCGCCGGCGGCACGCCCGCCATGTGCGACGGCGTCACGCAGGGCCAGCCGGGCATGGAGCTGTCGCTGTTCTCGCGCGACGCCATCGCCATGTCGACCGCGATCGCGCTGTCGCACAATATGTTCGACTCGGCCGTCTACCTGGGCGTGTGCGACAAGATCGTGCCGGGCCTGCTGATCGGCGCGCTGCACTTCGGCCACCTGCCGGCGGTGTTCGTGCCGGCCGGCCCGATGACGACCGGCCTGTCGAACTCCGAGAAAGCCAAGATCCGCCAGCTGTATGCGCAGGGCAAGGTCGGCCGCGCCGAGCTGCTCGAAGGCGAGTCGCAGTCCTACCACGGCGCCGGCACCTGCACCTTCTACGGCACCGCCAACAGCAACCAGATGCTGATGGAGGTCATGGGCCTGCACCTGCCGGGCGCCGCCTTCATCACCCCGAACACGCCGCTGCGCGACGAACTGACCAAGGCCGCCGCCCGCCGCGCGGCCGTCATCACCGCGCAATCGGACGAATACCTGCCGGTCGGCCACGTGGTCGATGAAAAAGCCATCGTCAACGCCGTCGTCGCGCTGCTGACGACCGGCGGCTCGACCAACCATACCCTGCACCTGGTGGCCATCGCCAAGGCGGCCGGCATCGTTATCGACTGGGACGACTTCGACGAGCTGTCGAAGGTGGTGCCGCTGCTGACGCGCATCTACCCGAACGGCAACGCCGACGTCAACCACTTCCACGCCGCCGGCGGCACCGGCTTCGTGATCCGCGAGCTGCTCAACGGCGGCCTGCTGCACGACGACGTCACCACCATCCTGGGCAAGGGTTTGCGCGCGCACTGCGCCGAACCGTTCCTGGGCGAGGCGGGACAGGGCGTTGTATGGCGCGACGCGCCGGCCGAATCGGGCGACGAGGCGGTGCTGCGCAAGATCACCGCGCCGTTCTCGCCGGACGGCGGCACGGTGCTGGTCAAGGGCAATCTGGGTCGCGCTGTGATGAAGGTGTCGGCGGTCAAGCCGGAGCACCAGACGGTGGAAGCGCCGGCGCTGGTATTCAACTCGCAGGAAGACTTCATGGACGCCTACAAGGCCGGCCAGCTCGATCGCGACTTCGTCGCCGTGCTGCGCTTCCAGGGCCCGCGCGCCAACGGCATGCCGGAACTGCACGCGCTGACGCCGGCGCTGGCCAACCTGCAGGACGCCGGCCGCCACGTGGCGCTGGTGACCGACGGCCGCATGTCGGGCGCGTCGGGCAAGGTGCCGGCGGCGATCCACGTGTCGCCGGAGATTTTGGCCGGTGGTCCGCTGGGCCGGGTGCGTGACGGCGACATCATCCGCGTCTGCGCCAAGAACGGCACGCTGGAGGCGCTGGTGGAGCCGGCCGTGTGGGCCGCGCGCGAACAGGCCACGGCCGACCTGACGCCTAACAGTGTCGGCATGGGCCGCGAGCTGTTCGCCATGTTCCGCCACAGCGTGTGCGAGGCGGAGAAGGGCGCGACCACGTTCCCGCTGCCGTCGCCGATTCCGACGATCGTCGGCCTGCATGACAAAGACCCGGTCGGCAACACCGTGCCGGGTTCCGATGAAGATTTCTCGATGAAGAAAGAAGCGTAAATCATGACCATGACCCTGCTCGATATTATGCGTACCTCCGCCGTGATCCCGGTGATCGCGATTGACGAACCCGAACACGCCGTGCCGCTGGCGCGCGCGCTGGTGGCCGGCGGCATCCGCGTGCTGGAAGTCACCCTGCGCACCAAGCACGGCCTGGGCGCGATCCGCGCCATGTCGGAAGTGGAAGGCGCCATCGTCGGCGTCGGCACGTTGACGCAGCCGGAGGAATTCGCCGCCGCGCGCGACGCCGGCGCGGTGTTTGGCGTGTCGCCGGGCCTGACGGCCGCGCTGATCGCCGCCGCCAAGAGCAGCGGCCTGCCGCTGCTGCCGGGCGTGATGACGCCGTCGGAAGTGATGGCCGCGCGGGAGCAGGGCTTCCGCCAACTGAAGCTGTTCCCGGCGGTGCCGGCCGGCGGCATCGGCATGCTCAACGCGATCAACGGCCCGCTGCCGGACGTGACGTTCTGCCCGACCGGCGGAATCTCGCAGGAGACGGCATCGCAGTTCCTGGCGTTGAAGAACGTCGCCTGCGTGGGCGGCTCGTGGCTGACGCCGAAGGACGCCATCGCCGCCGGCGACTGGGGCCGCATCACCGACCTGGCCAAGGCGGCCAGCGGTTTGCGTTAATACCCGAAACGACGCTTGGACGTCGATGCCGTCCGGCGCAAGCCGGGCGGTTTTTTTTTGCCCAGGTTTACGTAGAGCGGATTAGCGTAGCGTAATCGGCCATGCGTGCGCCTCGTTGACGCATGCATGGCCGATTACGGCGTTCCGCCTAATCCGCCCTACGTGTCTCCAGTGTCTGGTCACGCCACTTCCGCCATTACACCGATTTCTGGATATGCTCACGCAGCCATTGGTGGGCGGGGTCGCGGTGCGAGCGTTCGTGCCACAGCATCGCCATTTCGTAGCCGGGCACTTCGACCGGCGGCTCGACCACCTTGAGTGCCGGGTTGTCGCGCACCAGCCGCTCCGGCAGCATCGCCACCAGGTCCGTGCTTTGCAGGACCGACGCCATGAACAGGAAGTGCGGCACCGATAGAGCCACCCGGCGCGCCAGGCCGACTTGCGCCAGCGCCGCGTCGGTGACGCCGTGGAAGCCGCCGCCATCGGACGACACCAGCACGTGCTCCAGCGCGCAAAACTGCTTCAGGGTCGGTTTCCGCTTCAGGCGCGGATGAGCGCCTCGGCCGGCCAGCACATAGCGCTCGGCGAACAAGGTGCGTCTCCGCATGCCCGGCGGCGAGCCTTCGGCGGTGTGGAAGGCGAGGTCGATTTCGCCTTGTTCCGCTTGCCGCGCGATGCGCGCGGGGTTCATCTCCAGCACCGCCAGCCGGGTGCCGGGCGCCAGCGCGCGCAGGCCGGCGAGCGCGGGCAGCAGGATGGTCGATTCGCCGTAGTCGGTGGCGGCGACGCGCCACGTTTGATCCGCTTTCGACGGCTCGAACGGCTGCGCCGGCGACACCGCGCGCCCGAGCGCTTCCAGCGCCCGCCGCAGGGGGTCACGCAGCTCCTCGGCCCTGGCTGTCGGCTTCATGCCGCGCGGCCCGGGCAACAGCAGCGGGTCGCCGAAGATGTCGCGCAGCTTGGCCAGGTGCACGCTGATCGAGGGCTGCGAAAAGTTGAGCCGCCGCGCCGCGCGCGTGACGTTGTGCTCCGACAGCAGAACGTCGAGCGTCACCAGTAGATTCAGGTCGAGTCGCCGTAAATTATTCATCTTAATACCTGCTATATTGGGAATTCATTTCCAATATACCTGAGGCGGGCCTACGCTGTATGCTTTCCATCAGGAGCCACTGTCATGAACGTCCTTATCGTCTACGCCCATCCCGAACCGTTGTCCCTGAACGGTTCCATTAAAAACTTCACGGTCGACCGCTTAGAGGCGGCCGGTCACAGCGTGCAAGTCTCCGATCTGTATGCGATGAAGTGGAAGCCCGCGCTGGACGCGGACGACAGCCTCGATGGCGCGGCGACCCAACGCTTCGACGCCGCGCTCGATTCCAAGCGCGCCTTCGAGGGCGGCCGGCAAAGCGCGGACATCGCCCTCGAACAGCAAAAGCTGTTGTGGGCCGATGCCGTGATCCTGCAGTTCCCGATGTGGTGGTTCTCGATGCCGGCGATTCTGAAGGGCTGGGTCGAACGGGTCTATGCCCATGGTTTCGCCTACGGCGTGGGAGAGCATTCCGACCGGCGATGGGGTAACCGCTACGGCGAGGGCAGTTTGGCGGGCAAGCGCGCGATGCTGATCGTGACCACCGGCGGCTGGGAATCCCATTATGGCGCGCGCGGCATCAACGGCCCGATCGACGACATCCTGTTCCCGATCCAGCATGGCGTTTTATATTACCCGGGCTTCGAGGTGCTGCCGCCGTTCGTGGTGTACCGCACCAGCAGGGTGGACGAGGCGCGTTTCGACACGATCCGCGATGAGCTGGGGCGGCGTCTCGACACGCTGGCGACGGCCACGCCAATCGCCTTCCGTCCGCAGAACGGCGGTGACTACGACATTCCGCAGCTAACCCTGCGCGACGACGTGGCGCCCGGCCTGACCGGGTTCGCCGCGCACCGGGAGGGCTAAAGTCGCGCCTATCAGGCCGCGTCGCCCTCGAGGCAAAACAGGCCGGCCTTGGCGGCCAGTTCAAGCACCGGCGCGGCCTGCGCCTTGTCGTGGAAGTACAGGATGTTGGTGTCGTCCCAACCGGCGGCGCAGATGCAGCCCAGCTCCGGCATGATCAGGAACTGGGACGGCGGGTGGTGTTTGTCGTAGCGCGACTGGATCAGGAAGCCGTCGCGGTTGGTGTAGCGCTTGATGACGGGTTTGGCCTTGGCGGGCCAGCGGCCGCGATAGCGCAGCGTGTACACCGGCGTCAGGTCGTACAGCGCGGCCCAGTGGGCCAGCATCTTCTGATTCCTGCGCTCGCGCTCCTCGCCCTCGAAACACGCCATCAGGTGCCATTCGGATTCGTCGTCGAGCCAGTGGTCGAACACGGAGATCGCCACGCGCCCCATGCCGCCATCGGCGCCGAGCTGCCAGATGTCGTTCAGGCCGGGGAATTGCCGGGTTATTTGTTCTGCAAGGTTCGCGTCAACGCGAGACAACATCTTCATACCATCCTTTGAATCATACTTGGCGACGCTCGAGTATATACTTCCTTGATCAAAGGGGAGGGCGTGATGAAAGAGTTTCGATTCAATGTCTTCGGGCGGATGATTGCGATACGCGGCGGGGCGGGGGAACGGCGGACGTTCGAGCTGGGCGCGGAGGGCAAGCGCCGCCCGGCCGACTTCATCGTTCCCGACGACGTCGCCGACGAGGAGTTGTGCGAATACCTGTTCGACCTGTTCCACGAGGACGCGACGCCGCGCAACAGCGTGGTCACGCGGATCGCCTAAGACGTAAGACGCATCTTTAGGCCAATCGGCGACATTGTAAACCCCATCAACTCCTCCGGTTCCTCGCCGTCCACGGTGTCGATGGACGCGATATCGAAGCTGCTCAGCAGCATCGCGCTGGCGAGCTTGATCTCCAGCAGCGCCAGGTAGCGCCCGGGGCAGGTGCGCACGCCGGCGCCGAACGGCATCGACAGGTGCTTGTCGATCGCCCCTTCGCCTTCGCGCAGCCAGCGCTCCGGCTCGAAGGCGTCGGCGCGCGGCACGTGCGTTTCGTCGACGCTGTCGTTGCGCATCACGCACCAGATCAATCCCCCCTTGGGGATGCGCACATCGCCGATCACGGTCTCGCGCAGGGCTTCGAGCGGAATGAACGGCGCCACCGGCTTGAGCCGCATCGCCTCCTGCGCGCAGGCGTTCAGGTAGTCCAGGCCGTCCATCTGTGCGATCGTCAGCGCCGCCGGATCGGGCGCCACGCGCGCCACCTCGTCGCGCGCCTTGCGCAACGCCGCCGGATTTTTCTGCAGCAGATACAGCATCCACGCCAGCGTGTGGCTGGTGGTGTCCTCGCCGGCCAGCAACATCGTCATGACGTTGCCGGCGATGGCGCGGTCGTCGATGCCGCCGCCCTCGTCGGCCGCGCAGATCATCGCGTCGAGCAAGTGGGCCGGGTGCTCGCGCCGCGCCGGTTCGGCGACGAGCTTCGCGCGCGCCGACGCGATCAGCGCGTCGATCGAGTCGTTGAGCGCGGCCACGCTGGCGTCGAGTTGCCGGTCCTGCGGCAGGCGCACGTAGCGCCAGTACGGAACCAGCGCGATGGTACGGCGCGCCACCGCCGGCAGGATGATGTCCAGGTGGCGCTGGATGACGTCCTCGCCGCCGTCGATGGTGTTGACGTCTGTGCCGAATGCCAGTCCGGCGATGACGTCCACGCTGAAGCGTTTCAGGTCGTCGGTCAGGTCGATCGCGTGGTTGCCGGCCACCGCCCGCCGCCAGTGCTCGCGCAGGCGCAGCGCCACGGCCACCAGCGCCGGGAAGTAGGCCTTGACCGCGTGCGGCGACAGCGCCGCCATCACCATGCGGCGCTGCTCGCGCCAGGTCGCGCCCTCGGCCACGAACACGCCGGGACGACCGCCCATCTCCTCGCCGACGTCGCTGGTGATCGCGGGCCGGCGGAAGCCGTCGGGCCGGTCGCGCAGCGCCGCGCCGACCAGCTCGTGGCTGGCCAGCACCACGATGTCGGTGCGGCCGAAGCGGATCTTGAACAGCGGGCCGTATCGGCGGCTCCAGGCTTCGACATCCTGGTGGATGCGCAGCGGTGTGATCTGCGGCAGGTTGCCCAACAGCGGCCATGGGGCGGGGCCGGGCAGGTCGTCGATTTCACGCAAGGCAAGCGGTAAGGTGTTGTCCATTATCGGGTATCTCCATGGTTCTGCATTGTCCCACTATGTCCCCTCGCGGAGGCGGTGTATTGAACGTTTGCGACACGCCGCGCGCGTCCGCGCTTTGGGTTAGACTTTGGCGATGTCCACCAACGTTCCCGACCCGACCCGCCTGATCCTGCCGCCCCTGGCGCTGGCTTCCTGCGTGCGCGCCTGCGTCACGCGCAGCACCGTGGAGGCGCCGCTGGCGGAGGGCGACCGCTTCAATCATTTCCCCGCCACGCCGCTGTGCTCCATCAGTTTTTACATGGAGGGCGAGGTGGAGGTGGTGCGGCCAACGGACTTGCCGAAAGGGTCGGTGCGCGTGGCCTTCTGCGGGCCGCAGACGCGGCCCATGCTGACCTACAATCCCGGCCCGGTGCGCTTGTTCGTGGTGTTGTTCTATCCGCAGGCCATGCACGCGCTGGGCGGGATCGACATCGCCGCCTGGGTCGACCGCGTCGCGCCGGTGGACCAGGCGCTCGGCCCGCGCTGGGCGGCGATGGCCGAGGCGGTGCTGGCCGCCGCCGACGACGACGCGCGGATGGTGGTGCTGGAGGCGTTCCTGACGCCGCTGTGGCGGGCCACGCGGTCGACCGGCATGGGTGACATGGCGCGCGAGTGGGTGCGCCATCTGGCCTGGCAGGCGGCCGACAGCGCGCTCGGGCGCGGGCTGCGCAGCGTCGAGCGGCGCATCAAGGCGCGCGCCGGGCAGCCGCTGCGCAAGTTGCTGCGGCTGCGGCGCGCCGAGCAGTCGTTCTTCGAGGCGCGCGACGATTACCTGGCCGGCAGGGTGGTGTGGGCTGACGTGGCCGCGCGCGGCGGGTATGCGGACCAGGCGCATTTCTGCCGGGAGGCGAGGGAGATCACCGGGCATACGCCGCTGGAGCTGGCGCGCGTGCTGGGCTCGGGGGATGAGCGGTATTGGATTTATCGGATTTGGATGTGACGGTGTTGGCGGCTCTTGGCGGATTACGGCGTTCCGCCTAATCCGCCCTACGTGTTTTCACGGTTTTTCCGCAACGTGTCCACGGTGTTCCGTGGTCGGTTCGGGACCGGGGCCGGGATTTGATTGGTCGGCGGCGGGGTGTCTCGCGCTCACGGCAGGCGCGCGGCGCTGCGGTTGCGGCCCGCGTTCTTGGCCTCGTACAGCGCGCGGTCGGCCGCGCCGATCAGCGCCTCGATGTCGACCGGCGCCCCGGGCCGCTGAGACGTCACGCCGATGCTCACCGTCACGTACGGCACCGCGCCGTTGCGCTCGTGCGGGATGGCCAGTTCGAGCGCGCGCGCCCGTATCGTCTCGGCGATCTGGCCGGCCTGTTCGACGTCGAGCTCGGGCAGAATCGCCGCGAACTCCTCGCCGCCGTAGCGTGCCACCAGGTCGCACGGGCGCTGGAGCACGCCGGCCAGCGCGGCGGCCACCTGGATCAGGCATTGGTCGCCCTTCTGGTGCCCGTAGTGGTCGTTGTAGGCCTTGAAACGGTCGATGTCGATCATCAGCAGCGACAGCGCCGCGCCGGCCCGCTTGGCGCGCCGGTGCTCCTTCTCCATGGCGACGTCGAAGTGGCGCCGGTTGGCGATGCCGGTCAGGCCGTCGGCGAAGGTCTGCGAGCGCAGCACCATGGCCTGCTCGCGCAGCAGCTTCTCGCGCGCGACGGCCACGCTGACGTCGCTGATCTGTACCAGGCAGTGGCGCGGCGCGCCCTCGACGTCGATCGGCGTGACCTCGACCGCCTGCTGCAAGCGCTCGCCGCGCGCCGCCGCCGCCGCGTTGGCGTACAGCGCGAACGGCGCCTTGTTCAGGCTTTGCGACAGCACCGACGAGAAGTTGTCGCGCAGCGCCTGGCCGATCGCCGCATCGACCCGGCCGCCGCGCAGGTCCGGGCAGGCGGCCAGGAACTCGGCGCCGACCACGTCCTGCTGCGCCAGCCCCGAATGGCGGCTCATCCAGGCGTTCCACAGCACCACGCGGCCGTCGGCGTCGACCACCACCACGCCCAGATTGACGGCGCCGAACACGCTGCGCAGCACCTTGAGCCGGTGCGCCTCCGGCAGGCTGGCGTCCATCGCGCGCACGGCTCAGGCCTGCCCCATCGCGCGCGCGATGTACTGGTTGATCTGCGCCTTGAGGTCGTCCATGGCCGACAGGTCGAGCACGAAGGCGACATAGCCCTGGATCTGGTGCTTCTCGAGCACGAAGTCGATGTGCAGCATCAGCACCACGGCCTCGGGCGCGCTGCCCGAGGCGGTCAGGATCTGGTCGCTGGTGCCGACGTGGTAGGCCGGCAGCGAGCCGCGCAGCTCGTGCTGGAAGATGTTGGCCAAGGTGCCGACGCAGGAGTTGAGGATGATGTTGCCGATCTCGCACATGGCTTCCTGCTCCATGTCGGTCAGCTCGGCCAGCGGCACGCCCTCGCCGACCATCAGGCGCACGATCTCCAGGCTTTTATCCTCGGGGAACATCAATATCGCCTCGGTCTCGAAGGCGCCCTCGTAGTGCTGGCTCACGCCGC
This sequence comes from Burkholderia sp. LMU1-1-1.1, assembly GCF_040675865.1. Lineage (NCBI taxonomy): Bacteria > Pseudomonadati > Pseudomonadota > Betaproteobacteria > Burkholderiales > Burkholderiaceae > Burkholderia > Burkholderia sp. LMU1-1-1.1. Next base: position 143,364 of record NZ_JBEGHG010000007.1, on the reverse strand, counting down.
AGATGCGCTCGGGCTCGAATACGCGGTTGCGCAGCAGGCGCGCGGCGTCGGCGCGGTGGATGAAGGTGATCGACGGCACCGACATGCGCACCGCCTCGTTGACGATGTCGCTCATCGAGGCGGCCGCCTGGCCGACGCCGATGTTGAAGATCTCGATCAGCGCGTCGTTCTCCAGTTCGGAGAGCACGATCATGGCCCGGCCTCCTCGAGCGGCGACAGCAGGCGGGCGATGCGCGCCTCGGTGATCGGTTTTTCGACGAAGCCCACGCCGATCGCCTCGGCCTTCTCGCGCGTGGCCGTCTGCACGTTGGCTGTCAGCAGCGAGATCGGCAGGTGGGGGTTCTCGCGCCGCAACTGCTCGGCGGCGGCGATGCCGCCCATGCCGGGCATGTTCACGTCCATCAGCACCAGGTCCGGGTGCACGTCGCGCGACTTGACCAGCGACTCCTCGCCGGTGCCGGCCTCCTCGACGATCCAGTCGGGGTGCAGGCCGGTGATGTACTGGCGCGCCATCAGGCGCGAGACGCGGCTGTCGTCGACGATCAAGACTGTTTTAGCTTGCGGCATGGGACTCCCCGGACGAGCGTTTGGATGGGATCTGCTGGCTTCATTCTCGCACAATCGGCGGCCCGCTGGCGCCGTTCGTGCCGTGCGCGCCGCCCTTGTGCCAGTCTGCGACACCGGGGCCGGGTCGGAGTTGTCCAAGCGCAATTTTTAGCGGAAATCGGCGGCGGACGGGGGTGATCCGTTAAAATGGCGGCTTCGCGGCCACATTCCGGCCACACCGGTTTCCTTTTCATATAGAAATAGCATCATGACTCAAGACGAACTGAAGCAAGCCGTGGCGCGCGCCGCCATCGATTACGTGGTCAAGCACGAGATCATCGGCGTGGGCACGGGCTCGACCGCCAATTTTTTCATTGACGAGCTCGCTAAGATCAAGGCCGACATCAAAGGCGCGGTGGCGTCGTCCGAGGCCACCGCCGCCCGCCTGCGCGGCCACGGCATCGAGGTGTTCGACCTCAACGACGTGCCCGAGATCGCCGTCTACATCGACGGCGCCGACGAGATCACCCGCACCGGCGCGATGATCAAGGGCGGCGGCGCGGCGCTCACGCGCGAGAAGATCGTCGCCTCGGTGGCGAAAAGTTTTGTTTGCATCGCCGACGGCTCCAAGCTGGTCGACGTGATGGGCAAGTTCCCGCTGCCGGTCGAGGTGCTGCCGATGGCGCGCGCGTCGGTCACGCGCGAGCTGGCCAAGCTGGGCGGCGAGCCGAAGCTGCGCCTGAAACCGGGCACGGACGAGGCCTTCATCACCGACAACGGCGGCATGCTGATCGACGTGGCCGGCCTGGCCATCGCCGACCCGGTGGCGCTGGAGGCGAAGATCAACCAGATCGTCGGCGTGATCGCGGTGGGCCTGTTCGCCGCGCGCGGCGCCAACGTGTGCCTGCTGGGCACGGCCGAAGGCGTCAAGACGTTGAAGTTTTAAAAGGCAAACCCCCGGCCAGACCGGGGTCGTACCCATTCGGGTACGACCCCAAACCAGCGGCGGCCGCTGGCCGCAACGCCGGTTTGGGGTTTTTAATACTTACTCGGTCGGCGGCACGTAGCCCATGGCCGCGTCGGCGCCGTCGCCGAAGAAATGCTTTTCCATCTGCTGCGCCAGGTACTTGCGGGCGCGCTGGTCGGCCAGGTTCAGGCGGTTCTCGTTGACCAGCATGGTCTGGTGCTTGAGCCAGGCGGCCCAGGCCTCCTTGGAGACCGACTCGTAGATCTTCTTACCCAGTTCGCCCGGATACGGCGGGAAGTCCAGTCCTTCGGCTTCCTTGTTGAGTTTGACGCATTGCACGGTGCGGGCCATCTGTGTTGCTCCTAAAACGGTCGATAAACCGTGATTATAAAGATTTAATCAGCACCTGGGATTTGCGCTGCCAGTTATACATGCGCTGGCGGTCCTTCGGCAGCGAGTCGACGGTGGTCGGCACGAAGCCGCGCTTCTGGAACCAGTGCGACGTGCGCGTGGTGAGCACGAACAATTTGGTCACGCCGATGGCGCGCGCGCGGTTCTCCATGTGCTTCAAAATGCGCTCGCCGTCGCCCTGGGCCTGGACCTCGGGGTTGACGGTCAGGCATGCCATTTCGGCCATTTTCTGCTCGGGGAACGGGTACAGCGCGGCGCAGCCGAAGATCACGCCGTCGTGCTCGATGACGGAGAAATAATCGATCTCGCGCTCGATCAGCTCGCGCCCGCGCTTGACCAAGGTGCCGTCGGCCTCGAGCGGCTCGATCAGCTTGATGATGCCGCCGACGTCCTCGATGGTGGCCTTGCGCAGCGATTCGAGGTTCTCGTGCGAGATCATGGTGCCCACGCCGTCGTGGGTGAACAGCTCGAGCAGCGCCGAGCCGTCCATCGCGAACGGCACGATGTGCGAGCGTTCGACGCCGTTGTCGCAGGCCTTGATGCAGTGTTTCAGGTAGAACGCGGTCGAATCGGGCAGGAAGCCGGCCTGCAGCACCGCCTCGGCCTGGTGCGACGACAGCTCGCGGATCTCGGTGCCGCCGGCGTCGACCATCATGTCGGTCTCGGTGATGAACACCAGCTTGTCGGCGTGCAGGGCGATGGCGGCGCTGCAGGCGACATCCTCCATGGTCAGGTTGAACGCCTCGCCGGTGGGCGAGAAGCCCAGCGGCGACAGCAGCACCAGGCCGTCCGAGCCGAGGATCGAGTGGATCGTCTCGGCGTCGACCTTGCGGGTCACGCCGGTCAGCTCCAGGTCGACGCCGTCGATGACGCCGAGCGGGCGGGCCGTGATGAAGTTGCCGGAAATGATACGAATGGCCGCGTTCGACATCGGCGTGTTCGGCAAGCCCTGGCTGAAGGCGGCCTCGATGTCGAGGCGCAGCTCGCCGGCGGCCTCCTTGGCGCACTCCATGGCGGCCGTGTCGGTGATGCGCACGCCGTTGTGGAAACGGCCCTCGACGTTACGCAGGGCCAGCTGCTCGGCCACCTGCGGGCGCGAGCCGTAGACCACGGTGACGTTGATGTCGAGCGCGTGCAGCAGCGACAAATCGTGCGCCAGCACCTGCAGCGCGCCGGCGCTGACCAGTTCACCGGGGAAGGCGACCACGAAGGTCTTGCCACGGAAGGCGTGGATGTAAGGCGCGACGGAACGCAGCCATTGGACGAATTGGGTAGGGTTTTCCATTAGCCGCATTATAATTCGGTGCGCGAGTTCCGCGCTCCAATCTTGTAAAAAACAATGTCAGAAGCCAGCAATAAACCGAAAACCGCCGCAAATCGCCCACCCAGCACCCCTGGCAAGCCCCGCAGCCCGCACAACGCCCCGTCCCGCGCACCGCGCCCGGACGGCGAGGGTGGCTCGCGCAGCCAGCCGCGCCGGGAGCCAAGGCCGCGTCTGACACCCGAGGAGCAAGCGGCGCGCGCCGCCGAACGCGCGTTCCGCAACCCGCTGCCGCCGATTACCTTCCCCGAGGACCTGCCGGTCTCCGGGCGCCGCCACGAAATCGCCGAGGCGCTGCAAAAGCACCAGGTGATCATCGTCTCGGGCGAAACCGGTTCCGGCAAGACCACCCAGCTGCCGAAGATCTGCCTGGAGCTGGGACGCGGCCAGAAGGCGCTGATCGGCCACACGCAGCCGCGCCGCATCGCCGCCTCGTCGACCGCCAAGCGCATCGCCCAGGAACTGGGCACGCCGCTGGGCGAGACCGTCGGCTTCAAAGTCCGCTTCGCCGACACCTTGATGAAGGGCGCCTCGGTCAAGCTGATGACCGACGGTATCCTGCTGGCCGAGACGCAGACCGACCCGCTGCTGAAGAACTACGACACCATTATCATCGACGAGGCGCACGAGCGCAGCCTGAACATCGACTTCCTGCTCGGCTACCTGAAGCAGCTGCTGCCGCGCCGCCCGGACCTGAAGGTGATCATCACCTCGGCGACGATCGACGCCGAGCGCTTCTCGCGCCACTTCGGCACGCCGGAGATGCCGGCGCCGGTGATCGAGGTCTCCGGCCGCCTGTACAAGGTCGAAGTGCGCTACCGCCCGATCGAGAGCGACGTGCAGAATCCGGCGGTGGCCAACGCCGAGGGCAAGGGCCAGCGCACCGCCGCCGCCCGCGAAAAGCGCGACCTGATGGACGCGGTGGTCGACGGCGTCGATGAACTGTGCCGCCTCGGCTCCGGCGACGTGCTGGTGTTCCTGCCCGGCGAGCGCGAGATCCGCGACGCCGCCGAGGCGCTGCGCAAGCACCACCCGCCGCACGTGGAGATCCTGCCGCTGTTCGCCCGCCTGTCGGCCGAGGAGCAGGAGCGCGTCTTCAAGCTGACCAACGCGCGCCGCATCGTGCTGGCCACCAACGTCGCCGAAACCTCGCTGACGGTGCCCGGCATCCGCTACGTCGTCGACGCCGGCCTGGCGCGGGTGAAGCGCTACAGCTACCGCAACAAGGTCGAACAGCTGCAGATCGAACCGATCGCGCAGTCGGCCGCCAACCAGCGCGCCGGCCGTTGCGGCCGCGTCGCCGACGGCGTCTGCATCCGCCTGTACGAGGAGCAGGACTTCCTGCAGCGGCCCAAGTTCACGGAACCGGAGATCCTGCGCTCGTCGCTGGCGGCCGTCATCCTGCGCATGAAGTCCCTGCACCTGACCGACGTCGAGACCTTCCCGTTCATCGAACCGCCGCTGGCGCGCGCCATCGCCGACGGCTACCAGCTGCTGCAGGAGCTGGGCGCGGTCGACGAATACAACCAGCTGACGGCGCTGGGCAACAAGCTCGCCAAGCTGCCGCTGGACCCGAGGGTGGGCCGCATGATCCTCGCCGCGCTGGACAACGCGAGCCTGAACGAAGTGCTGATCATCGCCTCGGCGCTGTCGGTGCAGGACCCGCGCGACCGCCCGATGGAGCACCAGCAGGCGGCCGACGAGGCGCACAAGAAGTTCGCCGACGAGAAGTCGGAATTCATCAGCTATCTGAAGATCTGGCAGTGGTTCGAGAACGCCATCGAGCACAAAAAAACCAACCGCCAGTTGATGGACAACTGCCGCACCAACTTCCTGTCGCAATTGCGCCTGCGCGAGTGGCGCGACGTGCACTCGCAGCTGCTCACCATCGTCAAGGAACAGGGCTGGCGCATCAACGAGGCGCCGGCCACGTACGAGAACCTGCACCTGGCGCTGCTGACCGGCCTGCTGGGCAACATCGGCTTCAAGAGCGAGGACGAACCGGGCGCCGGCTACCTGGGCGCGCGCGGCATCAAGTTCAATATCTGGCCTGGTTCCTCGCTGCTGAAAAAACCGGGCAAGTGGATCATGGCGGCGGAACTGGTCGACACCACGCGCCTGTACGCGCGCTGCGTCGCCCGCATCGAGCCGGAATGGCTGGAGAAGGTCGGAGGCCACCTGCTGAAGAAATCGTGGGGCGAGCCGCGCTGGGAAAAGCGCGGGGCGCAGGTCAGCGCGTCCGAGCGGGCCACCTTGTACGGGCTGGTGGTGTACAGCCAGCGCCGCATCAACTACGCGCTGCACAACCCGGCCGAGGCGCGCGAGATCTTCATCCGCGACGCGCTGGTCGGCGGCGACTACGACACGCGCGCGCCGTTCTTCGCCCACAACCACAAGTTGATCAAGGAGATCGAGAACCTCGAGCACAAGTCGCGCCGCCTCGATGTGCTGGTCGACGACGAGTTGATCGCCGCCTTCTACGACAAGCTGATACCGGCGGACGTGGTCAACGGCGCCGGCTTCGAGAAGTGGCACAAGGACGCCACGGCGGCCGAGCCGAAGCTGCTGTATCTGAACCGCGACGAATTGATGCGGCACGAGGCGGCCGGCGTCACGACGGACCTGTTCCCGAAGACGATGTCGGTGACGGGGCTGGAAATGGCGCTGACCTACCATTTCGAACCGGGCAGCGTGCGCGATGGCGTGACGATGGCCGTGCCGCTGTTTGCGCTCAACCAGCTGCCGCGCGAGCGCTGCGAATGGCTGGTGCCGGGCATGCTGAAGGAGAAGGTGCACCTGCTGCTCAAATCCCTGCCGCAAAAGCTGCGCCGCCACTGCGTGCCGCTGCCCGATTACGCGGCCAAGTTCTGCGAGCGCGTGCACGAAGCGGGCACTTTCGGCCGGGGCGACCTGATCGACGCGATCATCGCCGACATCCGGTCGCAGATCACGATTTCGGTGCTGACCACCGACTTCAAGCCGGAGACCTTGCCGGCCCACCACTTCATGAACTTCAAGGTGATCGACGAGCACGGACGCCAACTGGAGATGGGCCGCAACCTGGCCACCCTGCAGGCCGAATTCGGCGCGCAGGCGCGCGAGAGCTTCCAGAAGATGGCCGAGACCTCGGGCACGCAGGGCGTGACGATGCGCGCGCTGGGCACCGGGGGCGCCTCGTCTTCGGCCGCGCCGTCGCGCGCGGCCGGCGGCAACGCCGGGGCGGTGGCTGCGCCGGGCAAGGGCAATGACAAGGCGGGCGGCGCGAAGGAAGCGTCCAGCGCCGCCAGCGGCATCACCCTGACGGGGCTCACCAGCTGGACCTTCGGCGAGCTGCCGGAGCTGCTGGAGATCGTCCAGGGCAAGCTGACCTTGATCGGCTTCCCGGCGCTGGTCGACAAGGGCACGCATTGCGACCTGGAGGTCTTCGACGACCCGACGGTGGCGGCGCGCACGCACCGGATCGGCCTGCGCCGCCTGTTCGCGCTGCAGATGAAGGACCAGATCAAGTTCATCGAAAAGGGCATCCCCGGCCTGCAGCAGATGGGCATGCAGTTCATGAGCATGGGCACGCAGGAGGAATTGCGTGAACAGATCATCAACAAAGCGCTCGACATCGCCTGCCTGCAAGATCCGTTGCCGCTCGATGCCGCCAGTTTCGCCAAGCGCAAGGACGAGGGCAAGTCGCGCCTGGTACTGCTGGTGAACGAGATCGCGCGCCTGCTATCGCAGGTGCTCACCGAGTTCCACGGCCTGCCCAAGCGCTTGCAGGGGCTGCCGGCGGCGGCGGCCGCCGACATGCAGGGCCAGTTGCAGGCGCTGGTCAACAAGCGCTTCCTGTCGGACAACGAGTACAGCCAGCTGGCGCATTTCCCGCGCTATCTGAAGGCGATCAATGTGCGCATCGAGAAGCTGCGCGGCGACCCCGCGCGCGACGCGAAATTGATGGCCGAGTGGCAGTCGGCGGCGGCCTTGTACCAGCGCGCCAACAAGGACAAATCGGCCGGCAAGAACACCGATCCGAAGATGGTCGAATTCCGCTGGATGCTGGAGGAACTGCGCGTGTCGCTGTTCGCCCAGGAGCTGCGCACGCCGATGCCGGTGTCGGCCAAGCGCCTGCAGAAGGTGTGGGAGTCGATGTTGCGTTGATGCCGCGATAAGCGAGGTGGCGAACGCAAGCGGATGGGGTTTCGGGGTAGACTTTATGGCAACAGGAGGTCGATCCGATGAAGAGTGCCGCTGGTTTGCTGCGTAGTCTGGTGCGTACCGGCACACGTCAGAGCAAGTCCGTCAACAAATTGATGACGGCCTTGTTCAAGGCCGCCACGCCGCCGGCGCCCAAGCGCAAGCGGGCGCCGGCGGCCAAGGTGGCCAAGCCCAAGGTCGCCAAGGCCGCGACGGCGGCCGTCAAGCCGGTCAAGGTCCCGCCGGCGAGGGCGGCCGCGCCGCGCGCCGCCACCGCCAAACCCCGTGCCGCCACGCCGGCGCCGCACACGCCGCCCGCGCCGGGCAAATGGCTGGCGTCGCACCACGCGATGCCGGCCGGGGTGGGCACGCCCGCGCACCGCCTCGGTTACTGGCTCTACCTGCCCAACAATATTCCCGAACAGACCGCCCGCAAGGGTTTGCCGCTGGTGGTGATGCTGCACGGCTGCCAGCAAACCGCCACCCAGTTCGCGCAAGGCACGCGCATGAACCAGTGGGCCGAGCAGATGGGTTACGCCGTGCTGTATCCGCAGCAATCGGTCAGCGCGCACGCGCAGCGTTGCTGGAAGTGGTACGACCGCGCCACGCAGGAGGGCGGCGGCGACGTGCCGATGATCGTCGGCATGGTCAACAAGGTCATGGCGGAATACGCGATCGACCGCTCGCGCATTTACATCGCCGGCATTTCGGCGGGGGCCGGCATGGCCAACATCGTCGCGCTCAACCACCCACGGTTGTTCGCGGCGGTCGGCATGCATTCGGGCCCCGTGTTCGGCGCCGGCCACAGCCAGATGGGCGCGCTAGGCGTCATGCAGCACGGCGGCGGCATGCGCGCGGACCTGGCGGTGCGCGAAGTGCTGATGCGCCAGCCGCATTTCCCCGGCATGCCGATGATCCTGATCCAGGGCGAGGGCGACAGCGTGGTGCGCCCGATCAATCAGGCGCAACTGGTCCGCCAAAGCCGGGCGCTGAACGGCATAGGCGCCGTCGCGCAACCGAAGACCACGCTCAAATCGCAGGGCCGGGGCGGGCGCCACAACGCCCACCGCATCCACGACTTCTACGACGGCAGAAAGCTGCTGCTGCGCGTGGCGCAGATCGAGCAGCTGGAACACGCCTGGAGCGGCGGCGACGAAACGCTGGCCTACAACACCAAGGCCGGCCCGGACGCCAGCAAGATGATGATGGAATTTTTCAACCGCCACCAGCGCGCCTAAAACCCCGGAACCCCGGGGGTCAAGTCTGTCATTCGGACACGGGCTGATCGGCCGCGTGCTCGTGTTCGTGTCCGAATGTCAGACTTGACCCCCGATTGGTGGGGGGGCAAACAACACTAAAATGTTGATGTTGGTTCATTTTAGTTATTATATTGAAATAATAGTTTCCAATTGGTACAATGATTGTGTGAGCGCGGGCGCGTTCGCATTGTCATGTTAATAAAAAATAAAGGTGCCAATGTCTATCCGTAAATTCGCCGCCGCGGCCGCGCTGCTCGGCGCCAGTCTTTGCTCCCACGCCGCCGTCACCGTTTTCTCGGATAACTTCGACGCCGATCAGACCACCAACAACGCCACCCGCTTCGTCCATGGCTGGACGGTGACCGATGGCACCGTCGATGTCGATGGCACCGGCTTCGTCCACAACGAGATGCCCGGCAACGGCCATTACGTCGATCTGGACGGCTCGACCAAGCGCGCGGGCGTGTTGAGCAACAGCTTCACCGCCGGCGCCTGGGGACTCTATACGTTGAGCTTTGATCTCGCCGGCAACCAGCGCAACTGGGGCTCGGACACGGTCGAGGTCACCTTCGGCACCACCCGCCAGACCTTTGTGATCGGCCAGTCCGATCCGATCACGACCAGGACGCTGACCTTCACGCCGACCACCACCGGCGTGTATGGCTTCAGCTTCCACAACCTGGGTGGCGACAACCGCGGCGCCTTCCTGCACCAGGTGACGATTTCCGCCGTGCCGGAGACCGATACCTATGCCATGCTGCTGGCCGGCCTGGCGTGCGTGGGCCTGGTGGCCGGCCGCCGCAAGCGCCAGGACCGGCCGTTCCGCTAGTTAATTTGCTTTAGCATCTCCAGCACGGCCGCCGTCACGGCGGCCGGCTGCTCGCTTTGAATGGCGTGCCCGGCCCCCGGCACCACGCGTTGCGCGCCTTTGGTCGACAGCGCCGCGAGCTCCTTGTGGAGCTTTTCGTTTTCATCCTCCATGGCCTTGTTGGCCGCGCTTTGCGGCTTGCTCGGGTCCGCGTACGGGCTCACGCCGCGCGTGAGCACCAGCAGCGGCAGGTCGCCGAAGGGCTTGCGCAAGGCGCGCAGTTGCTCGTCGCTGGCGCCGAAGCCCTGGTATTCGCCCACCACCGTGCTCCAGTACGCCTTCTTTTTCATCGACGCCAGCACTTGCGGGCCCAGCACCGGGCCGTAGAAGTCGACCGGATCGCCGATGCAGCCGGCCATCGCCTTGCCGCCCGGTTTGAAGCCTTTGGTCGCTTCGCGCAGGCATTCCGCGTTGTGCCCGGCCACCATCGCGTAGACCTTGTCGATCATGCCGCCCGAGGCCTTGTTGGTGCGCGTGGTTTCGTCCTCGGTCTGCGGCTCGACCAGCACCATGCCCTTGACCTCGCCGGGATAGCGGTAGGCGAACACTTGCGCGTTGGCGCCGCCGATCGAGTTGCCGACCAGTAGGTAAGGGGGCTTGATGCCGGCGGCGGCCAGCCCCTTGTGCAGGTCCTCGACCACGTTTTGCGACGTGTTGGGGCGCTTGGCCGGGTCGCTGAAGCCGTAGCCGGCGCGGTCGTACACGCAGGCGCGCGTGTGCTTGGCGACCTCGGGCTGGACCTTGAACCAGGCCCAGCCCGCATCGCCGGCCGGACCGTCGAACAGCACGGTGGTCGCGCCGCTGCCGCTGCAGTACAGATTGAGCTTGCGCCCGCCGATGTCGACGCGCAGCTGCGGTTTGGCGAAGGCGCCGTCGGTGGCTTGCGCCTCGGCCGCGTGGGCGAACGACGGCAGGCAGACGGCGGCGCCCAGCAACAAGCATCCCAATGGTGTGGTTCTCATGATGTATCCCATCCCTGATAGTTGGCGGGTGGCAATGTCGCGCCCGTGAAGTTGGATATTAGAATCATTTTAATGATCGGACATCATTTTTTGATAAGTACCGCCACGCGGGACCTTCCGGCCTACAGCAGCAGGAAGGCGGCCGCCGCGACGATGGTCGGTCCCAGCGCGCCGAGCAGCAGGCCGACGGCGCCGATCGATTCGTCGTTGAAGCCGCGCCGCAGCAGCGACGCGCCGGCCGGATTGGGCGCGTTGGCGATGACGGTCAGGCCGCCGCCGGCGACCGCGCCGGCCATCAGCATGTATTGCGACTGCGCGGAGATGCCCTGGATGAGCGAGCCGAGGTAGGTCAGCGCGGCGTTGTCGGTGATCGCCGTCAGTCCCAGCGCGCCGAAGAACAGGGCCACCGGCGACAGGCTTTCGACGATGGGCTGCAACCACCACTGCTGCATGCCCCCGAGTACCACCAGGCCGGCCAGGAAGAAACCCACCAGCAAGCCTTCCTTGATGATCAGCGGGTTCTGGTAGCGCTGGTAGGCCGACGTGAAGCCGAGGAACAGCATGAAGAGGCCGAGGAACAGCACCGGGTGGTGGCCGAGCAGGACCACGCCGGCCAGGAAGGCGAGGTGGATCAGGGTGACCGGCCATGGCACCGGCAGCGGTGTATCGATCGCGACCGCGTCCGCGTCCGCGCCCGGCGCGGCGGCGCCGGCCAGCGCGCGCAGGTGCGGGCGCAGCAGGAAGCCGACGACGGTGGCGTTGAACGCGACGGCGAGCGCCGCCTTCCAGCCGAAGTGGCTCACCATGTAGGCGCTGTCCCATTGCCAGGTCGAGGCGACCATCAGCACCGGCGGCGCGGCGTAGGCGGTGAGCGTGCCGCCGATCGAGACGTTGACGAACAGCACGCCGAGCGCGCCGTACTTGAGCCATTCGGGCATGCCGTCGCGGAAGATCAGCGGCGCCAGCATCAGCGCCGCCAAGGTCATCGCGGCCGGCTCGGTGATGAACGAGCCGGTCAGCGGCACCAGCGCCAGGCCGAACCAGGCCAGCGCCAGTTCGGTGCGCACCGGCAGCGCCCCGGCCATGGCGCCGAGCACGCGGCGGACGATGTCGAGCACCGGGCGCGAGGCGGCCACCACCATCACGGTGAAGACGAACAGCGGCTCGGTGTAGTGGCGCGTCTCGGCGTAGGCGATGGCTTCGTCGGGGCCGGCGAGCAAGGCCAGCGCGACGATCAGGATGAACGCCCAGAAGCCGAAGACGACCTCGACCTCGCCCAGCAGGTGGAACAGGCCGGCGTGGCGCGGATGGCGGCGCGACAGCACCTCGAAGGATTTGGCGGCGAAGGTGTGGAGCAGGGCCAGGCCGAAAATGACCGCGCCGACCAGTTGGATGGTGTGCAAAATAGTTTCCTGATGATGTTTCTTTGATGTCATGTTACAGCATGCCGCGCGCCAAACATATTGGGCCTTGCCAAAACGGGGTGGAAATAGTACTGTGTATTTGTACAGTATTTGCGCTACAATGCGCTGGTGAAATCATGAATCCCTCCGCCCTTATTGCCGCGCCGGAAACCGTCCATCCATCGCTATGGCGGGCGTCGCAACTGGCGCACAGCGCCACGCGCTGCGTCGACACCGGCTTTGCCGCGCTGTCGGCGCAATTGCCCGGCGGCGGCTGGCCGCTGGGCACCCTGATCGAGTTGCTGGTGCGGCAGCACGGCATCGGCGAATTGCGCCTGCTGCGCCCGGCGCTGGCCGCGCTGGGCAAGCGTCCCATCGTGCTGCTGCAACCGCCGCACGCGCCGCAGGCGCTGGCGCTGGCCGCGCTGGGGATAGCGCCGGAGCAATTGATCTGGATCCGCGGCGGCGCCCACGGCAACGGCGGCGGCGACGCCCTGTGGGCGGCCGAGCAGGTGCTGCGCAGCGGCTGTTGCGGCGCGCTGCTGCTGTGGCAGCAGCACGCGCGCGGCGAAACCTTGCGCCGGCTGCACCTGGCCGCGCAAAGCGCGGACACCCTGTTTTGCATGCTGCGCCCGCTGGCGGCGGCGCGCGAGGCCTCGCCGGCGCCGCTGCGCCTGTCGCTCGCGGCGGCGGCCGGCGGCGTCGACATCGGTTTCGTCAAGCGGCGCGGGCCGCAGCGCGACACCCCCTTGTTTTTACCTTTAACCCCTTCCTTGCTACAACGCCATGCGCCTCTGGATCGCCCTACACCTGCCCCGGCTGCCGCTCGAAGTGTTTTGCCCGCGCTGGTCTGACGACCACTGCACCGTCGTGCTCGAGCAGGAGCGGGTGGCGGCGATGTCGGAGTCGGCGCGCGCGGCCGGCGTCGAATTGGCCATGCGGCGCGGCGGCGCGCTGATGCTGGCGCCGCACGCGCGCTTCCAGCAGCGCGCGCCGCGGCTAGAGGCCGAGGCGCTGGACGCGGTGGCGATGGCGCTGCTGCAATTCACGCCGCAGCTGGCCATGGCCGAGGAGGCCACCTTGCTGCTCGACGTGGGCGCCAGCCTGCGCCTGTTCGGCGGCGTGCGCGCGCTGTGCCGGCGGATCGCCGCCAGCCTGCGCGCGCTGGGTTTCACCGCCGTGCTCGCTTGCGCGCCGACCGCGCGCGGCGCCTGGCTGTTGGCGCGCGCCGGCGCCGGGCGCGCGCTGACGGTGGCGTCGATGGCGCGGCGCCTGGCGCGCCTGCCGCTCGGCCTGTTGCCGCCGGCGCGGCCCCACCTGGACTGGTTCGAGGGCATCGGCTGCCCGACCGTGGGCGCGGCGCGCGCGCTGCCGCGTCCGGGCCTGCAACGGCGCTGCGGGCGCGCCTTGCTCGACATGCTGGACGACGCCCACGGCGAGCGGCCCGAATTGCACCAGTGGCTGGCGGCGCCGGCCGGATTCCGCGCCAAGCTTGAGTTGTTCGACCGCGTCGAGAACGCCGAGGCGCTGCTGTTCGGCGCGCACCGGCTGCTGCTGCAGCTGACCGGATGGCTCAGCGCGCACCAGTTCGCCGTCGAGCGCATCGTCTTGTCGCTAGAGCATGAGCGCGGCCGTGTGGCGCGCGCGCCGACCGCGATCGAGGTGGTGCTGGCCGAGCCGACCTGGCGCGACGAGCATCTGGTGCGCCTGCTCAAGGAGCGGCTGGCCAAGCAGGTGCTGGAGGCGCCGGTGATCGGCCTGTGCCTGGAGGCGCCGCGGGTGCGGCCGATGGCGCCGCCGAGCGAGTCCTTGTTCCCCGAGCCGGGCGGCAGCAAGGAGGACTGGCAGCGCCTGCTGGAGTTGCTGACCGCGCGGCTGGGGCCGGAGAACGTGTTGCGGGCGGCGCCGCGCGCCGATTACCGGCCCGAGCACGCCAACGCCTGGGTCGGCGCGCAGGACAAGACACGGCCGGCCGATGCCCGCGCCCAGTTGCCGCCGGACATGCCGAGCCTGCCGCGTCCGGCGTGGCTGCTGGCCAAGCCGATCGCCTTGCTGATGCGCGACCACCGGCCGTTCTATGGTTCGCCGTTGAAGATCGTGTCGACCGGCGAGCGCATCGAGGCGGGCTGGTGGGCCGAGATGCAGACGCGCGATTATTTCATGGCCGAGGGGCAGGACCATGCGCATTATTGGTTGTACCGGGAGCGCGGCGGCAACGACGCCGAGGCCGTCACGCGCTGGTATTTGCATGGGTTATTCGGCTGAGACAACACGTTGAATGCTGAAAATCGCGGAGACACGTAGGGCGGATTAGCGCAGCGTAATCCGCCAATGCGTCTCGGCGGCGCACGCATTGGCGGATTACGACGTGCCGCCTCTTAAGGCCTACCGGCAGGTAGGCCGCCTCCTTCGGAGGGCCCCCGGGGCGGATTGGCGGGCCTCGCCCGCTAATCCGCCCTACGTGTTTCAATGGTCTTTCATGTATTCTTGGGGGAACTCATTCAGGGAGCCAACATGCGATCACAACGACAGGAATTCCCCGGCGCCGACGGCGCCAAACTGGCCGCGCGCCTCGACGCGCCGGACGGCGACGATGCCAACATCAAGGCCTACGCCCTGTTCGCCCACTGCTTCACGTGCGGCAAGGACGTGTTCGCCGCCAGCCGCATCGCCCAAGCGCTGACCGCCCACGGCATCGCCGTGCTGCGCTTCGACTTCACCGGCCTGGGCGCCAGCGAGGGCGAGTTCGCCAACACCAATTTCTCGTCCAACCTGGCCGACCTGGTGGCCGCCGCCGACTTCCTGCGCGCGCACTTCGCCGCGCCGCGCCTGTTGATCGGCCACAGCCTCGGCGGCGCGGCCGTGCTGGCCGCCGCCGACCGGATGCCGGAGGTGGCCGCCGTCGTCACCGTGGCCGCGCCCAGCGATCCGTCCCATGTGACCGGCCTGTTCAGCGCGCACCTGGACGCGATCGCGCGCGACGGCGAGGCCCAGGTGCAACTGGCGGGGCGGCCGTTCCGCATCAAACGCCAGTTCGTCGAGGACGCCGGCGGGCACAATTTAAAGGTCAAGGTCGCGGCGCTGCGGCGCGCGCTGTTGGTGATGCACGCGCCGGGCGACGACACGGTGCCGATCAGCAACGCCGTTGAGATATTCACGGCCGCCAAGCATCCGAAAAGTTTCGTCTCGCTCGACAGCGCCGACCACCTGCTGACCCGGCGCGAGGACGCCGTCTATGTCGCCGACCTGATCGCCGTCTGGAGCGGCCGCTACCTCGAATGAACAGCGTGGTTGAACCTTATTCGTCGCCGAATTCCTCGGCCAGGTCTTTCCAGCCCTTGCCGGCGGCGAAGGTGTTGAATTCGTCGGGCGATTCGAGCACCAGCAATTTGCTCTCCTGCAGCACCGGGTCGCCGGCCGTCAGCGCCGGGCCCTTGTAGCCGACCGTGCGCAGCTGCGCGACGACGGCGTCGATCAGTGACTTGTCCTTGTGCAAGCCGCTGATCGGGCCGGCGAAATCGACGTAGACGTCGATGGCGCCGTAGCCTTCGTCGAAGATACGGATCGCCTTGGCGTCGTGGGCGCGGCCGGAGCCGTCGGTGGCCTTGAAGGGGCCGCTCAGTTGGATGTCGGTGTCTTTGTTCATACCGCCAGCATACACCAAAACCGACCAAAACCGCCCGCGCGCGGGACGCCGGGACGGCGTTGACCCGGGCTTACTTAAGCGGCTTGAGGATGGCCTCCAGCCGGTCCGGCGTGCCCGGGATGCGCTCCAGGCGTGGATATTTCAGGCCGCCGTGGTAGTCGAGCGCGTAGGTCTGGTACAGACCGCCCTTTTTGACCAGCAGCTGGATCGGCTCCTTGCCGTCCTTGGCGGCGGTGACCGCCGCGCGCAGCACCTCCGGCTTGTAGGCGCGGCCGTTGACCGCCAGCAAGGTCGAGCCGCCCGACATGCCGGCCTGGAAGCCGACGCCTTCCCACATGAACGCTTCGAGCTTGCCTTCGGCGCCGACCGAAAAGCCCAGCGAGTACTGGAAGTTGGCCGACTTGCTGAGTTCCTCCTGCGCCTTGAGGAAGGGCGTTTGCTGCTCGGCGTAGACCAGTTTCCAGCCGGCGCGGGCCAGGCCGTCGAGCGGCGCGCCGGGGCCGTGGCTTTCCACGCGGCTGCGCAGGAATTGGGCCCAGTCGTACGGCTGCACCGCGTTCAAGGCCGCCACCAGCTCGTCGAAGGTGTAGTGCCTGGCGACGCGGGCGCCGTCGTCGACGCCGAAGAAGGCGCGCGCGAAATCGTCGAGCGAGCGCTTGCCGTTGGACAGTTCACGGATGCGGGTGTCGGCGTCGAGCCAGATCAACTGGCCTTCCTGGTAGTAATCCTCGCCGCGCTGCCAGTTGTTCCACACCTGCGGGCGGCGGGCGTTGACGATCGGATCGTAGGTGGTGTCCTGCACCGCGCGCCACTCGCGGCCCTTGACGTTGTCGAGCCGCGCGGCCGAGGCGGCCAGCAGGTCGCGCGTGTTCTCCGGCTTGATCAGCCCCGAGCGCGCGGCCAGCACCGCGCCCCAGTACTGGGTCTGGCCCTCGTAGACCCACAGCAGCGAATTGTCGAGCGGGGTGTTGAAGTTGGGCACGTCCTGGCCGGCCGGGCGGCGGAACTTGCCGTTCCACGAGTGCACGAACTCGTGCGACAGCAGCTCGCGCCGCGCCTCGTACTTGGCCCATTCGGTGAAGTAGCCGAGCTTGACGCCGTTCTCGCTCGACTCGTGGTGCTCGCGGCCGATGCCGCCGAATTCGTCGCTGATGGCGAACAGGAAATCGTAGTGGCGGTAGTGTTTGGAGTCGAACAATTTATAGGCTTGCTGGATCAGCGCGCGGTGCGGCGCGATCTGTTCCGGCGTCGCCGCCAGCTGCTCGGCGCTGTCGGCCACCATGTTCAGGTGCACCGGCACCTTGGCGCCCGGATCGAGGTCGACGCGGCGGAAATAACGGCCGGCGAACAGCGGCGAATCGAGCAGGGTTTCCAGGTCGAGCGGCTTGAAGGCGATCTCGTCGCCGTTGCGCGCGGCCGTCTCCAGCGCGCTGCCGAACTGCCAGCCGGGCGGCACGGTCAGGTTCGGCTGCACGGTGATGTTGCGGCTGCGGTAGCCGGCCGGATACAGCGCCAGCGATTGCCACTGCACGCCCAGGATGTCGGCGGTGAAGGTGGTGCGTCCCTGGTTGGGCTCGATCGGCGACAGGTACTGGAATTCGACGTCGACGGCGGTGGCGTCGGCCGGCACGTCGATGGCGAAGGCCCAGACGTTGAGCGGGTCGCGCTTCCAGTCGAGCGGCTTGCCGTTGGCGCTGGCCTTGAGGCCGGCGAACTGGTTGAGCGCGCCGCTGGGCCCGTGGTTGGCCACCACCCACTGCGGATACAGCAATGTCAGCTTGCCGGGCTTGGCCGGGATGGTCTGGCGCACGCGGAAGATTTGCTGGGCGAAGTTGCTGGCGTCGACCTTGAGCACGATGGTGCCCGGATAGGGCTGCTCGGAGATCGTTTCTGCCTGGGCGCTGAAGGCGGTGGCCAACAGGATGGCGAGTGCGGCACGGGTAGGGGACATGAGGCGGCGTAAAAGATTGGACAAGAGAAAGAGTTTAGCACGCGGGCAAGTCGACAAATGCCCCGGGAATCCATGGAGGACGTCGCGTTCGACTGGGCGTCCGGGCGCGGCGTACGGCGAGCGCAAAAAAAATCCAAAAATTTTTCAAAAAAAGTGGGCCGCTGGGGATGTCGAAGGCGTTTTTCAAGGCCTTGAAAGCCCCGAAAAACGACCTATATCGGACTCAGTGGTCGCCCAGATGGGGGCCACGATTCCATATCGCTTAACTTGAAAAGGATATTTATCATGCGTACTTTTGACCTCACTCCTCTGTATCGTTCCGCTATCGGTTTTGATCGTCTGGCACAACTGCTGAACGATGCCCAGCGGGGAGATTCCGCACCAAGCTACCCGCCTTACAACATCGAGCTGGTCTCCGAAGACAAGTATCGGATCGTGATGGCGCTCGCCGGCTTCGACCGGTCGGAAATCGACATCACCTTCGAACGCGATTCGCTGCAGGTGGTCGGCCGCAAGCAGAAGGACGCCACCGAGCGCACCTATCTGCACCGCGGCATCGCGGCGCGCGACTTCGAGCAGCGCTTCCAGTTGGCCAACCACGTCAAAGTGACCGGCGCGTCCTTCGACAACGGCATGCTCACCATCGAACTGGTGCGCGAGATTCCGGAAGCCCTCAAGCCACGTAAAATCGTCATCGACGGTAGCGACAACGTCGCGGCTCTGGAGCAACGCCAGGCGGCGTAATCCGGTTGTAGGGTGTGCGCCTTCGGTGGCACACGAGTAGGACCAACTGGCCGGTTTATCCGGCCAGTTGCACGTCCACCCGTCGGCCACGAGCCGCCACCGGCCCAACCAGAAAATTGCAAAACAAACATTGTTTGTAAGTATTTGTATCGATAACAAAGGTTAAGTGGCGTCTAAGTTTTTTGCCTCATATTGAATACATCTACAACACCTCATTCAATTCAGGAGTGCATATGTCCCCAACTACTTCGTCCGGATCGAAGACCGCCAAACGCGCAGTCGCCGCCGTGGCCGTGCTGGCCGCGATCGGCGCGGGCGGCGCGGTGGTGGTCCACCAGAACAGCGCCACGGCCGCCGGCGGCGGCGCTCCTGTCGCCGCCGTGGCCGCCGCGCCGGCCGCCACCCAGGCCGCGCCGCAGGCCGTGCCGGCGCCCAGCATCTCGCTGCCCGACTTCAGCGTCGTGGCCGCGCACAACGGGCCGGCCGTGGTCAACATCAACGTCACCGGCAGCATCAAGACCTCGTACGACGGCGGACCGCAAGGCCGCGGCGACGCCTTCGGCGACGACCCGTTCATGGAATTCTTCCGCCGCTTCCAGGGCCAGCAGCCGCGCGGCCAGCGCGAGATGCCGACCCACGGCATGGGCTCGGGCTTCATCATCAGCGCCGACGGCATCATCCTGACCAACGCCCACGTGGTGCGCGACGCCCGCGAAGTGGTCGTCAAGCTCACCGACCGCCGCGAATTCCGCGCCAAGGTGCTCGGCTCCGATCCGAAGACCGACGTCGCCGTGCTCAAAATCGACGCCAAGAACCTGCCGGTCGTGCCGCTGGCCAAGACCGACAACCTGAAGGTGGGCGAGTGGGTGCTGGCGATCGGCTCGCCATACGGCCTCGACAACACCGTCACCGCCGGCGTGGTCAGCGCCAAGGGCCGCACCCTGCCAGACGACTCGTACGTGCCGTTCATCCAGACCGATGTCGCCGTCAACCCCGGCAACTCGGGCGGGCCGCTGTTCAACACCCGTGGCGAGGTGGTCGGCATCAACTCGCAGATCTACAGCCAGACCGGTGGCTACCAAGGATTGTCGTTCGCGATCCCGATCGACGTCGCCACCAAGATCAAGGACCAAATCGTCTCCAAGGGCAAGGTCGAACACGCCAAGCTGGGCGTGACGGTGCAGGAGATCGACCAGAGCTTCGCCGAATCGTTCAACCTGGCCACGCCGGAGGGCGCGCTGGTGGCCAACGTCGAGCGCGGCGGCCCGGCCGACAAGGCCGGCCTGCGTCCGGGCGACGTGGTGCGCACGATGAACGGCCAGAAGATCGTCAGCTCGATCGACCTGCCGGCCATGGTCGGCCTGGCCGAGCCGGGCTCGAAGATTAACCTGGAGGTGTGGCGCAACGGCAAACTGGTGCCGCTGACGGCGACCCTGGGCAACGCCAACGACAAGGTCGCCACCGCCGCCCTCGACCGGCCCGACCAGTCCAGCGCCAGGCTCAAGCTGGGCTTGTCGCTGCGTCCGCTCGACCAGATGGAAAAACGCCAGTCCGGCATCCCCGGCGGCCTGGTGATCGAGGACGCCGGCGGCGCCGCCGCCAACGCCGGCATCCAGCCGGGCGACGTGCTGCTGTCGGTCAACGGCCTGGCGGTCAACACCGTCGACCAGGTGCGCCAGGTGGTCGACAAGTCCGGCAAGTCGGTGGCGTTGCTGATCCAGCGCGGAGATGAGAGAATCTTCATCCCGGTGCGACTGGGGTAATCCAAACCGGCTGAACTAGCGGAATTCGACAAAAACAAGAAAGGAACACACTATGCGACTTCTGCTGGTGGAAGACGACACGATGATCGGCGAGGTGGTGCTCGACCTGCTGCGGGCCGAGCACTACGCGGTCGACTGGGTCAAGGACGGCGCCATGGCCGACACCGCGCTGCAAACCCAGACTTACGACCTGGTGCTGCTGGACCTGGGCCTGCCGCGCAAGGACGGCCTCGAGGTGCTACGCTCGATGCGCGCGCGCAAGGAGCTGACGCCGGTGCTGGTGGCCACGGCGCGCGACGCCAAGGAGCAGCGCATCGCCGGCCTCGACGCCGGCGCCGACGACTACGTGCTCAAACCGTACGACCTCGACGAGCTGCTGGCGCGCATCCGCGCGCTGCTGCGCCGCTCGGCCGGGCGCGCCGAACCCGTGTTCGAGCACGGCAACGTCTCGGTCAACCCGCAAACGCGCGAGGTCATCGCCGACGGCAAGCAGGTCAACCTGTCGGCGCGCGAATGGGCCGTGCTCGAAGCGTTGATCGCCCGCCCCGGCATCGTGCTGTCGCGGCACCAGCTCGAAGAGAAACTGTACAGCTGGAAGGACGAGGTCAACAGCAACGCGGTCGAGGTCTACATCCACGGCCTGCGCAAAAAGCTCGGCGCCGAGCTGATCCAGAACGTGCGCGGCCTCGGCTACATGGTGCCCAAACTATGAGGGTGAAGGTCAAGATGCCGTCCTTGCCGCGGGTGCCGGTGGTCACGCACTCGCTGCGCGGCCGCCTGCTGTGGTTCCTGCTGGCGGCCATCACGATGGCGGCCATCGCCCAGGCGCTGATCGCCTACCGCAGCGCGCTGAGCGACGCCGACCAGATCTTCGATTACCACATGCAGCAAATGGCCATGTCGCTGCGCTCGAGCGCGACCCTGACCAACAAGGCCGCCGACGCCGTGGCCGACCCCGAGAACGACGACCTCGTGGTGCAGGTGTGGACGCCCGACGGCGCCCAGGTGTTCCGCTCGCTGTCGCGCGCGGCGCTGCCCCAGCGCGCCGTGCTGGGCTTTTCCAACGTCAAGGCCAACAACACCACCTACCGCATTTTTTCCGTGCAAACCAGTAACCAGACGGTGCAGGTGGCGCAGGACATGGCGGTGCGCCAGCGCATGGCCGGCACCTTGGCGCTGCGCACGGTCGGCCCGATCGCCGTCATGGCGCCCATCCTGATGCTGGTGGTGTGGTGGGTCGTCAGCGGCTCGCTGGCGCCGGTGTCGCGGGTCAAACGCCAGGTGGCCGCGCGCCAGGCCGACGACCTGTCGCCGGTGTCGGAGAACGACCTGCCCGACGAGGTGCTGCCGCTGGTCCATGAACTCAATTTGCTGTTCGGCCGCGTGCGCACCGCCTTCGAGGCGCAACAACACTTCGTCGCCGACGCCGCCCACGAGCTGCGCTCGCCGCTGGCCGCGCTCAAGCTGCAGGTGCTCAGCCTGGGCCGCGCCCAGGACGAGGCCGCGCGCAACGTCGCCATCGGCCGCGTCACGGCCGGCATCGAGCGCGCCACCCGGCTGGTCGAACAATTGCTGGTGCTGGCGCGCCAGGAGGGCTCGGTCGACGACGCCCGGCTCGAGGCGGTCAGCCTGTCGGACCTGGTCAAGCGCACCCTGGGCGACATGGCCGGCCTGGCGCAGGCGCGCCAGATCGACCTCGGCCTGCACCACGCCGACGACGCCGGCGTCGACGGCCAGCCCGACGCGCTCATCATCCTGCTGCGCAACCTGGTCGACAACGCCATCAAGTACACGCCGGCCGGCGGCACGGTCGACCTCGACCTGCGCCGCGTGCCCGGCGTCAAGTCGGCGCCGGGACGCGTGATCCTCAGCGTCGAGGATTCCGGCCCCGGCATCCCGGCCGACGAGCGCGAGCGCGTATTCAACCGCTTCTACCGCGTGCCCGGCAGCGAGGCCGGCGGCAGCGGCCTGGGGCTGGCCATCATCAAGTCCATCGCCGAGCGCCACGGCGCCGTGCTGACCCTGGACCGGTCCGACCGTTTGGGCGGGCTGAAGGTCAAAGTCGATTTTCCCGAGACCGCGAGGCCCACTCCGGTCTAAAATGCCCCTTTGACACAGGTTGGAGCGGCGTATGAAGAAGATCGGCTTTTCGGGGACGCTGGACCCGATCACCAACGGCCACATGTGGGTGATCAACGAGGCGCGCTCGATCGCGGACGAGGTGGTGGTGTTCCTGTCCGAGAACACCGCCAAAAAACCCAAGTTCACGGCCGAGGAGCGCAAGAGCATCATCGCGCTCAGCTGCGCCGAGCAGGGCTGGGACAACGTGCAAGTGGTCATCGTCAAGGGCGACTACACGGCGCGCGCGGCCAAGAAGCACGGCGCCGACTGCCTGATACGCGGCATCCGCACCACCGCCGACTTCGACTACGAAAACCTGATCCAGCAAACCAACGTCGACGTGCTGCAGGGCGCCAAGACCATCTTCGTCATGCCGCCGCGCGACCTCGGTTCCGTCAGCTCGAGCTTCGTCAAGGCGCTCGAGGGGCCGATCGGCTGGAACTGGATCATGAAGAAATTCGTGCCCGGGCCGGCCTACCACGCCTGGGTGCTCAGCTGGCTGCGCAAGGAATGGGAAACGCTGTGGGACTACGCCCACGCCGACGCGCCGGCCATCGCCCACGCCGACCAATGGTTCGTGCGGCTGACCGGCGCCACCGCCTACGGCGGCGCCGAGCGCCACTACCACAACCTCGACCACCTGGTGCACGGCCTGTGCGAGATCCGTGCCTGGGCCGCCAACACCGATCCCGAGCCGGCCGACGTCGACATCGTCAAGCAGGCGTTCTGGTTCCACGACGCCGAGTACGGGCGGCGTGGCGCGCCGGGCGAGCCGACCAACGAGGAGGCCAGCGCCCAATTGTGGCTGGGCAGCCACCTGGCGCAGCAGATGGACGACGCGGCGCAACTGATACGGGCCACCGACCACTTCCAGGAGGCGTCGGTGACGCACCGGCTCAAGGACGTCATGCTCAGCGTCGACCTGGCCATCCTCGGCCAGGACGACGAGGTGTATCAAAATTACGCGCGCGGCATCCGGCGCGAATACAGCCACCTGCCGGACGTCAAATACCGGCAGGACCGGGGCGGCGCGCTGGCGCACCTGTGCCGCAAGGCCGAGGCCGGCCAACTATTCGGCAACGCCTATTTCTCCGACACCTACAACGAGCGCGCCATCGCCAACATGCGGCGCGAGATGGCGACCCTCGACAACTCCGGGGTCAGGACCTGACCCCGGAGTATGGAATTAAAAACGGTTCCAGTTGTTGCGGCGGTGCTCGGTCGCCTCCTTGAGCAGGTAGCCGGCGCGGCGCTGGTCCCTGGCGCTGTGGGCGTCGCCCAGCTGCACCGTCATCGCCAGTTCCTGCAGCGCCGGTGGGTATTCGTGCTCGGCCGCTTCCTCCAGCAGTGCGCGCGCCTTCGCCGGGTCGCGTGCCACGCCGCGCCCCTCGACGTAGAAATACGACAACAGGAACATCGCGTGCGCGTTGCCGCCGTCGCTGGCGGCCTGCAGCCAGCGCGCGGCCAGCCGGTCGTCGCGCGCGACGCCATCGCCGTTCTTGTAGAGCTGCCCCAGCACCAGCGCCGCCCGCGCGTGGTGTTGTTGCGCCGCCAGGGCGTACCACGGCGCGGCCGCCGCCGGCTGCGCCGCCACGCCGGCCGTGCCCAGCCGCAGCAGCTCGCCCAGCTGGAACGCGGCCTCGACGTCGCCGCCGCGCGCCGCCCGCTCGAACAGCTTCACCGCCTCGGCGCGCTGCGCCGGCCGGGTCTTATACAGCAGCGCCAGCTCGCGCTGGGCCACCGGCATGTCCTGCCGCGCCCACGCCATCAGCTTGCGCTCGGCGCTGGCGTCGGCCTGCTGCAGCGCCTTCATGCCCACCGTCTCGATCTGCGCCGGATCGGGCGGATCGCGCTGGATCTGGCAACCCTGGGTGCCAAGCAGCAGCGCCGACGCCAGCACCGCCACCAAGACCGCCGCCGGATGGTGTTTCATCGTCGCCCCCTGGTTTATTTGCTCAGATCGATCGTGTACTTGGCGAAGCCGCTCGCGTCCAGCGCGCCCTCGGCGGTGACGGCGGCGATGCCGCTGCTTTTCGCCAGCGCCAGGTGGCCCGGCGCCGAGCGCAGGATCACCGGCCCGGCCGTGGCCGTCTTGACGAAGCTCCAGCTGCGCGCGCTGCCGTTGCCGGCCAGCGTGACCTTGCCGGTCGACGCCCCCAGCGCCGCCAGGTAGTTGCTGACCACGGTCTGGTTGGCGTCCGGCGACTTGATGATGGTCTTGCTGCCGTCGATGCCGGGCACGGCGCCGCCGCCGCCGGCGCGGTAATCGTTGGTGGCGACGATGAAGTCGTCGCCGTCGGCCACCGGCTTGCCCAGGTAGGTCAGGTTGACGATGCGCGCCCCGGCCGGCTTGGTGACGTCGATCTGGTACGTCAAGGCGTTGTTCTCGGCGTAGAACACGTCGTAGTTATAGATCGTGCCATAGCTCGGCACCAGGTCCTGCTCGGCGGTCTTGGCCGGATCGATCTGGCCGAACTGCTTGGCGGCCGTCTCCAGCCAGGCCTTCAGGTCGCTCCCCTTGATCTTGACCGCCTGCAGGTTGTTGTTGCTGTACAGGTAAAGGTCGCCCGGATTGCGCACCTGCAGCCCGACCGGCGCGGCGGCGCTGGCGCCCGGCGCGACGTCGGTGAAATCGGACGGCCCGTTGCGCCCGGCCTTGAACGGCGCGCTGCACGAGATCACCGGAATGTTCTTGTAGCTGGCGATGGTGGCGTCGGTGCTGGTGGCGATGAATTTCTTGACGTAGTCGAGCTGCGCCTGGTTGACCAGCTGGATCGCGCTGACGTCGCCGGCCAGCGCGAAGTAGGCCGACATCTCGAAGTCGGTGGCCACGCCCAGCGGCTGCCTGGCGTAGGCGATGGTGGCGGCGTGCTCGGCGGCCACCAGCGGCGCGATGGCCGGATCGGCCTTGACGATGGTGGCGCCGTCGGCGTACTTGAAGCCGCGCGACTCGACCGTCGTCTTGGCCGGCTGCACCACCCACTTGCCGCCGGTGTAGGCCAGGGTCATCTTGATGATGCCCAGGCGCCGGCCCCAGCTTTGCGCCATGACGGTCGGCACGCCGTTGACGAAGCCGTTGACGGCGTCGATCTTGGCGCCGGCCGGGAAGGCGGCGAACGAGGCGTCCAGCGCGGCGGCGCCCGGCTCCTTGCCTTTCGGGAAGATCAAGTGCGAATGGCCGATCAGGAGCGCGTCGATGCCGGTGGTGGTCAGGTGGTAGCTGCCGTTCTCCATCTTCGGGCTGTACGGGCTCGGATCGAGGCCGCCGTGCGACAGCGCCACGACCAGGTCGGCGCCCTTGGCGCGCAGCTCGGGTACGTACTGTTTGGCCGCCTCCTGCACGCCGGTCACGGCGACCTTGCCGGCCAGGTTCTTCTGGTCCCACTCGAGGATCTGCGGCGGCACAAAGCTCAGCAGGCCGATGTTCATCTTGACGTCGAACTTGCCGCCGTCGGGCGCGGTGGCCGAGAAGGTGCGCGGCAGCACCACGTACGGCTGCACGATGGGCTTGCCGCTGGCCACGCCGGTGACGTTGGTCAGCGCCAGCGGGAAGGCCGGGGCGCCGCAGGTGCCGGACGGCTTGGCCACGCCGGGGATGCCGAAGTCGGTGTTGGTGATCTGGCTCAGCAGCGGCAAGCCGTAGTTGAATTCATGGTTGCCGAAGCCGCCGCCGTCGTACTTCATGGCGTTCATCGCCTTGTGCACGGCCATCGTCTCGGCGCACGGGATCGGCTTGGTGACGGCCTGCAGGTCGCCCAGCAGCGTGCCCTGGATGGTGTCGCCGTCGTCGAGCAGCACGTTGTTGGGCGTCTCGGCGCGCGCGGCCGCCACCAGGGTGGCGGTGCGCTCGAGGCCCAGGCTGGTGTCCTCGGCCAGCGAGTAATAGTTATAGCTCATCACGTTGGCGTGGATATCGGTGGTCTCCAGCAACGCCAGGGTCACGGTCGAGCCCTCGGGGATCGCCGGGGCCGGATTGGACTCGCCGCCGCACCCGACCACGCCCGCCGCCACCAACGCCGCCACCATCACCGAATTCGTTCTCATCGCACCCTCGAAAATGTATAAAAATCAAGGTGGCGACTTTAACGAAACTACATGACAGCGTTGTGACAAATGCCAAGCCCGCCACATATAAACCTTGGCGGTCTAAACCTTTGGGGTCAAGTCTGGCATTCGGACACGTGCTGATGCGTAATACGGCCGAGCTGGTGTCCGAATGTCAGACTTGACCCCCACTGTTGGGTCAGTAGGCCCACAGGGGGCCGGTCTTGCCGTTGACGGTGTGGCCTTCCATGACGACGAACACGCGGCGCCCGTAGAAGAACGGCAGGCCCCAGTCGAAATAGTCGCTGTTGCCGCCGGCGGTGCCGGTCAGCGTGCCACCCACCTGCGCGGCACGCACCGTCGACGCCAGTTGCACCAGGTTGACGACGTTGAAGTCGACCGTGCCGCTGGCGCTGCCGTCGGCGGCCGTGTTGGTCGCGCTCAGCGCCAAGGTCGCGGCCGGACAGAAGAAGTCGCCCCCCGAGCAGGTGCGGATACTCGTGTCGGTGAAGAAGTAGCCGTTCGAGCCGCTGTCGATGAAGCTCGAGGCGTACGTTCTGCCCTTGTAGGTGGTGCTGAAGTCGCCGCTGGCGTCGGTCTTGAACACCGTTTCGCCGGCGATGGCGTTGTTGGCTTGCGTGCCGACGCCGAAGATCAGGGTGCCGCTGACCGCCGTCAGGCCGGCCGTGCCCACCGCCGGCAGGCTCACCAGCACGCCGTTGTTGTTGACCGCGAACGAGGCGACCGGATTGCTGACCTGCGACGCCAGCGGCATGGCGCTGGCCGTGCAGGCGCCGCCGGCGCACGCGTAGTAGGTGCCGGCGATGGCCGTCCGCGCGCAGGCGTCGCCGCAGTCGTGCTGGAACAGGCCGACGCCGAGGATGCCCTTGGCGCCCAGCGCGGCCAAGGTGCCGAGGTTGTTGCCGGCGCTGCTGCAGCTGGCGGGCGTGGCGGCGTAGCTGGCGCCGCCGTCGCCGACGACCTGGAGCGGGATGCCGGCGGCGACCTCGTCGGCCATCTTGACGTCGGCCCGGCGCACCGCGCCCCAGGTGTAGCCGCTGATGAACTTGCCGCATTCGGCGGCGTCGGCGCCGGACGGGGTGGGCACGGCCGGCAGCGCTAGGCTGGCGTCGAGCGCCGACGCCAGCAGGCGCAGGCCGTAGGAGCCGGTGTCGAGCAGCACGTGGTCGACCGTCTGGCAGGTGGCGGTGCCGGGCCGGCACACCGTCACGTTCACGTACGGCACGTTGATGACGCCGCCCACGCCGGCCGGGCCGCTGTCGACGCTGATGGTGGTGCTGTTCGACAGCGCCGCCGTCACGCTCAGCGCGGCGCTGGCGCTGGCGCTGCCGCCGTCGCCGCTGCACGTCAGGCTGTAGGTGAAGTTGCCGGCGCCGGCCGGGGCCACCGTCAGCGTGCCGGCGGTGGGCTGGGCGCCGCTCCAGGCGCCGCTGGCGACGCAGCCGGTGGCGTTGGCCGACGACCAGCTCAGCACCGTCGTTTGGGCGGTGGTGATGTTGGCCGGCGCCAGCGTCAGGCTGGTCGTGGGGCTGGGCGGCGGGGTGCTCACGACCACCGCGGCGGTGCCGCTGGCGCCGCCGCAGGTGAGCGTGTAGTTGGCCGTGCCGGCGGCGCCGGCGGTGACCGTTCGCGTGCCGCTGGCGGCGACCGCGCCGCTCCAGGCGCCGGAGGCGGTGCAGCCGGTGGCCGGCGCATTGCTCACGCTCCAGCTCAAGGTGACGACCTGGCCGCTGGTGGTGGCGGTCGGCGTGGCGCCGATGCTCACTACGGGCGCGGCGGCGCCGACCGCGTCGGCCTGGGTAGGGGTGGCGGTCGTGGTGGCGGCCGCGCCGCCGCCCCCGCCGCCGCCGCAGGCGGCCAATGCCAGGCAGAGCAGGGCGCCCGCCAGTTGGGTGGTCAGGCGCGGGCGGCCGGTGGGCGGCGTGGCGCCGTGCTGCGGAGCTGTCATGCGGCGGTCCTAGTCGATGGTGGTGGTGTCGAAGCCGGCCGGCAGCGCGCTGGGGATCCAGGCGTGGCCGGCGAACGAGCGCATGTGGCCGTTGGAGACCAGCACGACGTCGGATTGCTCGAGCGCGAGCTGCGAATGGCCGGCCTGGGCGCGCTTGGCGGCGGCGCCGGTCATGACGCCGAACTTGTCGCCAAGCAGGGTGCGCAAGTCCGGCAAGGTGGGACCGCGCCAACTGACGGCGAACACCTTGCCGGCCGTGTCGCTGTATTCGCGCACGACGGTGCCGCTGTCGAGGGTGCTCTGGCTGACCGTGTAGACGGCGTCGGTGGCGGCGGCCGTGGCCGCGCCGGTGGCCGCCAGCCGCCGGGCGGTGACCGGCGTGCCGCCGAAGTCGGACGGCGCGCCGCCCAGCGCCGCGTAGGCGAGCGCGCCCTGCAGCAGCGTGAGGAATAACATGAGTGCGATCGCGTGGCGCATGGCGTGCTCCGTTGCCTAGAATAAAGACAAGTGTAGGCCGCGATCGGGTTGAATTGCGTTAGTGAAATGTAAGCAAACGTAAATCCGATTAAAAGCGCCAATAAAAACGGCGCCCGCAGGCGCCGTCGTCAGGCATGCTGGATTAGATTAGAAGCGCACCCACAGGCGGCCGAAGTAGGAGGCGCCGTTCAGGCCGAACTGCACGCTCTCGTACTTGAAGCCGTTGTCGGTCTGGTCCGGGTCCTGCGAGGTCGGCTTGACGTTGAAGATGTTGTTGCCGCCCAGGGTGAACTTTATGTTCTTGTTGATCGTGTACGTGAAGCTCAGGTCGGCCGAGGTCTTGGACTCGTAGCGCTGGTTCGGTACGCCGTTGGCGGTGCCGTCGAAGGTGCCCAAGGTCTGCGGACCGAAGTGGATGATCTTGAAGTCCGTCTCCAGCGCGCCGGTGACGAAATCGAAGCCCAGGGTGACCTTCGATTTCGGCGCGCCCTGCTCGATGTACAGGCGTTCCTTCTCCGACAGCAGCACGTCCTCGAAGCCGCGCAGCGCGGCCGGCGCGTGGATGCCGGTGACCTCGGTCTTGCTGGCGTTGAGGGCCAGGTAGGTGGTCAGGCGGTTGGCGCCGAAGTTGGCCTTGTGCGAGGCGGTCAGGTCCAGGCCCTGCGTCTTGGTGTCGACCGAGTTGACGAAGAATTGCGCCTCGCCCACACCCAGCGCGGCCAGGCGGTCGGCCAGGTCGGGGTAGTTGTCGGCGTTGAAGCGGCCCGACAGCACGATGCGGTCCTTGATCTTGATGCGGTACAGGTCGGCGGTGACGGAGATGGCGTCGCTCGGGGTCCAGGTCGTGCCCAAGGTGAAGCTGGTCGACTTCTCCTCCTTCAGTTTGGGGATGCCGGCCGCGTTGGCGACCACGCCGCCGTTGGGCGCGAGCACCACTTCCTTGGGCACGCCGCCGATGAAGTCGGTGAAGGTGGTCGACAGGTGGCTTTGCTGCAGCGACGGCGCGCGGAAGCCGGTGCTGGCCGAGCCGCGCAGCAGGGTGGTCGGCAGCACGCGCACCGAGCCGGCCAGCTTGCCCGTCACGGTCGAGCCGAAGTCGCTGAACTTCTCGTAGCGCACCGCCGCCTGGGCCTTGACGGTGTCGGTCAGGTCGGCCTCGAGGTCGAGGTAGGCGGCGTTGCTGTGGCGCTTGGCCTTGGTCTCGTCGCCCGGCTGGAAGCCGGGGAAGCCCTGGCTGCCGGCGTTGCCGCCGTTGCCGACGCCGTCGGCGTCGATGTAGGAGCCGCGCTCGCCGGCGAAGATCTTGAATTCCTCGCTGCGGTATTCGCCGCCGAAGGCGACGTTCAGGCCGCCGCCGAGCACGCCGTCGTAGTAGCGCGACAGGTCGACGTTGGTGGTCAGCTGCTGGAACGAGAAGCCGCCGGCGTCGAAGGCGCTGGCGCTGACGCCGCGGCCGCCGCCGAGCAGGTCCTGGTTGGCGATCGAGGCGTTGATCGTGTTGCTGATGTTGTACATCATCTTGTTGTAGCCGTAGGTCTGCGACAAGTCGGTGTTCCATTCGCCCAGCTTGATGCGGTGGCCGACGGTGGCGTAGCGGTCGTCGATCTTGGCGTTGATGAACGGCACGAAGCCGTTCGGGTACATGGCGGCCGAGTTGCGGCTCGGGATGTCGTCCGAGCCGACGCCGCCGCGCGCGAACGCGGCCGACGAGCCGTCGCGCTTCTGGGCGCCGGCGGTGAAGTACAGCTTGCCCGTGCCGGTGGTCGGCAGCTCGCCGTTCAGATAGATGGTCTGGTTCTCGGTCTTGGTGTCGCCGATGATGCGCGGGTTGTCGGCCTCGGCGCGGTTGGAGCGGCCGCGGTCGAGGTATTCGCCGGTGATGCCGACGCCGCCGCCGTTGCCGATGCTAAAACCGCAGTAGGCCGAGCCGAGCCAGTTCTCGCCGTCGCCGGCCGAGTACTGGCTGTAGCCGGCGACGGCCTCGCAGCCGAGGCTCTTTTTGAGGCCGATGTCCATGACGCCGGCGATCGCGTCCGAGCCGTACTGGGCGGCGGCGCCGTCGCGCAGCACCTGGACGTCCTTGATGGCGAGCATCGGGATGGCGTTGAGGTCGGTGCCGGTGTTGCCGCGGTTGCGCGCGCCGAACAGGTTGACCAGCGCGGTGGTGTGGCGGCGCTTGCCGTTGACCAGCACCAGCGTCTGGTCCGAGCCGAGGCCGCGCAGCGCGGCCGAGTCGACCAGGTCGGCGCCGTCCGAGCCGCTCTGGCGGGTCGAGTTGAACGATGGCGAGATGTAGGTCAGCGACTGCGCCAGGTCGAACTGGCCGCCCTGTTCGGAGACCTTGTTCATCGGGATGATATCGACCGGCACCACGGTGTCGGTGGCCGACGAGGTGGCGCGGCGCGAGCCGACCAGCGTGACCGTTTGCATGGGAGCGGCGGCGGCCTCGGCCGGCGTGGTCTGGGCGTGGACGGCGGGACTCAGGCTCAGCGCGGTCGCGCCATAGAGGGTGAATAAGACGGCGTTGCGTAAGGTGGTGTTGGCTGGCACGTTTCGGCTCCCATGAAAAATTTGATTCTATTCAAATAATTTATATTGATATGGGTTTTCTGCCAATTTTGCGTTTAAACACTATTTACTGTTGTTTTGACGCGCCAACCGGGCCCGTGCGGGCGCCCGGGCTACGTAGTGTTACGGATGCCGCGCCGGGTCGGGTGGACTCGGCACCGGCCCCTATTAAAATGATTACGCGGCGGAAGGGGGGGCTGGGTGTAGAATACTGTATATAAACACAGTATCCATCATGAGCTTGTCATCGCCACCATCGTCGCAGGGACTGCCGGCCTACGCCGAGCTGTTCTGCATGAGCAACTTTTCCTTCCTGCAGGGCGCGTCGCGGCCGGAGGAGCTGGTCGCGCGCGCCGTCGAGCTCGATTATGCGGGGTTGGCCATCACCGACGAATGCTCGCTGGCCGGCGTGGTGCGCGCGCACGCGGCGGCCAAGGAGGCCGGTTTGCCGCTGGTCATCGGCAGCCACTTCCACCTGAAGAACCCGGACGGCAGCGCCGCGCTGTCGCTGGTCGCGCTGGCCAGGAACCGCGACGGCTACGGCAATTTGTGCGAATTGATCACCATCGCCCGCAACCGCGTCGCCAAGGGCAGCTACCTGCTGACGCCGGCCGACCTGGCCGCGCCGGCGCCGGCTTACGCGCATTTGAAGGGTTTGCCGGACTGCCTGATGATACTGCTGCCGCACTATCCGGCGCACCAGCCCGGCGACGTTGACCGGTTGCACGCGCAGGCGGCGTGGATGGAGGCGACCTTTCCGGGGCGCGCGTGGATGGGGCTGAACCTGCTGCAGCGCGCCTTCGACGAGGCGCATCGCCTCAGCATAGCCGAGGTGGCGTTGCAGCACGGCATGGCGGTGGTGGCCGTGGGGCAGGTGTGCATGCATGTGCGCTCGCGCAAGCCGCTGCACGACACGCTGACGGCGGTGCGGGTGGGCAAGCCGGTCGGCGAGTGCGGCTATGCGCTGGCGCAGAACGCCGAGCAGCATCTGCGTCCGCGCCTGCGGCTGGCCAACCTGTATCCGCCGGCGGCGCTGTTCGAGACCTTGCGCATCATGCAGGAGTGCACCTTCAAGCTGACCGAATTGTGCTACGAGTATCCGCACGAGCTGGTGCCGGCTGGCCACACGCCGGCCAGCTACCTGCGCCAGGAGGTGTACGAGGGCGCGGCGCGGCGCTTTCCGGCCGGGTTGTCGGACAAGGTGCGCGGCCAGATCGAGAACGAACTGAAACTGATCGCCGAGCTTAAATACGAACCGTATTTCCTGACCGTCTACGACATCGTGCGTTTCGCCCGCGACCAGGGCATCCTGTGCCAGGGGCGCGGCTCGGCGGCCAACTCGGTGGTGTGTTTTTGCCTTGGCGTGACGGAGGTCGACCCGGAGCGCAGCAACATGCTGACCGGGCGTTTCATCTCGCGCGAGCGCAACGAGCCGCCCGACATCGACGTCGACTTCGAGCACCAGCGGCGCGAGGAGGTGATCCAGTACATCTATAAAAAATACGGCGCCGACCGCGCCGCGCTGGCGGCCGTCGTCATCAGCTACCGGCCCAAGAGCGCGCTGCGCGACAGCGGCAAGGCGCTCGGCGTCGACCTGGCCATCGTCGAGAAGGTGGCCAAGTCGCACCACTGGTTCGACAGCCGCCACGACCTGCTCGGGCGGCTGGCCGAGTGCGGACTCGACCCGGACTCGCAACTGGCGCAGCAATGGGCCTCGCTGGCGATGACGCTGCTGGGTTTTCCGCGCCACCTGTCGCAGCATCCGGGCGGCTTCGTCATTTCGCACGAGAAGTTATCCCGGCTGGTGCCGATCGAGGCGGCCACGATGGAGGGGCGCTGCGTGATCCAGTGGGACAAGGACGACCTCGAAGAGCTCGGCCTGATGAAGGTCGACGTGCTGGCGCTGGGCATGCTCACGGCGCTGCGGCGCGCGCTCGACATGGTGGCCGAGCGCCGGGGCGCGCCGTTCCGCATGCAGGACATCCCGGCCGAGGACAAGCCTACCTACGCGATGATGTGCCAGGCCGACACCATCGGCGTGTTCCAGATCGAGTCGCGCGCGCAGATGAGCATGCTGCCACGGCTGCGGCCCAAGGTGTTCTACGACCTGGTCATCGAGGTGGCGCTGGTGCGGCCCGGGCCGATCCAGGGGGGCATGGTGCATCCGTATTTGCAGCGGCGCCAGGACAAGCGCTTGGTGGTCTATCCTGCCGGCTTGGAGGAGGCGCTGGGCCGCACGCTGGGCGTGCCGATCTTCCAGGAGCAGGTGATGCAGATCGCCGTCATCGCCGCCGGCTTCAGCGAGGGCGAGGCCGACCAGTTGCGGCGCGCGATGGCGGCCTGGAAGCGCAAGGGCGGTGTCGACAAATACCAACAGCGCATTATGGATGGCATGGCCGAACGCGGCTACGACGCGGCGTTCGCCGCCGCCATCTGCAGCCAGATCCAGGGCTTCGGCGAATACGGCTTTCCCGAATCGCACGCGGCCAGTTTCGCGCTGCTGACCTATGCCAGTTCCTGGCTCAAATGCCACGAGCCGGCCGCCTTCCTGTGCGCGCTGCTCAACAGCCAGCCGATGGGGTTCTACAGCCCGTCGCAACTGGTGCAGGACGCCAGGCGCCACGGCGTGGTGGTGCGCGAGATCGACGTCACCATCAGCGGCTGGGATTCGTCGCTGGAGGAGCCGGCGGGCAAGCTCGGGCAGCCTGCGGTGCGGCTCGGCCTGTCGATGATGAAGGGCATGCGCGACGGCGCCGCCCAGCGCATCGAAGCGGCGCGCGCGCGGGCGCCGTTCGCCGGCGTCGCCGACCTGGCGCGGCGCGCCGACCTGGACCGCCACGACCTGCAGGTGCTGGCCGCCGGCAACGCGCTGGTCCACCTGGCCGGCAACCGCCGCCAGGCGCTGTGGCAGGCGGTCGGCGCCACGCCGGACAAGGACTTGCTGCGTCCGACAACGCCAGACGAGGAGGCGCCGGTGCTGGCGCCGCCGACCGAGGGCGAGGAAATCCTCGGCGACTACCGCTCGCACGGCCTGACTTTGGGCCGGCATCCGCTGGCGCTGCTGCGCGCCAAGTTGCTGGAGCACCGCTTTTTGCCGGCGGCCACCTTGAACACCTACACCAACGGCATGCTGGCGCGCGCTTGCGGCATGGTCACGGTGCGGCAGCGGCCGGGCACGGCCAAGGGCGTGCTGTTCATCACACTTGAGGACGAGACCGGCAACGTCAACGTCATCATCTGGCCCAAGCTGGTGGAGGAGCAGCGCCGCGAAGTGCTGGGCGCGCCGCTGCTGGGCGTGTATGGCGTTTGGCAACAGGAGGGCATCGTGCGCCACCTGGTGGCCAAGCGGCTGGTCGACATGTCGCACCTGTTGGGCCGCCTGCCGACCATCAGCCGCGATTTTTGTTGAGGAGGGATTCCGAGCCGACGGCGCCCCCCATTTCGGGGGGAGTGCGGAGCGCGAACTTTCGCCGCGCCGCCACCGCGGACACAAATTCAGGCAAGCTGATTGGAGGCGCGCATTCGCGATTGCCCGCCATCACTGTCACCATTGCCCAACCAAGGAGAACGACCCATGCAAGACACCCCACATTCCAAATCCAGTGTACTGGCCACCGGCGGCGGCGCCGCGCTGCTCGATCCCGCCGATACCCTGGTGCTGCTGTTGGACCACCAGTCCGGGCTCTTCCAGACCGTCAAGGATATCGCGGTGGCCGACCTGCGGCGGAATGTGGAGACGATCGCCAGGCTGTGCACCCTGCTGAAGATCCCGGTGATCACCACCGCCTCGGAGCCGGCCGGCAGCAACGGTCCGCTGATGCCCGAAATCCACCAGTACGCCCCGCATGCCGTCTATGTGCCGCGCAAGGGCGAGGTCAACGCCTGGGACAACGCCGACTTTGTCGGCGCGGTGCGCGCCAGCGGCCGCAAGACGCTGGTGATGGCTGGCGTCTGGACCAGTGTTTGCGTGATGTTCCCGGCGCTTGACGCCGTCGCGGCAGGCTACGATGTCTACGCCGTCATCGACGCCTCCGGCGACCCGAGCGAGATGGCCTCCCGCGTCTCCGTCGCGCGCTTCGCGCAGGGCGGCGTCAAGCCCACCTCGACCAACGCGTTGCTGTCGGAACTGCACCGCACCTGGGCGCGCCCGGAAGCGGCGGAGCTGGCCAAGCTGTACGGCCTGGTAGCGCCCAACTATGCGGCCGTGGCGGAGAGCTATGCGCGGGCACAGCAGGCGGTGCGGGACGCGGCCTAGGATCCACTTGGTAGCCAAGCGGTTGGCCGACATGTCGCACTTGCCAGGCCGACTGTCGACCATCAGCTGCGATTTTGAAGTTCTGGCAGAATGGCCGGATGAACAAAATGACCATACGTCAGGCACGGCCGGGCGACGCCGCCGCCATCAGCGCGTTGATCGTCCCGCTGCTGCCATTGCTGACCCTGGAGCCAAGTGGCGCCGGCGCAGAGAAATTTATCGAAACCATGCAGCCGCCCGCGATCGAACGTGTGTTGGCGGACGAGCGTTACGACTACCAGTTGGGCCATGTCGCTGATGAGCTGGCCGGCGTGGTGGCGGTGCGCGACCACGCGCATTTGTATCATTTGTTCGTGGCGTCCAAGTGGCAGGGCAGGGGCTTAGGCCGGCTGCTGTGGCAGGCGGCCAGAGCGCGCGCGCTTGGCAAGAACGCCGATGGCGCCTTCACCGTCAACTCGTCGGCGTTCGCGCTGGAAATGTACCGTCACCTGGGATTCGTTCCCGCCGGCCCACGCGCCGAGCACGATGGCATCGCCTACATTCCAATGCGCTTGCCTGCGCCTGCGTAAGCGGAGTGTATGGGGTGAGCCCACGCCACCCCGTGCGGGAACGATACTCTTTTGGCTGTCGGTTTCCGTCTCTTTTTGTCTTTTTTGAACTCCAGCTCGGCCTCCGGGTCTAAAGAGACAGGAAGAGACAAAAACCGACAGAAACCGCAAGGAGAAAGAGTATGAATCCCCGAGAGACTCGCTCACTCCCACCAGCTACTGAACTCCAGCTTGAAGAATTCCTGCGCAAAAGCGGCAGCGCTTTATCGCTCACCGAGGCGCTGGTGGCCGCCGTCAAATTGTGGATCGAGCGCGAGAAGGCGAACGCCCAGCCATTGCGCGGCTACCAATGGAAGATTTTATTTCTACCGGAGGGAACCCGCGTACGCATGCAATATGAGGAAGACTGGCATAGCGCCGAAGTGCTCGGTGACGAGTTGATGTATCGCGGTCGTCCCGTGTCCCCGCATCAGTTGACCCAGGCCGTGGCGGGCGACGTACGCAATGCCTGGCGGGATCTGTGGATACGTTTTCCAGGAGAAAAGAACTGGGCGTGCGCCGCGCAACTGCGCGCCCGTCTGCAAAAACGCGCGGCCACTACGCCGCCAACGCCGGCCGAGGCGATGGCCAAAGCAGCCCAAACAATGAGCAACGCGCTGAACGCCGCACTGGTCTTGATCGAGCACGTCGACTTGCAGTGCCGAAACACTCTGGAGCGCCGCTTGCCCAAAAGCCGTCGTGAATATGATGAACTAGAGGATATCCATTAAAAAAAGACTTCGGCCGCCCATTCGCATGGGCGGCCGAAGCCGTACTACAACGATGCCTGGGAGGTGGTTATCCCTCCAACTCATCGCCTCTTGCGCCGCAGGTGGTCCGCCACCTGGTATTCACGATTGTCGGACCAGCTCGCCAGCGTGACGGGGACGCCGGCCGGCGGCCGCGCCTCCGTCTGGCGCCGGCGCGCGATCCGCACCATCAAGGTCGCGGTTAGCGCGGCCGCGCCGGCCAGCATGAACAGGGCCGACATCACAGCGGACCGCTGTCGAGGTTGTCGTAGCGGGTGCCGTAGTAGCTGTGGATCTGGCTGGCCCAAGTCTGGTTGGCCATGTTGGGCCAGTGGTCGGTGTCGAAGCCGGGCGCGTTTTCGATGCGCTCTTTGTCGATGTTGAGGGTGAAGCGTTTGTTGACCGTGTCCAGGGTCAGCGCTTCCCACGGCACGGCGAACAACTTCTCGCCGATGGTCAGGATGCCGCCCGACGACATGACCGCGTAGGCGATTTTGCCGGTGCGCATGTCGAGCATGATTTCCTTGATCTCGCCCAGGTGTTCGTTCTTCAGATTGTGCACGTGGTCGCCGATCAGCGTGTCGGCGCCCATCAGTTCGGGACCGGGGCCCTTGTTGCCGTTGTCGACATACATACCGTAAGCATCGCGTTCTGTGTAGCTCATGATGTCCTCCTCTAAGAATGAGTTGCCATTCTGACTTTATCGTTTGTGACGGTCTGTACGCTGAGACACAGTCGGACCGGATTGCCAAACCGGCCATTTTTGCCGAATAAACAATCGGAGTTTTCCGGTCCGTAGCGGATTTTTCCGGGGGCGATGCTGAAGAAATAGCCGTTTTAGGGTATAATTTCAATTTCCCGCACGTGCCGTTCGGCACTATCTGCAATGACCAAATTTGTCTTCGTCACCGGTGGCGTCGTGTCTTCCCTTGGTAAAGGGATTGCCGCCGCCTCCCTCGCCGCGATCCTCGAATCGCGCGGCCTCAAAGTCACCATGCTCAAGCTCGACCCGTACATCAACGTCGACCCTGGCACGATGAGCCCCATGCAGCACGGTGAAGTGTTCGTCACCGACGACGGCGCCGAGACCGATCTCGACCTCGGCCACTACGAGCGCTTCATCTCGACCCGCATGAAAAAGGTGAACAACTTCACCACCGGCCAGATCTACGAATCGGTGATCCGCAAGGAACGCCGCGGCGAATACCTGGGCAAGACCGTGCAGGTCATTCCCCACATCACCAACGAGATCCAGGACTACATCCGCCGCGGCGCCGAGGGTTACGACGTGGCCCTGTGCGAAATCGGCGGCACCGTCGGCGACATCGAGTCGCTGCCGTTCCTCGAGGCGGCACGCCAGCTGAGCCTGCGCGCCGGCCGCAAGAACACCGCCTTCGTGCACCTGACCCTGGTGCCGTACATCGCCTCGGCCGGCGAACTGAAAACCAAGCCGACCCAGCACTCGGTGCAGAAACTGCGCGAGATCGGCATCTCGCCGAACGCGCTGCTGTGCCGCGCCGACCGCCCGATCCCGGACGACGAACGCGCCAAGATCTCCTTGTTCTCCAACATCGAAGAGCAGGCCGTCATCTCCGTGTGGGACGTCGACACCATCTACAAAGTGCCGCAGATGCTGCACGACCAGGGCCTCGACGCCATCATCTGCGAGGCGCTCGACATCAACCCGGCGCCGGCCGACCTGTCCGTCTGGAGCCGCCTGATCTACACGCTCGAGCATCCGAAGAGCGAAGTGTCGATCGGCATGGTCGGCAAATACGTCGAGCTGACCGAATCGTACAAGTCGCTGACCGAAGCGCTGCGCCACGCCGGCATCCACAACGAATCGAAGGTCAACATCGAGTACATCGACTCGGAAGAGATCGAGACGACCGGCTGCGCCGCGCTGGCGAAATACGACGCCATCCTGGTGCCGGGCGGCTTCGGCAAGCGCGGCGTCGAGGGCAAGATCATGGCGGCCCAGTTCGCCCGCGAAAACAAGATCCCCTACCTGGGCATCTGCCTCGGCATGCAGGTCGCGCTGATCGAATACGCGCGCCACATGGCCGGCCTGACCAGCGCCAACTCGACCGAGTTCGACCTGGAAACCTCGCAACCGGTGGTCGCCCTGATCGACCAGTGGCAGGGCCAGGACGGCAAGGTCGAAAAGCGCGACGAGAACTCCGACCTGGGCGGCACCATGCGCCTGGGCGCGCAAACCTGCGCGATCAAGCCGGGCACGCTGGCGGCCGAGATCTACGGCCCGGTCGTGACCGAGCGCCACCGCCACCGCTACGAGGCCAACAACCACTACCTGCCGCGCGTCGAAGCGGCCGGCCTGGTGGTGGCGGCCCGCACGCCGACCGAGGACCTGTGCGAGATCATGGAACTGCCGCGCACGGGCGACAATTCGCACCCGTGGTACATGGGCGTGCAGTACCACCCGGAATTCAAATCCACCCCGCGTGACGGCCATCCGCTGTTCACGTCCTACATCAAGGCGGCACTGGCCCACAAGGCAGCCGGCGGCAACCGCCCGCACGCCGTCGCTGAGAGTACTGCGTTGCAAGGAGATGCGGCATGAAACTCTGTGGCTTCGAAGCCGGCCTCGATCAGCCGTTCTTCCTGATCGCCGGCACCTGCGTGATCGAATCGCGCCAGATGGCGTTCGACACCGCCGGCGCGCTCAAGGAAATGACGGCCGCGCTGGGCATCCCGTTCATCTACAAGTCCTCGTTCGACAAGGCCAACCGGTCGTCGGGTACCTCGTATCGCGGCCCCGGCCGCGACAAGGGCCTCGAGATCCTCGGCGACGTCAAGCGCGAACTGGGCGTGCCGGTCCTGACCGACGTCCACTCGATCGACGAGATCGCCGAAGTGTCGGCCGTCGTCGACGTGCTGCAGACGCCGGCCTTCCTGTGCCGCCAGACCGATTTCATCACGGCCTGCGCGCAGTCCGGCCTGCCGGTCAACATCAAGAAGGGCCAGTTCCTGGCCCCGCACGACATGAAAAACGTCATCGACAAAGCACGCGCGGCCGCCAAGGCCAAGGGCTTGCCGGACGACGTCTTCATGGCGTGCGAGCGCGGCGCCTCGTTCGGCTACAACAACCTGGTGTCCGACATGCGCTCCCTGGCCATCATGCGCGAATCGAACTGCCCGGTCGTGTTCGACGCCACCCACTCGGTGCAATTGCCGGGCGGTAACGGCACCTCGTCGGGCGGCATGCGCGAGATGGTGCCGGTGCTGTCGCGCGCGGCAGTCGCCGTCGGCGTGGCCGGCCTGTTCATGGAAACCCACCCGAACCCGGCCGAGGCGCTGTCGGACGGCCCCAACGCCGTGCCGCTGGGCCGCATGAAGGAACTGCTGTCGACGCTGATCGAGCTGGACCGCATCACCAAGAAGGCTGGCTTCCTCGAGAACAGTTTCAACTAAGCAGCTTCATCTAAAGCAATCGCAGGCAAAAATGCCCGGCGCGCGTTGGCAAACACCTCTGCGCCGGGTTATATTCCCGTTATCCTTAAATTGTCCATCATGCAACACACGATGGACAAACACGTTTTCGTCTAACTTTGGAGAATGACATGAGTGCTATTGTTGATATTATCGGCCGTGAAATTATCGATTCGCGCGGCAATCCGACCGTCGAATGCGACGTCCTGCTCGAATCGGGCGTCATGG
The DNA here is from genome assembly GCF_040675865.1 of Burkholderia sp. LMU1-1-1.1. Lineage (NCBI taxonomy): Bacteria > Pseudomonadati > Pseudomonadota > Betaproteobacteria > Burkholderiales > Burkholderiaceae > Burkholderia > Burkholderia sp. LMU1-1-1.1. Next base: position 102,893 of record NZ_JBEGHG010000007.1, on the reverse strand, counting down.
GCCGCGCCGCCGTGCCATCGGGCGCCTCGACCGGTTCGCGCGAAGCGATCGAACTGCGCGACGGCGATCCGAAGCGTTATTTCGGCAAGGGCGTGCTGCAAGCCTGCGAAAATATCAACACCGAAATCTCGGAAGCGATCATGGGCCTCGACGCCAATGAACAAGCCTTCCTGGACCGCACCCTGATCGATCTGGACGGCACAGAAAACAAAGGCCGCCTGGGCGCCAACGCCATGCTGGCCGTGTCGATGGCCGTGGCCAAGGCCGCCGCCGAGGAAGCCGGCCTGCCGCTGTACCGCTACTTCGGCGGCTCGGGCGCGATGCAACTGCCGGTGCCGATGATGAACGTCATCAACGGCGGCGCCCACGCCGACAACAACCTGGACATCCAGGAATTCATGATCATCCCGGTCGGCGCGCCGTCGTTCAAGGAAGCGGTGCGCTACGGCGCCGAGGTGTTCCACACCCTCAAAAAGATCCTGCACAAGAAGGGCCTGAGCACGGCCGTCGGCGACGAGGGCGGCTTCGCCCCGTCCCTGGCCAACCATGAGGAAGCGATCAAGCTGATCATCCAGGCCATCGAGGAAGCCGGCTACGAGCCGGGCGCGCAGATCGCCATCGGCCTGGACTGCGCCGCCTCCGAGTTCTACAAGAACGGCAAGTACGAGTTGGAAGGCGAGGGCCTGTCGCTGACCGCCACCGAGTTCACCAACCTGCTGGCAACCTGGTGCGACAAATACCCGATCATCTCGATCGAGGACGCGATGCACGAGGGCGACTGGGACGGCTGGGCCATCCTGACCAAGGAACTGGGCAAGAAAATCCAGCTGGTGGGCGACGACCTGTACGTCACCAACACCAAGATCCTCAAGGAAGGCATCGCCAAGGGCATCGCCAACTCGATCCTGATCAAGATCAACCAGATCGGCACCCTGACCGAAACCTTCGCCGCCATCGAAATGGCCAAGCGCGCCGGCTACACGGCCGTCATCTCGCACCGTTCGGGCGAGACCGAGGACTCGACCATCGCCGACATCGCCGTCGGCCTGAACGCGCTGCAGATCAAGACCGGCTCGATGTCGCGTTCGGACCGCATGGCCAAGTACAACCAGCTGCTGCGCATCGAGGAAGACCTGGGCGACATCGCATCCTACCCCGGCCGCGACGCGTTCTATAACCTGAAGTAATGTAGTGCCGCGCGGCCGCCGGACCCGTGTCCGGCGGCCGCGCTCGAGCCCATATCGACCATGCGCCTGATCACCCTCGCCCTGGCAGTCTTGCTGCTGCTGATACAGTACCCGCTCTGGCTGGGGAAGGGCGGCTGGCTGCGCGTGGCCGACCTTGAAGCGCAGGTCGGCACGGCCCACAAAAAGAACGCCGAACTGCTGGCCCGCAACGCCAAGCTCGACTCGGAGGTGCGCGACCTCAAGGACGGCACCGGCGCCGTCGAGGAACGCGCCCGCTACGAGCTCAGCATGATCAAACAAAACGAAATCTTCATCCAGATCGTCGGCAAGGGCCAAGCCGCCCCGCCGGTGCCACTGGCGGCGCCTCCAGCGCCCCCGGCCGGCCAATAACCCGGATCACTTCTAAAACACGTAGGGCGGATTAGCGCAGCGTAATCGGCCAGGCGCCGTCGGCGGCTCATCGGCCCCCGTGACATTTCGCTAGATTTCCACGCGGAAATAAACTGTATGATACCGACGAGCACCCAGCGAAGTGACCATACCGCCATGACCCAAGCCCCCGCACAAGCCCGCGCCGTCCCGGCGCCCCGCCCAAAGCCCGGCCGCCGGCCGCCCGCCCGCGCCTGGGCAACACTGCTACTGGCCGCCACGCTGATCCCCCCCGCCGCCAACGCCACCTGCATCCCCGTGCGCGTCGGCTACATGGACCAGCACCGCCCGCCGTACTGGCTGGGCGAGGGCGCCGAAGTCCCCGACCCGCCCGGCGCCGCCGTCGACCTGATGCACGACGCCGTGCTCGGCGCTGGCTTCGGCTGCCCGCCGGTCTGGGTGCGCCTGCCGATCGCCCGCCTGCGCGTCGCCCTGGCCAACGGCGACATCGACATGTCGCCCATGGGAGAGCTACCGGTTTACCCGCCGGAGATAGCGCTACCACGCGACAAGGCCGGCAACATCGACCTCGACCGCGCCATGCACAACGCCCTGATCGTGCTGGTGCGCGCCGGCGACAAGCTGCCGGCCTCTACCCAGCCGATGCAGTACTTCAAGGGCAAGCTGCTCGGCGTGGCGCAAGGCCAAAGCTACGCTGCCCGCCTGCGCGACGCCGGCCTGACGATCGACGACGGCGCGCGCGACCTCGATCGCAATCTCGAAAAACTGCGGCTCGGGCGCATCGACGGCGTGGTCGTCGCCGCCGTCTCGCCCGAGCACCTGAAGGCCACCTTGGCGCGCTACAAGGGCGCCGTCGTGCAACTGCCGCAGCCGCTGATCAACACGCGCGTCTGGCTCGCCTTCAACGACACCTTCTACCGCGCCCACCCGGCGCAGGTCGAGGCATTGTGGACCTGGCTCGACGTCAACCGCCACCGGCTCGGCTACGTCATGCAGAAATACCGCAAGCAGTAGAAGTGCGCGATGCGGGTCCGCGATTTGGTAGAATCCGGGTCCGTTATAGCGACCATCAGAATCGACTCCCCCATGCTCCACCCCATCTCCTTCGGCGTGCGCGACCTCCAGTTCGCCGGCCTGTTCCACGACGCCGCGCTCGTCGATCCCGATGGCCACCGCATCGAAGCGGCCATCAACCGTCCCCAGGCCTGATTTGTTGAAGACGCTGTTTGTGACCATCGCGCTGGCGCTGGCCGGCATCGCCGACGCGAAATCCCCGGCCCCCGCCATCTCCGCCAACCCGGCCGCCGGCGGCCACGACCTGCTGCGCGCGCAGGTGCTGCTCGACCGCGCCCATTTCTCGTCCGGCGAGATCGACGGCAACAAGGGCAGCAACCTGCGCAAGGCCGTCATCGGTTTCCAGAAGCTGCACCAGCTGCCGCTGACCGGCGTGCTCGACACGGCCACCTGGGCCGTGCTCTCGACCGACACCGCGCCCGTGCTCGACGTCTACACCGTCACCGCCGAGGACGTGGCCGGCCCGTACCGGCCGGTGCCGGCCACGATGGCCGACAAGGCCAAGCTGCCGGCGCTGGGCTACGCCAGCCTGGCCGAGGCGCTGGGCGAGAAATTCCACAGCAGCCCCGAGCTGCTGCGCCGCCTCAACCCCGGCAAATCGTTCGTCCGCGCCGGCGAGCAACTGCTGGTGCCGAACGTGGCGTCGGCCAAGCCGCTGCCCAAGGCGACCTCGATCCTGGTCGACGCCAGCGACGGCACCCTGACCTTGCTCGACGCCGGCGGCATGCCGATCGCGCAATTCCCCGCCAGCACCGGCAGCGCCCACGACCCGCTGCCGGAAGGGCGCTGGGAGGTGCGCGGCATCGCCGCCAACCCGGAATACCGCTACAACCCCAAGCTGTTCTGGGACGCCAAGGCGGGCGACACCGGCGCCCGCATCCCGGCCGGCCCCAACAACCCGGTAGGCGCCGTCTGGATTCAACTGAGCAAGCCGCACTACGGCATCCACGGCACGCCGGAGCCGGGCAAGATCGGCAAGACGCAATCGCACGGCTGTATCCGCCTGACCAACTGGGACGCGCGGACGGTGGCGCGGGCGATCTCGCGCGGCGCCGTGGTGTTGTTGCAAGGTTAGTGACATTTCAATAGATTCTACGCGGAAATAATCCGTAGAATTGGCTGGTCGATTCTCCATGAGAACAATCTTCCATGACCAAAAACCTTGCCGCGTCGCTGACATTGCCGCTGGCGCTGGCCCTGCTGGGCGCCAGCGGCACCGTCCACGCCGACATCTACAAATGGGTCGACGCCAACGGCGTCACCAACTACACCGACAACCCCGACAGGGCCGGCGGCGCCCGCGTGCAGATGCTCAAAACGTCGGCCGCGCCGGCGGCCGATCCGGCCGGCACCTGGCAACAGCGCGAGGCCGAGTTCCAGCGCCGCCAGCAGCACAAGCTGATGGCGCCGGCCTACCGCCCGCGCGGTGAGGGCGGGGCAGGCGGCGGAGCGAACGCCGCCATCCATCGCGGCGGCCAGCCGGAAACCGACGCCAGCCGCTGCGCGCTGGCGCGCGCCGTCATCGACGGCACCGTGCGCCACGCCAACGACCTGCCGATCGACCGCTACGACCGCGACGTCGCCACCAACGATATCCGCACCTATTGTCGCTAAGTTAATTTAAAATGGCCGCAGGAGGTGCGTATGGCCATATCCCTGGATCACCTGATGGTGCCGTCGCGCGACAAGCTGGCGGCGGCCAAACTGCTGGCCGAGCTGCTGGACGTGCCGTGGTCGACCACCGGCATCGGCCCGTTCGCCCCGGTCTACGTCAACGACGGCCTGACCATCGACTTCGACGAATGGGCCGGGCCCGTTCCTTTGATACACTACTGCTTCCGCGTCGACCAGGCCGAATTCGACGCCATCCTCGCGCGCATCCGGTCGGCCGGCATCGCCTACCGCAGCGCCGTGCATGGCCCGACCGACTTCGCCGTCGACACGCAACACGGCGGCAGCATCGTCTATTGGAACGAGCCCGACGGCCACCAATGGGAAATGCTCACCGTCAGCTACGCACGGCCACCACCAGACAAGGACACCGGATGAGCGACACCCCGCTGCACGAAACCTTCGCCGACACCATGCTCAGCCCAAGGCTGCAATGGGATTGCGAGCCCGCCCACTGGCAGGTCGACTACGGCGCCAACCGCCTGCGCATCCACACCGACGCCGCCACCGACTTCTGGCAGCGCACCCACTACGGCTTCCAGGTCGACAACGGCCACTTCCTGCACCTGAAGGCCGAAGGCGACTTCGTGCTGACGACCAAGGTCACCTCGCGTCCCGTGCACCAGTACGACCAGGCCGGGCTGATGGTGCGGCTGTCGTCCGGCTGCTGGCTCAAGACCTCGGTCGAGTTCGAACCGGACGGCGACAACCGCCTCGGCGTGGTCGTCACCAACGGCCATTATTCGGACTGGTCGACCCAGCCGCTGGCCAAGGAGATCGACACCATCTGGTTGCGCGTGCGCGCCGAGGACAACGACTGTATCGTCGAATCGTCGCTCGACGGCGAGCAATGGACGCAACTGCGCATGGCCCACCTGCACGAGCGCGCGGGCGCCGACTCGATCGCCTGCGGCCTGTACGCCTGCAGCCCCAAGGAAGCCGGCTTCGAGGCCGAGTTCTCCTTCCTCAGCTTCATTCCGGGGCGGATCTGATGAAGACTATCGGATTAATCGGCGGCATGAGCTGGGAATCGACGGTGCCGTACTACCGGGAGGTCAACCAAACGGTCAAGGAGCTGCTGGGCGGGCTGCACTCGGCCAAGGTGGTGCTGGTCAGCGTCGACTTCCATGACGTCGAACGCTTGCAGCGCGCCGGCGACTGGGACGCGGCCGGCGCGCTGCTGGCCGGCGCTGCCCGTTCGCTGCAGGCCGCCGGCGCCGACTTTATCGTGCTGTGCACCAACACCATGCACAAGGTCGCGCCTGCCATCGAGGCGGCGGTGGACATCCCGCTGTTCCACATCGCCGACCCGACGGCCGCCGCCATCAAGGCCGCCGGCCATACCAAGATCGGCCTGATCGGCACCCGTTTCACGATGGAGCAGGCGTTCTACAAGGACCGGCTGCGCGAGTTGCACGGCCTGGACGTGATCGTCCCCGAGCCGGCCGGGCGCGACATCGTCCACCGCGTCATCTACGAAGAACTCTGCCTGGGCAACATCGTCGACGCCTCGCGCGACGACTACCGCCGCATCATCGCCGCGCTGGTGGAGCGGGGCGCCCAGGCCGTCATTCTCGGCTGCACCGAGATCTCGCTGCTGATCCACCCATCCGACGCGGCCGTGCCGCTGTTCGACACCACCGCCATCCACGCCCGCAAGGCCGCCGAGTTCGCGCTCGGTGATTCGAAGGAGAAAACATGAAACTGATAGGCATGCTCGATTCCCCCTATGTGCGCCGCGTCGCCGTGTCGCTGCAGTTGCTTGACGTGCCGTTCGAACACCAGTCGCTGTCGGTGTTCCGCACCTTCGACCAGTTCCGCCAGATCAATCCCGTGGTCAAGGCGCCGACCCTGGTCACCGCCGACGGCACCGTGCTGATGGACTCGACGCTGATCCTGCAATACGCCGAAACCCTGGCCAGGCCCGAGCTGCGGCTGACGCCGTCGGACCCGGCCGCGTTGTTGCGCTCGCTGCGCGTGCTCGGCCTGGCGCTGGCCGCCTGCGACAAGGGCGTGCAGATCGTCTACGAACGCAACGTGCGTCCGGCCGAAAAACTGCACCAGCCGTGGGTCGAGCGCGTCACCTTGCAAATGCTGTCGGCCTTCGACGCGCTCGAAGCCGAGCAGCGGGAGCGGCCGCTGATCCTCGGCGGCCCCGGCACGGACCACGGCGCGGTCATGACGGCCGTCACCTGGCACTTCATGCGGCAAATGCTGCCCGAGGTGGTGGCCGCCGAAAACTATCCGTCGCTGGACGAACTGTCGCGCCGCGCCGAAGCGTTGCCGCCATTCGCCGCCGCGCCGCACGGCGACAGCACCTATTTCCCCCACTGACTTATCCGGACACCGCATGCCCTTATCCCCGTATCTCGACACCAGCCCCGTCCTTGGCGACGACATCTATCTGCACGCCTCGGCGCAAGTGATCGGCGACGTCCGTATCGGCCGCGACAGCTCGGTCTGGTGCAACACCGTGCTGCGTGGCGACGTCAACCGCATCGTCATCGGCGAGTGCAGCAACGTGCAAGACTTCGCCATGGGCCATGTCGCCCACAAGCACCCGGGCAAGCCGGACGGCTCGCCGCTGATCATCGGCGACTACGTCACCATCGGCCACTCGGTGCTGCTGCACGGCTGCACCATCGGTAATGAATGCCTGATCGGCATGGGTTCGATCATCATGGACGACGTCGTGGTGCAAGACCGCGTCATGATCGGCGCCGGCAGCCTGGTCTCGCCGGGCAAGGTGCTGGAAAGCGGCCACTTGTACGTTGGCCGTCCCGCGAAAAAAGTCAGGGCGCTCAGCCCGGAGGAAATCGCCTACCTGAAATACTCCGCCGAGCACTACGTCCGCGTCAAAAACAACCACATCAGCAGCGAGACCAACGCAACGCGGAGCCAGGCCAACGAACCGTCCTGACCTCACCACGGCCTGAACACGTGAAAAAATCTAAACCACGTAGGGCGGATTAGCCGGAACGGCGTAATCCGCCAAGCTCCGCCAATACCGCCAGAAAATTTCCCCCCGTCTTACATCCTAACCGCTTTGACAATAATCAATCTTTACACGCCAACCACTTGTAAATGAGAATCATTATTGCTAGTATGCGTTTTTGCCAGCAATCGTAGGTCCGAGAGCCAGCCGTCCACAACTCTCTCTTGGAACTCTATGGCTGCCACCACCACGGGCGCCCGGCATTCGGCCGCGCCTTCTCACGTCCCACGACCGCGCCTGATGGGCGTCGCGGTGCACTCCGCAATGATCACCCTGATGGCCGCCGCCATGCTCCCGGCGCACGCGCAACAAGCGCAAGCGGCGGCTGCCGCCAGCGCCCCGGCCCTCGGCGAAATCGTCGTCCAGGCCAAGCGCGACGAAGCCGCCTCCACCCGCAACGGGACCACTACCGTCGTCAGCACCGAGCAGCTGGAGCAGAACAACGCCATCGACATGGCCAAGATCGCCCGCTACTCGCCGCTGATCAGCGTGCCGGCGGCCGCCAGCGGCGGCGCCAACGTCTGGGACAGCGCCGGCAACACCGGCATCAACATTCGCGGCGTCGAAGGCAACCGCGTCAGCCTCGAAGTCGACGGCATCTCGCTGCCGGACGCCGCGCCGCGCCCGGAAGGCACGTCGATGAACTCGTTCGGCATCGGCCGCGATTACACCGACCCGGAAACCTTCCACTACGTCGGCATCGGCTCGGGCGCCAGCCCGGCCGGCGGCGGCACGCCCGGCCTGGGCGGGGCGGTCTCGTTCGTCACCAAATCGCCGGAGATGTACCTGGACGGCACCCGCAAGCTCTACGCCGACTACAAGTTCGGCTACGCGTCGGAACAGGCGTCGCGCATGCACGCCGTCACCGCCGCCACCGCGCTCGGCGAGCACCTGCAAGCGCTGATCGTCGCCGTCCACCGGGACGGCGCCGAAACCAAGACCGAAGGCGACGCCGTTCCCAACCCGGACGACTGGTCGTCCGACGCCGTGCTCGCCAAGCTGAACTGGAAGCTCGCCCGCGACCAGGAACTGCGCTTCACCATCGACCACTACAAGGCCGAACACGACCGCGTCTACAACAACAAGGTCGGCGCCCTGTATCCCGCCGGCGCGACGCAGAACTCCAACACCGAGCGCACCCGCTACAGTGTCGAGCACCGCTACACGCCGGCCAACGGCCTGCTGTTCGACAAGCTCGAAACCAAACTCTACAAGCAAACCGCCTCGGTCGAGGACGACACCAACGCCGACTACGTCAGCGGCGGCCAGCCCTACATCCGCAACATCACCACCGGCTACTTCAACGACAGCAAGGGCATCGCGTTCGACGCCGTCAAACAGTTGAACCCGTCCACGGTGCTCGGCTACGGCGTGCTGTACGAGGAGCTGGAAAGCCGCCGCCCATGGATCGAGGACCGCACGGTGGTGCGCACCGGCGCCCACCAGATCACGATGAAAAACCGCATGGCCGACATGGACACCGACAAGCTGGCCGCCTACGTGCGCGGCGAGTTCGGATTCGACCTGGCCGGCCACCAGGCCACGTTGACGCCGGGGCTGCGCGCCGAGCGGCGCAAGCTGACACCGCAAAACCTGCAAAACTACGTCATCGCCGTGCCGAGCGCGGCCAGGGAAATCCGCGAGGACAAGGACACCTTCGTCACGCCGAGCCTGAATTTCTCGGTCGAGCTGGCGCCGCAGCTGAGCACCTACGCCCAATACACGCGCGGCACCCGCCTGCCGAGCGCGGCCGAGCGCACCGGCACCTACGACTCGTTCAGCTACACCGGCGCCGGCAACGGCTACGCCGTGCTGGGCAACCCCGACCTCAAAAAGGAAACCAGCAACGCCTTCGAGGTGGGCCTGAAGGGCGCGCCGACACAAGGTGTAGAGCTCAGCTTCTCGCTGTTCCACACCAGTTACGACAACTTCATCGAATACGCCGCGCAGCCGGCCGACCCGGTCAACTACCCGACCATCACGCAAGGCCTGTTCCGTCCGGAAAACGTCGGCAAGGCCAAAATCCGTGGCGGCGAAGTGAGCAGCCGCTTCGCGCTGGGCCAATGGTGGCAGCCGATGCGGGGCTACAGTCTGGCGCTGGCCGGCGGCATCTCGCGCGGCACGGCCGAAAACAAGGACAGCGGCAAGAAGGCCGAACTGGCCTCGGTGCAGCCGTACAAGGCCAACGCCACGTTCGCCTACGACGACCCGGCCAAGCGCGGCGGCGCCGCCTTCATCGTCAGCACGGTGCGCGGCAAGCGCGCTTCGGCCGACGTGTTCACCAGCGCCACGACCGGCATGTTCGCCGTGCCCGGCTACACGGTCATGGACCTGACCGCGTACTGGCACATCAACAAGCACGCCACCGTCAGCGGCGGCCTGTACAACCTGGCCGACCGCAAGTACTGGGACTACGCCTCGTCGCGCAGCCTGGTCGCCGGCACCACGGCGGCCACGTTGGCCGACATCGAACGCCAGGCGCGTCCGGGCCGCAACTTCGCCGTCAACCTTAAAGTCATCTACTAAACAACCCACGGAGCCACCATGAAACCTCACCACCGATTTACCCTGGCGCTGACCGGCGCCTTGCTGTTCACCGCGTTGCCGGGCGGCGCCGCCAGCCTGGCCGAACGCTGGGAAACCCTGCGCGCCGAGCAGCCCAAGCTGGCCGCGCGCGACGCCGCCAAAACGCTCAGCGTCTCGGAAGCGGACCTGCTGGCGACCGGCATCGGCAAGACCGTCGTCCGCCTCAAGGAAGGCGACACCGTGCCGCGCGAAATCATGCGCCGCGCGCTCGACCTGGGCAAGGTGCTGGCGCTGACGCGCAACGAAAATGGCGTGCTCGAGCGCACCGGCGTCGCCAGCAAGCTCAAATCGCAGGACGACATCGTCGGTCTCGAGGAAGACAAGCAAAAGGAACGCGAAGCGCGCCTGCGCAACATCGCCGGCGGCTACCTGGGCGGCGAGATCGACCTGCGTTTCACCTTCGACAAATGGAAATACGCGTTCGCGGTGACGCAGCCGGGCAAGGACGGCGCCGTCTCGCGCAGCCTGCAATTCTTCGACGCCAGCGGCAACGCCGTGCACAAGCTGTACCTCAAGAACGACGCCGGCGTGCCGGTGTTCGACAAGCTGGTGGCCGACTTCCGCGCGCCGTCGCAAAGCGCCGACCTGAAGGTGGCCGCGCAACCTGTGAAGGCCAAGGAAAAGCCGGACAGCGAGATCGACGTCAAGGAATTCCAGCTGGCATGGAATGAAATCAACGACGTACACCAGTTCAACCGCCTGCTGACGGAGTTCGGCGTCTCGCGCCAGCAAGCGATGCGCCTCGCCCCGGCCGGGGCCGCCACGCGCATCACGCCGCAAGCGGTGCGCCAGCTGCTGGAAGAGACGGCCAAGCAAAAGATCGACATCATGGTCTTTTTGGGCAACGGCTCGACGATCCAGATCTTCAGCGGCAAGGTAGGCAAGGTCGCCGCCTCGCCGGGCTGGTTCAACGTGCTCGACCCGGAATTCAATTTGCACCTGCGTGACAGCGCCTTCGCCAGCGGCTGGGTGGTCAAGCGCGCCGGCATCACCTCGGTCGAATTCTACGACCACAATAGCGACCAGGTCGTCAGCTTCTTCGGCGTCCGCGAACCGAAAAAACCGCAGCCGGAAAGCTGGATCAACATGACCGCCGCCTTGCCAAAAGCCGACGACGCCTCGCGCCAAGCGAGCCGCTAAAAACCCGGGGTCAAGTCTGTCATTCGGACACGGACTGGTCAGTAAGCGCGGTCAAATAGATCAGCTCGTGTCTGAATGTCAGACTTGACCCCGGAGTGGCATTCCCATCGCCGGGTCGCTGACGGAGTCCCTGCCGTTTTCGACCCGTCCGGCGTAGCGGCGCCGGAAACTTTTCTGCGCGCCGCAGGTGATCGTGAAGTCATACCAGTTGCCGCTGTCGGCCACCGGCCATTGGAACGTTCCGACGCCTCCGCCGGCCACCGCGATCGTCCACGGGCCGTCGCTTCGATACGCTTCGGCCGTTGCCGTGAATGTGCAAGCGTCGCCGTGGTTGTGGATGTCAACCGTCAGCCCGGCCGGACTACCCGCCTCGTAGCGGATGTCGATCTCCGGGCCCGCCGCACCCTCCTGCTCGTTGAGGTCGCCAATAAAGTGGCGGTGAAAGCCGTTCGGTCCCAGCACCCACAGGCGGTAAGCGCCGCCGTCCGCCGCAACCTCCCAGCTTCCCTCCAACGTCTTGCCGGCCTCGACTACATAGCGCCGTGGTATCCGGTCCAGGTGCAGCTCGTCGTACACGTGGAATACCGCGCCGGCGCGGTCGCCGCTGTCGTTGGCGAACGCCAGCGTCACCCGCTGCGCGCTGGCGGTGGCGCGCGCCGTCACCTGCAATACATAGGGCAGTGCGCGCGAGGGGCGGGTGCCGCCGGCCTGCGCCGGCAGTCTGGAGGTGGTCGTCGCCGGCGGGTGTTCCAGCGCGGCGGCCTTGGCCTGGGCCAGCGCCAGCGCGTCGACGTCCGCCTTGGTGCTGCGCCCGCCGAGCGTTGGCAACGCCTCGGCGTTCGGGTTGACGAAGTTGAAGCAGGAGGTCAGGTCGCCGCACACCGCACGCCGGTAAGCGCTGATCTGCGGCTCGAGGACGCCGAAGCGCTTCTCGAGAAATTGCAGCACCGAGGTATGGTCGAAGACCTGCGAGTTGACCCAGCCGCCACGGCTCCACGGCGACACGATCCACATCGGCACGCGCGGCCCCGGTCCGTAGGGGCGGCCATCGATCGCCGGCTGCCTGCCGGTCGCCGGCGTGTGGTTGTGGTACTCGAGCGCCATATCGGCGGCGCTCAGCGTGGTGCCGCCGGCGATGCCGCCGTCGGCGGCCACCGATGGCGGGCACGGCGCCGGCAGGTGGTCGAACAAGCCATCGTTCTCGTCGAAATTAATCAACAGAACGGTCTTGCTCCACACCTCTGGATGCGCCGTGAGCGCATCCAGAATTTCCTGCACATACCAACCGCCCTGGGCCGGGCTGGAGCATGCCGGATGCTCGCTGTAGACCGATGGCGCGATGATCCACGACACGGCCGGCAGCTTGCCGTGGCTGATGTCCTCGCGGAAGGTTTCCAGGAAACCATGCGGCATGGTGTTGTGGAATCCCTTGGCCAACGGGCTGAGGGCGTCGTCGATGCCGGCGTCATAGAACGGGCCGGCGCGATTGACGTCCTGGGTGATGTCGGTGGCGGCGACGTGCAGCGGACGGCGGCGCTCGGGCAGTTTTTCGATTTCCGCGCGCCAGTGGCGAAAACTCATCATCTCGTTGCAGCCGAAGTTGTCGACCAGGCTTTGGTACACCTTCCAACCGACCCCCGCCTTTTCCAGACGGTCGGCGTAGGTGGTCCAGGTCCAGCCTTCGCTCGAGGGGCCGATGTCGTTGCCGTCCTCGTACTGGTTGTTGAGCACGGCCACCTGGACCGGTTTGCCGTCGGCCGGGCTTCGGCCGTTGGGGCCGTTGGTGCCGGTCCAATAGAACAGCCGGTTCGCGATCGTCCCCGTGTGCATGCCGCAGTGGTAGTGGTCGCAGAGGGTGAAGGCATCGGCCAGCGCCCGTTGGAACGGCACCTCGGCGGTTTCGAAATATCCCATCGACAGCGCGGTCTTGGCGTCCGGCCACCGGTTCATCCGGCCGTGGTCCCACGCCGCCTGCGAATCGATCCATGTGTGCGGCGTGCCGCCGGCGCGTTGCGCATTGCCCTTGCTCGCGTCAAGGTGGAAGGGCATATAAGTCGCGGCGGGCGTGGTGCTGGTCTGATACAGGACGTTGTAGCCGTTCGGCGCTGGCGCGACGAAGCGGTCGCCGTATCCGCGCACGCCCCTGAAGGTGCCGAAGTAGCTGTCGAACGAGCGGTTTTCCAGCATGAGCATGACGACATGCTGAACATCGTTGATGGTGCCGGTGGCGTTGTTGGCTTCGATCGCCAGCGCGCGCCGGATCGCCGGCGGGAATCCGGACAGGGCGGCGATCGAGGCGGCGGTGCCGAGGGAGCTGCGCAGGAACTTGCGTTTGGAATGATCTGTGGGCATGGTGGAGAATCTCACTCCGGGGTCAGGTCCACCATTTCTACACGTGCTTATCTGTTTGTAGCGATTTGGCGCCACTACACATCAGTTCGTGTAGAAATGGTGGACCTGACCCCGGAGTTGCTGTTAGGTGCCGACGGCGGCGCGGCCCAGCGCCGGGTCGTCGGTGAAGAAGCCATCGAGCCCGATGGCGATGTAACGCTTCATCTCGGCGATCGAGCCGGCTTCGTTGCGCGCCTGCAGGCTGCCGCCGTCGCGGAAGTCCGTCGCCAGAAACTGGTTCTCCGGCCGGAACGTCCACGGCTCCACGCGCAGGCCGGCTTTGTGCGCGTCGTCGACGAACGAACTCGGCTCGGCCAGGCTGCCGTCCTTCTTCAGCGGAATGATCGAGCGCGTCGGCGGCGCGATCACGTCGGCGTACTGTGCGATGTCGCGCATGCCGGCCGGCGTGCACATCTGCGCGAACGTCAGCTTGCCGCCGGCCGCCGCCACATCCATCGGCCGCACGTCCTGGCCGATCACCAGCTGCATGATGCGCAGGTTGGCGCGCCGTCCCAGCTTGCCCCGCAGGTACTTCAGATTGGCCACCTCGAACGACTGGATCTCGACCGGGTTGCGGCGCGTGTAGTCGTGCGCGTCCAGGATCGCCAGGAAGCGGTCCTCCAGCGGCAGGCCGACGCTGGCGAAGTAGGTCGAGTGCTTCAACTCCGGCACGATGCCGATGATGCGCCCGCGCGCCGCCGCCTCGGCCGCGACGAAGTCGATGATCTCCTCGAACGTCGCGACCTGGAACATGCCGTTGTACTGCGCGCTGCCCGGACGGTAGGCCGGGATGCGCTCGACCGCGCGCAAGGTCTTCAGTTCGGCCAGCGTGAAGTCGTCGACGAACCAGCCGTCGTGCGGCTCGCCGTCGATGGTCTTGCGCGTCTTGCGGCTGGCGAACTCCGGGCGGCCGGCGACGTCGGTGGTTTCGCTGAGATACGCCTCGTGCCGTGCCACCAGCACGCCGTCCTTGGTGCTGCACAGGTCAGGTTCGACGTAGTCGGCGCCGTCGGCGATGGCCTTGGCGTACGACGCCAGGGTGTGCTCGGGCCGCAGCGCGCTGGCGCCACGGTGGGCGAACACCAGCGGCTTCTTGCCGCCGCCGATGCCGCCGGCGCCGACCGGCGCGATGCCCGGCAGGCCCGACTGGTCGGCCAGGCCGCCGGTCGCCGCCAGCACCGACGATGCCGGCAATATCAGCGAGGCGCCGGCGGTCAGCGCCGCCGTTTGGATAAAGCCCCGGCGCGACAGGCGCGATGGGAAATAAAGTTTGTTCATCAGAAGTCAGCCATCAAAGTCAGGAAGCCCTGACGTGGTGCGATCGGGAATGTATTGTAAGTCCCGCTGGCGGCGCCGACCACCACATTCAGGCTGCCCTCGCGATCGGCCAGGTTGGTGATGTTGACGCGGTAGCGGGCGTTCTTGATCAAGCCGCCGTTGAGGAAGGGCAGCTTGCCCGACACGCCAAGGCTCATCAGGAAGTAGCTCGGCACCGACAGGTCGTTGGTGTAGGTCGCGTAGCGCTTGCCGACGTAGTCGCCGATCAGCTGGAACTCGGTGTCGGCGACGGTCAAGGTGGCCACCGTTTTGTTCATCCACTCCGGGCTGCCCGGCACGGCCTTGCCGGCGGTCGGCACGATGGCCGCGCCGTTCATGTAGTTGTCCTGGTATTCCGAGCGGTTGTACGACAGCGCGTTGTAGAACGAGAACATGCGGCCGAAGTGCAGCGTGCCGGACAGGTCGATGCCGTCGGTCTTGACGCTGCCGACGTTGGCCAGCACCGGGTT
This sequence comes from Burkholderia sp. LMU1-1-1.1, assembly GCF_040675865.1. Taxonomy (NCBI): domain Bacteria; kingdom Pseudomonadati; phylum Pseudomonadota; class Betaproteobacteria; order Burkholderiales; family Burkholderiaceae; genus Burkholderia; species Burkholderia sp. LMU1-1-1.1. Next base: position 87,672 of record NZ_JBEGHG010000007.1, on the reverse strand, counting down.
GCCGCCGATGATGGAGGTGATCACCGGCGTCGGGCTGATCTGCAGTAGGCGGTCCTTGAAGTCGACGTGGTAGACGTTGACCTGGCCGTCGATGGCGCTCACACCGCCGATGTCGAGCTGGTGGCTGGTGCGCAGGCCCGCTTCATAGGTGATCGAGGTTTCCGGCTTGGCCGTATCGCGGAACAGGTCGAACGCCTGCTGGCTCGCCAGGCTCCACGGCGAGGCGCCGCCGCCGCCGTAGGTGACGAACTGGCGCATGTTCTTTTGCACATTGACGAACAACTGGTCATGCGGCGTGATGTCCCAGCGCGCGCCGAGCTGTGGCAGCAGCCATTTCTTGGTGGTGATCTTGCCGACCGGCAGGGCGGTCGAGCCGTTGGCGATGGCGCCGACCTTCGGCTGCACCGGGAACTGGCCGTCGGCCCATTGCAGGCTCGATTTGAAGCCGGCCTGCAGCGCCAGGTCGTCGCGCACGCGCCATTCGTCCTGCACCGAAATCTGCGCGACCTTGTTGTCGATCTTGCTGCCGTACTGCGTGATCAGCGGATCGCTCGGACGGTCGTACGGCGAGCTCGGATGGTTGACGTCGAACGCGTACCAGCGGCGGTAGGCCGACGAGCGGTTGCTTTCGAGCCAGAGGCTGGCCTGCAGCTTGTGGTCGCCCAGTTCGGTGGACAGGCTCGATAGGTAGCCGCTGCGGTTGATGGTGTATTCGGTGGTGCGCGTGGCGTAGCCGGAGTTGCCGAACACTTGCTTCAGGTTCTGGCCGGGGAAGTAGACCGAGAACAGGCCCGGCAGGCCAGCCACGCCGATCGGGCCGGCCACAATGCCGACGCCGTCGTCGTTGTGGTAGTAGACCTGGTTGGACCAGGTGGTCGATTCGCCCAGGTTCATGTCGAACTTGGCGTAGGTCAGCCAGTCGGTGCGCTGGGCGACGCCGTAATAGTTGCGGTAGTTGTTGCCGTCGGCGGCGGGGGTGACCCCGGTCGGCGACAGGTAGGACAGCGCCTGCTGGATGTTCGGATACATGAACGGGCGGGTGTACGGCTGGTACTTCTCGCTGGCCGAGCGCACCGTGCTGTCCTCGTTCGGCTCGGTCTTGTCCGAGTAGTTGACGAACAAGGTCAGCTTGCCCAGGCCCGATTGATTGACGAACTTGGCGTTGAACTGGTCGCCGCCCTGGCGGCCGTGGAAGTCCCACGCGCGCTGCTCCTGGTGCACGCCGGAGATGTAGGCGCTGTTGCCGTCGCCGAAGCTGCCGGTGTCGTAGCGCAGGAAGGTGCGCGAGGTCTTGTAGCTGCCGACGGTCTGCTGCAGCGCGAGGTTGCGCGTCTGCGATGGATCGCTGGAGAAGGTCTCGATGGTGCCGCCCAGGTTGCTGGTCGACGCGGTCGACAGGTCGCCGGCGCCCGACGACAGGATCACGCTGCCGACGTTTTCGCTGATGACGGCGCGCTGCGGCGACAGGCCGTTGTAGTTGCCGTACTGCTGGTCGCCCAGCGGCACGCCGTCCATCGTGTAGCCCAGCTGCGGGCCGCTGAAGCCGTGGATGAACAGCGAGGTGTTTTGTTCGTTGTTGCCCCATGGGTCGGCGGTCTGGAAGCTCACGCCCGGCAGGGTTTGCAGCGCTTTCAATGGATTGATACCCGGCAGGATCTTCTGCATATCGCTCTTGGTCATCGCGACCGACGAGCGGGTCTTGCGGGTGGCGATCTCCACGGTGGCCATCGGCGCCGCTACGGCCCCGGCTGCGGAGGTATCGGCGCTATCTGCAGCGGCGGCGGGAGCGTCGGCGACATTGGCCGGAGCGGCCATTTCAGCGACGGCGGCGGCGACGTTGGCGGCCATGGCCAGCATCGGGAAGCTCAGCGCGGCGAAGCACACTGCGGATAATTTCTTGTTCATGTTCTGCCTTGGAAAACCGATTAAAAGAGTAACAACAGGAATAGCAACGCAGCGCATGATAGTTACGGCGTGTTACCGGGTGATGACCGATGCGTTACACTGCCGTATGGAAATAAGAGGGAAGAACAGGATGCGTATACTTCTGATGCTGGCCTTGGCGTTGCCACTGGCCGGCTGTTACACGGTCAATCAGGCCAAGCTGGGCAACTTCGTCGCCGACACCGTGCAGCCCGGCATGCCGCTGGAGCAGGCGGTGGCGCGCATGCGGGTCGAGGGCTTTTCCTGCAACACCAGCAGCGCCGGCACCGTGACGGTGTGCACCCGGACGCAGGAACGGCTGATGCGCGGCGCCTGCGTCGAACGCGTCGATCTGATCCGCGGCACGGCGTCGGCCAAGACGCTCGGCGCGGTCGAGATTCTGGAAGTCCAATGCGCCAAGATGTGGTAACCCAGCGATGACCCGTCCCCGATTCCTACCCGATAACTTTACGCTGGCCATGCTCGTGACGATAGGCACGGCCAGCCTGTTCCCTTGCACCGGCCATGGCGCCGTCATCTTCAACGGCATCACCCATGGCGCCGTGTGCCTGCTGTTCTTCCTGCACGGCGCCAAGCTGTCGCGCGAGGCGGTGGTGGCCGGCATCACGCACTGGCGGCTGCACTTGCTGGTGCTGTTGTGCACGTTCGCGCTGTTCCCCTTGCTGGGATTCGTGCTCAAGCCGTTGCTGATGCCGCTGGTGACCCCGGACCTGTATCTGGGCATCCTGTTCCTGTGCATGTTGCCGTCCACGGTGCAATCGTCGATCGCCTTCACGGCGGCCGCGCGCGGCAATGTGCCGGCGGCGATCTGCAGCGCGTCGGCTTCGAACCTGCTGGGGATTTTCCTGACGCCGCTGATGGTCGGGTTGTTGACGGCGGCGCAGATGACGGGTGGTTCGCCGTGGGAGTCGGCGTTGCAGATCGCCTTGCAGTTGCTGCTGCCGTTTATCGCCGGGCAGGTCGCGCGGCGCTGGATCGGTGCCTGGGTCGAGCGCAACAAGCCGCTGACGCGGATGGTGGATCAGGGGTCGATTCTGCTGGTGGTGTACACCGCGTTCAGCGAGGCGGTCGGGCAGGGCTTGTGGCATCAGCTGTCATGGTCGTCGCTGGGCGGGCTGATGTTGATTGACGTGGTGTTGCTGGGATTGGTGATGCTGACCGCCGCGCAATTGAGCCGGCGGTTGGGATTCAGCCGCGAGGACCGGATCGCCATCGTGTTTTGCGGATCGAAGAAGAGTTTGGCCAGCGGCGTGCCGATGGCCAAGGTGTTGTTCGCGGGCGGCGCCTTGGGCGCGGTGGTGTTGCCGTTGATGTTGTTCCACCAGTTGCAATTGATGGTGTGCGCGGTGCTGGCGCAGCGGTATGCCAGAGCGCCGGAGGTAAAGTAGTCTTCAACCCGCAAAGCGGCCACCTGGGGTCGTACCCGGTCGGGTACGACCCCGGCCTGCGGGGTGCGGGTTATCAATGCTTAACGTCGCTCGCCGGTATCAACGCCGCGACCGGCTCGTCGCTGGCGAACAATTGCGCGCAATCGACCTTGTCGTAATCGTAGTGCTGGCCGCAGAAATCGCAATTGACGCCAACGTGGCCCTGCTCCTCCAGCACGCTGTCAACTTCCTCGCGTCCCAGCATCTTGAGCATGTTGCCCACTTTCTCCCGCGTGCAGGTGCAATGGAACGACGGGCTCAACGGATCGAATACCCGGATCGTCTCTTCCCAGAACAAGCGCTGCATCAGCACATCGACTGTCGTCTCCAGCAACTCCTGCTCCTTCAACGTCGAGCCCAGGATCACCGCCCGGTTCCACGTCTCCAACGCATCCTCCTGCGTCAGCGGCGCGGCGCCGGCCTTGCCGCCATGGTCCGGCAGCTTTTGCAGCAGCAGCCCGCGCGAGACGTTGTCGTCCGCCGCCAGCCACAGCTTGGTGTCCAGCTGTTCCGAGCGCAGCATGTAGTTTTCGATGACGGTCGCCACATCGTCGCCGTCCAGCGGCACGATGCCCTGGTAGGGCTGCTGGCCGGGTACCTTGTCGGCCGGGTCGAGCGTGATGATGAAGCGGCCCTTGCCATTGGCGTTCAACATCGCCGGCAAGGTGGCGTCGTCGGCGATGACCGCGTTCTCGGCCAGCTTGGCGGTGGCGCGCAGGCGCAGCTCGGCGTCGCACTCGACCACCAGCAACTGCACCGGACCGTCGCCATGGATTTGCATGATGATGGACCCGTTGAACTTCAGGTTGGCCGACAGCAGCGCGGCCGCGCCGACCATCTGGCCCAGCAGCTTCTTGACCGGGGCGGGGTAGGCGTGCCGCGACAACACCTCGCGCCACGTGGCCGAAATGTCGATGAATTCGCCGCGCACGGCGGCGTTCTCGAAGATGAATTTCTGCAGGACGTCCGTAGTCAGGGTAATGCTCATGTTTTATCCAATCTTTTTGAGTTGCGTCTTGAACAGCTGGCCGCGTTGCACATAGCTGTCGGCGCTGGCGAGCAGGCGCGCGGTGTCCTCGGCGGTCAGGGTGCGCACGGCCTTGGCTGGCGAGCCGATGATCAGCGAGTTGTCCGGGAATTCCTTGCCTTCGGTGACCAGCGCGCCGGCCCCGACCAGGCATCCGGCGCCGATCTTGGCGCCGTTCAGGATCACGGCCTGGATGCCGATCAGGGCGCCGTCGCCGATGGTGCAGCCGTGCAGCATGGCCTGGTGGCCGATGGTCACGTTCTTGCCCACGGTCAGCGGGTAGCCCATGTCCGTATGCATCACGGTGCCCTCCTGGACGTTGCTGTTCTCGCCAATGGTGATGCGTTCGTTATCGCCGCGCAAGGTCGCGCCAAACCACACCGACGTGTTGGCATGCAGGCTGACCTTGCCCACCAGGGTCGCGCTGTCGGCGACAAATGACGATGCATCGATCTCTGGCGCGTGTTCGCCCAGTTGATAAATAGACATTGGAAACCTTCGGTTGAATGATGGGAACGGCGGGATGGCGCTATTTTACGCTTGCACCAGCAGCGAACGGTCGTGCTATTATTTTGCTTTGCGGCCAGCAATGTACCGATATTGCGCCGACTCCGCCGTTTTCAAGCTTCAGTCTATATGAGGACAAGAACCATGATGCTGACACCTTCCCGCTCCGAATTCCTCACCATACGCGGTTTGCGTTGCCATTTGCATCACTGGGGCAGGGAAGGCGCGCCCAAGATCTTCATGCTGCACGGCTGGATGGACGTGGGCGCCTCGTTCCAGTTCGTCGTCGACGCCTTGAAGGGGGACTGGCACGTGATCGCGCCGGATTGGCGCGGTTTCGGCTTGTCCGACCGCAGCGGTGACGACACCTATTGGTTCCCCGACTACCTGGCCGATCTGGACGCGATCCTGCGCCACTATTCGCCGGACAAGGCGGTCGACATCGTCGGCCACAGCATGGGCGGCAACATCCTCGGCCTGTACGCGGGCGCACGGCCGGAGCGCATCCGCAAGCTGGTCAACCTGGAGGGCGCGGGCCTGCGCGCCGCCAAGCCCGAGCAGGCGCCGGGCCGCTACGCCAAATGGATGGACGGTTTGCTGGAAAAGCCGGAGCTGCGCACCTATCCGTCGCGACAGGCGGTGGCGGCGCGCTTGCAGAAAACCAATCCGCGCCTGAGCGACGAGCGTGCGGCCTTCCTGTCGCAGCACTGGTCGGCGCAGAACGAGCAGGGCGAGTGGGAGATCCTCGGCGATCCCGTGCACAAGCAGCAAGGCCCGCTGCCGTACAACGTCGACGAGGTGATGGCGTGTTGGAAAGCCATCACGGCGCCGGTGCTGTGGGTCGAGGCCGACCAGACCAATATGTGGGACTGGCTCGGCTCGAAGCCGGGCGGGCAGGTGGAGCTGGAGCGCCGCCTCGGCCATTTGCGCGATGTCACCCGCAAGATGGTGCACGATGCCGGCCATATGCTGCACCACGACCAGCCGGTCGAGCTAGCTGGTTACATCGAGGAATTCTTGATGGCGTGACAGGGGCGTTATTTCGACGATGGCGTCCAATATTGGGCTAACGCTATACGCTGGCCGAGCTCGGGCGGGTTGCTAGGCGTATTTATCATCGGCGCTGTAGACTGGCAGCCTGTGTTGCTAAGGCTCATGGTACCCGGGGCAAAATAACCCCTCTTCGCCCTCCAGTCTTTCAGCAAGCATTGTCGCTTCACTTGGCGATTCCGTCACGACATCATCAAATCCAATGACTGACCGTCCATCCACCACATTGATGTATTGCACGCGTAGCACTAACGCCCCTCGCAAAATTTCGACAACATCGCCAATTTTGGGATGCGACGCTAGTTCTAGTTCGCCAGTCACGTTCCCATATGCGCGAATTGGCGATTCAAAGATCGAAAAATCGATTTCATATCTCATGGGTTCGGAGCTCCTGGTGTCAGCAGCGTCATCGCTGCAGAAGTGTCACTACTCATGTCACAGCCCATTTTTCGTCCGAGTGTGATCATCGCCCAGATGTTATTGATGCGTCCGTTCAAATCATCCCGTGTACGAGCCACATCGTACTCGTGTTTGTCATGCCTGGATTTGGCGTACTGTACATACCTAAAAGAATAGTGTCGGTGCGGCATCTTTTCCATTTTAATCAATGCCAATCCGGCTTCACAAGCCCCTCCAGCGCATACTGCAGGAATAAGCAGACAGAAAGGGCATAGGCCCGCCGGATCAGTGTAAGCGTCTGCCCACTGACGTCTTGAGTACTTGGGGAATTTGATTGATGATGGCGTCATACCTCTGGGAAGCGGCGTGATCTCAATGGGCTGCTGGCAGGTTGCAGTTCCAGGGTAAGAAATCATCAACCCGGTTAACGGGATGGTCGGCGATATGCGTCAGCACGTGACGCAACCAAGCTTCGGGCGACACCGTTCAGCTTGGCCGTGCCGATCAGCGAGTAGATCGCGGCGGCGCGGTCCTCGCCGCTGTCGGCGTCGGCGAACAGGTAGTTGCGGCGGCCGATGGTGACGCCACGCAAAGTGCGTTCGGCAGCCGAGTTATCAATCTCGATGACGCCGTCGTCGCAGTAGCGCAGCAACGCCGGCCACAGTTTGAGCGCGTACAGGATCGCCGCCGCCGTGTCTGACTTGCGCGACAACGTATCGAGCGTGATACGCAGCCAGCGTTCCAGACCGTCGAGCAGCGGGCGCGAGCGAGCTTGCCGAACTTGTCGTCGTTCGTCGGGAGGATTGCCCCGGATCTCGGCCTCGATCACATAGAACTCGGCGATCCGCGGCAGCGCCTCGGTGGTCAGAGGCGTCGCGCGCAGGTCGGACTGCCGCACGAAACGGCCCCCGATGAATTAATCAGTGCTTCCCTAACGTGATAGTGCGCTGTTGGCCCAGCCAACGGCAACCATTTTTGCTATACGCCAGTTTTGGCTGCTAATTTCGCGAAGATACAAGCGCACCTGCGATATTAATTCTGCACATTGAAACATCTTTATTCGAGGTAAATCACAACATTCTCACGCTTTGTAACTTTTCTGAATAATCAACTGGTATGGTTGATGAAAAACATCAATATGTCGTAGAAATTAGAATTTTCCTCTGCTATCATTAAATGGAATTTTGATTCGACATACTCGAATTAATAAACATACGCCACCCTACCAGCATTGCCACGTCGATTTTTGAAATTAGGAATATCAAAGATGATTGCGAGATTAAAAACCACTGCATTGTATTTCTTAATTTTGGCTGGTGGCCTTGGAGTAGGGTTAGCAATAGCAAAGTTACCAAAATTGCTAGAAAAACGTTATCAGCAGGGGGATTATTCGGCCTATTTTTCTACCTCAAACGTGAAGGTGGTGATTTACGGTACATCCACCTGCCCGTTTTGCGCTAAAGCACGCGACCACCTTACACATAAAAAGATCGCATTTTCCGACTTCAATGTCGACAAATCGGAGATCGCTAACGAACAGTTCAAAACATTTAAGGGAACTGTCGTGCCTGTAATCATCATCGGAGACAGGCTCATAACTGGATTCCAACCCGATGTCATTGACGAGGCGTTGCGTGCCGCAGTTCATTAATTCACTCCCACCGGAACCGGTGGATTCTGGGAATTTTCCGATTAATTTTGACCAAGTTTTGATATATTTAGGTTGCATCCCTGTAATTTTATTACTGAAAAACTTTGAAAGGTAGAATGTGAAAAAGCTAAAATTATTCCTGTTTTCCATCGGCGTCGGTACGGCATTCGCATTTGCGCATGCTGATGACAATTTGCCATGCAGTTACTACTGCGACGTGAATTATAATACTTGTGGTGAGGGTGGCCTCAGCGCTGGCGCCTGCTCTAAACTATATGATATGTGTAACGAGGCCTGCAGAGCAGGAGGGGAATGATCTTACGCTCCTTGGTTTGATGGATTTCAAACCAAAGATCTTAAACGACTTGAACAATGGGGGCCGTAGCCAGCCACGGCATCGGTCCCTGTTAAAATCTTCGCCAAGGCAAAATGGATCGGCCGAATCCAAAATAAGCCTGAATGTTTCAATCGACTGGTCAGAACAGGGAGAACCCCATGTCGCAGTTCGATGATTCGCACCCGTACGTTGCATCAATCTGCAGCCTTCAACGATTGCCTCGAGCACGCTCTCGCAGGCCTCTCCGCGCGGCCAGTTACCTGCCAAAGCGAACACCCTATCGCCATCAAGCCAGGCCGCTACGGTACCTCCGCTATACATGGACCATTAGGTTGCCCCTGCTGTTGAGCGTTGGCCTTTACTTACGACGGCGAAATGCAGAGCCGTTCAGCAATGGATTCTGTGGCTGGCGGCTCAACCGACGAAATTCGATGATGATAGTCTGATGCGATCTTATGAAACATTGGAGATTTTGGCTGCCGAACAGCTCTAAGCTTTTTGCGCCGAGAACTGGAACCGTGAAGGGACAATGAGCTTCACGTAAAGTGACATCTCCATCCCGCATTTGTTGCGTTGGGGCTTGCCAGGGCCTTGGTTCTTTGGCATGATTGATCGCATGAACCCGCATAACACCACCGTCACGAACCTCCGCCACGTCGCCGCAGACGCCGGCCGGGCCGCGTTCGCCGGTTGCGGTCGGTCCGTCTCCATTATTCGAATTATTCAGGGTCGCTGAGCTGCGGCTGCGCCGGTGCTTGGCGCCCCCAGTCCCAGCGCATCATCGCGCGCGGGCACGGCCCGCGCTCCCCTGAATAGTCTCATGGAGCACCCCAATGACAATGTCCCACCCGTACCCCTCGCTGTCCCAGATCCGCGATACCGCCGCACGCCTGCAAGGAAAAGTTCTGCGCACCCCCGTCTGGCGCTGGCAAACCGGCGTCATCGAAGAACAATTCCCCACCACCGAGGTCTGGCTCAAGCTGGAACTATTTCAAAAAACCGGCACCTTCAAGCTGCGCGGCGCGCTCAACTGCATCGAGGCGCTGGACGCGGCGGCGCGCCGGCGCGGCGTGGTCGCTGTCAGCGCCGGCAACCATGCGATCGCCGTGGCGTACACGGCGCGGCTGGCCGGATGTAGCGCCAAGGTCGTCATGCCGGCGCACGCCAGCCCCGCGCGCATCGGCGCCTGCCGCGAGTTCGGCGCCGAAGTGTTGCTGATGCCCGACGTACACCAGGCGTTCGCGCGCGGCCGCGAGATCGAGCGCGACGAGGGCCGCACCATGCTGCATCCCTACGACGGCCCGCTGACCGCACAGGGCACCGGCACGGTCGGGCTGGAGCTGATGGCGCAGGTGCCCGATCTGGACGCGGTGGTGGTCCCGGTCGGTGGCGGCGGCTTGTGCGGAGGCATCGCCGCCGCCGTCAAACAGCTCAATCCGCACTGCGCCGTGTACGGCGTCGAACCGTTCGGGGCCGACGCGTTGTACCGCAGCTTCGCCTCCGGCGCGCCGGAGACGCTGGAGCGGGTCGATACCGTCGCCGACAGCCTGGGCGCGCCGTATGCGATGGAGTACAGCTTCAACGTCTGCCGCCGCTTCGTCAACGAGGTGGTGCGGGTCGACGACGACCAGATCTGCGAGGCCATGCTGTATTTGTTCCGCGACGCCAAGCTGGTGGCCGAGCCGGCGGCGGCGGTGGCGACCGCCGCGTTGTTCGGTCCGCTGCGCGAGCGGTTGGCGGGCAAGCGCGTGGCTTTGCTGGTGTGCGGCTCGAACATCGATCCCGCGCGCTTTGCGGAGCTGCTGTGCCGGGGCGCGCGCATCCGGGATACAATGACAGCATGTTAAAAGTCGATCTGCACTGCCATTCCAATGTCTCCGACGGCGTTCTTGCTCCCGCCGCCGTGGCCGCCCACGCGCGCAAGGCCGGCGTCGACGTCTGGGCCTTGACCGATCACGACGAAGTCGGCGGGATTCCGGCCGCCCGCGCCGCCGCCAAGGAGCAGGGGATGCAGTTTGTCTCCGGCGTCGAGATTTCGATCACGTGGGCCAATGAAACGGTGCACATCGTCGGCCTGCGCATCGACGAGACCAACGCGGCGCTGGTCAACGGCCTGGCGTGCACGCGCTCGGGCCGCGACAACCGGGGCCGGGAAATCGCGCGCCAGCTGGAAGCCGTCGGCATCAAAGGCGCCTACGAAGGCGCGCTGACCTACGTCGGCAACCCGGACCTGATGTCGCGTACCCACTTTGCCCGCTATCTGGTGGAAATCGGCGCCTGCGCCAATATTCCGGATGTGTTCAAGAAGTACCTGTCCGAGGGCAAGCCGGGTTACGTGCCGCATTGCTGGGCTAGCCTGGCGGATTCGGTCGAGTGGATACGCGGGGCCGGCGGCATCGCCGTCATCGCCCACCCGGGGCGATATCGCTTCAGCCAGCTGGCCCAGGGCCAGTTGTTCGACGAGTTCAAGCAACTGGGCGGGGAGGCGATCGAGGTCGTCACCGGCAGCCATACGCCGGACCAGTATCCGGTGTATGCGCAGTTGGCGAATAGTTACGGTTTTCTCGCGTCGCGCGGGACCGATTTCCACGCGCCGGGCGAGTCGCGTGTCGATTTCGCGTTGTTGCCGCCATTGCCCGCCAACGTCAAGCCGGTGTGGCACGATTGGTTCTAGGCTGCGCCGGTAATATCTTTCGCTGATTACCGGCGGTAATTAATATTGCCATCTTGATTTTGCGTAAAGCCGGTCATACCTTATGATCTGGGCAAACTTGTCCGTATCGGAGAACAACCAATGAAACGCATCGTCCTGTTTATCGCCACCAACCTCGCCGTCATGCTGGTGCTGTCCATCGTGCTGTCGCTGCTGGGCATCGGCCGTCCGGGCGCGGGCGGCAACCTCGAGATGGGCAGCCTGCTGGCGTTTTCGCTGGTGGTCGGTTTCACCGGCGCGATCTTCTCGCTGCTGATCAGCAAGCCGATGGCCAAATGGTCGACCGGCGCGCGCGTGATCGAGACGCCGTCGTCGTCGACCGAGCTGTGGCTGGTCAACACCGTCAAGGCGCTGTCCGAGCGCGCCGGCATCGGCATGCCCGAGGTGGCCGTCTACGCCGGCGAGCCGAACGCCTTCGCCACCGGCGCCTTCAAGAACTCGGCGCTGGTGGCCGTGTCGACCGGTTTGCTGGAGAACATGAACCGCGACGAGGTCGAGGCCGTGCTCGGCCACGAGGTGGCCCACATCGCCAACGGCGACATGGTCACCATGACGCTGATTCAGGGCGTGGTCAACACCTTCGTGGTGTTCCTGGCGCGCGTGGTCGGCTTCTTCGTCGACAAGGTATTGCTCAAGAACGACCGCCAGGGCACCGGCATCGGCTACATGGTCACCGTGTTCGTCTGCGAGCTGGTGTTCGGTCTGGTCGCCTCGCTGATCGTGGCCTGGTTCTCGCGCCAGCGCGAATTCCGCGCCGACGCCGGCTCGGCCAAGCTGCTCGGCAGCAGCGTACCGATGCAGCACGCGCTGGCCCGCCTGAACGGCATGGAGCCGGGCGCCTTGCCGCAATCGATCGCCGCCTCCGGCATCACCAACCGTGGCGGCTGGGGCGCGCTGTTCTCGACCCATCCGCCTTTCGAGCAGCGCATCGCCGCCTTGCGTAGCGTACAATCCTGATGTTATTAATAGCGGCCTGGGCCGGCTGTGGTCCCCCACAACTTCAGCTAAAACCAGGCCCTGCCACCCAACCATGAGTCAATTCTTCCAGGTCCATCCCGTCAACCCGCAAGCGCGCCTGATCAAGCAGGCATCGCAGATCATCGACGGCGGCGGCATCGTCGCCGTGCCGACCGATTCCTGCTATGCGCTGGTCTGCCACCTGGACGACAAGGGCGCCGTCGAGCGCCTGCGCCGCATCCGCGGCATCGACGAGAAGCACCACCTGACCCTGCTGTGCCGCGACCTGAGCGAGATCGGCGTCTACGCGCGCGTGGACAACCGCCAGTTCCGCCTGCTCAAGAGCGCCACGCCGGGGCCGTACACCTTCATCCTCGAGGCGACCAAGATCGTGCCGCGCCGGCTCAGCCATCCGTCGCGCAAGACCATCGGCCTGCGCGTGCCGGAGAACCCGATCGTGCTGGCGCTGCTGGAGCAGTTGCAGCAGCCGCTGCTGGGCACGACCCTGATCATGCCGGGCGAGCAGGACGCGCTCAACGACGCCGACACCATCTGCGAGCGGCTCGGCAAGCAGATCGAGCTGGTCATCGACGGCGGCGCCTGCAGCATGGAGCCGACCACCGTGATCGACCTGACCGGACCGGACGCCGAACTGGTGCGCCAGGGCCGGGGCGACGCGGCCTTGTTCGGACTCTGACCCTCCCTTCGCGACAAGGCAAGCGCGCCGGCCTTCGACGGCGCCCAAGATCACTTAGCAGCCTCTGGTAGAATCCCTCCATCATGGATATAGATAGCATCGTCCGGACCATCACGGTCTACGCCATCCCGGTTCTTTTTGCAATTTCCCTGCACGAAGCCGCCCACGGCTATGTCGCCCGCTACTTCGGCGACTCCACCGCCGCCGACATGGGCCGCCTGAGCATCAACCCGATGCGCCATATCGACCCGTTCGGCACGGTGCTGCTGCCGCTGGTGCTGAGCCTGCTGACCCTGCCCGCGCTGGGCTACGCCAAGCCGGTGCCGGTCGATTACGATCGCCTGCGCAACCCGAAAAAGCAGATGGCCCTGGTGGCCGCCGCCGGTCCCGGCGCCAACTTCGTCATGGGGCTGGGCTGGATGGTGCTGTGGGTGGTGCTGACGTTCGTGTTCCATGCCGACCAGGACGACTTCTTCATCCTGATGGCCAAGGCCGGTATCGGCGTCAACTCCGCCATGTTCGTGTTCAACCTGATTCCGCTGCCGCCGCTCGATGGCGGGCGCATCGTCACCGGCATCCTGCCGATGCCGCTGGCGCGCAAGTACGCGCAGATCGAGCGCTATGGTGTCTACGTCTTTATCGGCCTGATCCTGATGATGCAGTTCGGACTGCTGACCGGTTTCCTCATCAGCGGCATGCATCTGGTGCAGGGCGTTTTCCACATCCTGGTCAAACCGCTGATCTTCCTTTTGGCTTAAGCAAACCATGTATCCCGATCGCGTCGTCTCCGGCATGCGTCCGACCGGCTCCATGCACCTGGGCCACTACCACGGCGCGCTGAAAAACTGGATCAAGCTGCAGGCCGAGCAGCCGTGCCTGTTCTTCGTGGCCGACTGGCACGCGCTGACCACGCACTACGACGATCCCAGCGTCATCGAGCGCAGCACGTGGGAGATGCTGATCGACTGGCTGGCCGCCGGCATCGATCCGTCGCAGACGACCTTGTTCATCCAGTCGCGCGTGCCGGAGCACGCCGAGCTGCACCTGCTGCTGTCGATGGCCACGCCACTGGGCTGGCTCGAAAGGGTGCCGACCTACAAGGACCAGATCGACAATCTGTCGCACCGCGACCTGGCCACCTACGGCTTCCTCGGCTACCCGCTGCTGCAGGCGGCCGACGTGCTGATCTACCGCGCGAGCATGGTGCCGGTGGGCGACGACCAGGTGCCGCATATCGAGATGATGCGGGAAATAGCGCGACGTTTTAATCACTTGTACGGCAAGGAAAAAGGCTTCGAGGAAAAGGCGGAGAAGGCTGTCAAGAAGCTGGGCAGCAAGCGCGCCAAGCTGTACATGGAGCTGCGCACCGAATACCAGCAGGACGGCAAGGACGAGGCGCTGGAGCAGGCCAAGGCCATGCTCGACGACGCCCAGAACTTGTCGCTGGGCGACCGCGAGCGCCTGTTCGGCTATCTGGAGGGCAGCCGCAAGCTGATCCTGGTCGAGCCGCAGTCGCGCCTGACCGCCGCCTCGCGCCTGCCGGGCCTGGACGGACGCAAGATGTCCAAGAGCTACGGCAACGCCATCGCGTTGCGCGAGGACAAGGAATCGGTCGGCAAGAAGATCCGCACCATGCCGACCGATCCGGCGCGCGTGCGCCGCACCGACGCCGGCGATCCGGCCCGCTGCCCGGTCTGGCAATTCCACCAGGTGTATTCCGATTCGCCGACCCAGGCCTGGGTGCAGCGCGGCTGCATGTCGGCCGGTATCGGCTGCATCGAGTGCAAGCAGCCGGTCATCGACGCCATCGTCAAGGAGCAGGAGCCGATGCACGAGCGCGCCCAGCAATATCTGGACGACCCGTCGCTGGTGCGCGCCATCGTCGCCGACGGCAACGACGCCGCCCGCCGCCTGGCCCAAGACACCATGCGCGACGTGCGCGAGGCCATGGGCCTGGCCTACACCTAGCGCTGGAAACTTTGTAACCCTTCGTAAATTCCGGTAAAGACATCATGAGCGATAACATCTCCCCCTGGGTACGGCGCTACGCCCCTTTGATCCCCGGCGGCGACGTGCTGGATCTGGCCTGTGGCAACGGCCGCCATACCCGCCATCTGGCCTCGCTCGGCCATTCGGTGGTGGCGGTCGACCGCGATCCGGACGCGCTGGCGCTGGCGGCCGGCCCCGACATCACCACCTCCAACATCGACCTGGAGGAGGCCGGCGCCGCCTGGCCGTTCGGCCCCGCGCGATTCGCCGGCATCGTGGTCACAAACTACTTGCATCGTCCGCTAACAGCCGCGATGATCGCCAGCCTGGCGCCGGACGGCGTGTTGATCTACGAAACCTTCGCCGACGGCAATGCGCAGTTCGGCAAACCGTCGAATCCGGACTTCCTGCTCAACCCGGGCGAACTGCTGGACTGGGCGCGCGAGCACGGCCTGCGCGTGGTGGCCTTCGAGGACGGCGTCGTCGACGCGCCAAAAACTGCCATGGTGCAACGAATCTGCGCCGTGAAGCCCGATTTTCCGCGTGTGGCGGCGCTGTTGCCGCCATTTTGACGGCCGATTTGTCGCCCCGAATGCACCATAACCGCGACTCATCGTCTACAATCGTCGTTTTAATACTTTATGCAGTGGTTTCCTATGATTAAGGGCAGCATAGTAGCAATCGTCACTCCGATGCACCCGGACGGCAGTCTGGATTTCGAGGGCCTGAACCGCCTGATCGACTGGCACATCGCCGAGGGCACGGACAGCATCGTCATCGCCGGCACCACCGGCGAATCGGCCACCGTCAGCGTCGAAGAGCACTGCGCGCTGATCAAGGCGACGGTGGCCCACGCCAACGGCCGCATCCCGATCATCGCCGGCGCCGGCGCCAACTCGACCGCCGAGGCGATCAAGCTGACCCGTTTCGCCAAGGAAGCGGGCGCCGACGCCACGCTGCAAGTGGTTCCCTACTACAACCGTCCGACCCAGGAAGGCATGTTCCAGCACTTCAAGGCCATCGCCGAGGCGGTGGACTTGCCGGTGATCCTGTACAACGTGCCGGGCCGCACCGTGGCCGACATGAGCAACGAGACCATCCTGCGTCTGGCGGCCGTGCCCGGCATCGTCGGCGTCAAGGACGCGACCGGCAACATCGGCCGCGGCTACGACCTGCTGCGCCTGGCGCCGAAATCGTTCGCCGTCTACTCCGGCGACGATCCGACCGCGATGGCGCTGATGCTCGGCGGCGGCGCCGGCAACATCTCCGTCACCGCCAACGTCATGCCGCGCGCCATGGCCGAGATGTGCGCGGCCGCGATCGCCGGCGACATCCCGAAAGCGGTGGCGCTGAACAATCAAATGTTCCCGCTGCACCAGAAGCTGTTCATCGAGCCGAACCCGGTGCCGGTCAAGTGGGCGTTGGCGGAAATGGGCAAGATGCCGGCCGGCATACGCCTGCCGCTGGTGCCGCTGGGCGCCGATTGTCACGACGCGGTGCGCGCGGCCCTGCGAGAGGCCGGCGTACTGTAAAACCCCGGCAGGCACGCTGGCGCCCGCGCTTTTTGACGGGCGCGGCGGCTGCCTGAGCAACAAGCCCCGACTCGATCGGATCATATTTTGCTGCACTCCAGCTTCTTATAACAGTAACGACATGACTATACGCAAGACAGCTTCTATTTCCTCGCAGCGCGTGCTGGTACTGGGCGCATTGATGGCCAGTTTGACCGGTTGCGGCATGATCAGCTCCGTCATCGGTAACGACAAGGTGGACTACAAGTCCGCCAAGAAGGCCAGCACCCTGGACGTGCCGCCGGATCTGACGCAATTGCAGAAGGATAACCGCTACTCGCTGCCGGACTCGAACAACGGCGTCGCCACCGCCTCCGGCTACAACGCCGCCAAGGGCGCGGCGGCCGCCGCCGGTGTCGGGCCCGGCGTGGTCGTGCCGGGCCAGCCGGCCGCCGGCACCGTGGTGCCGACCACCGTCAACGATATCAAGGTCGAACGCGACGGCAACCAGCGCTGGCTGGTGATCAAGCAGACGCCGGAGCAACTGTGGCCGCAGCTGAAGAAGTTCTGGGAGGATTCGGGCTTCACCTTGGCGCAGGAACTGCCGACCGCCGGCATCATGGAAACCGAATGGAACGAGAACCGCGCCAAGATTCCGCAGGACTTCATCCGTAACACCATCGGCAAGGTGTTCGACTCGGTCTATTCGAGCGGCGAGCGCGACAAGTTCCGCACCCGCATCGAGCGCCGCGCGGACGGTGCCAGCGAGATCTACATCAGCCATCGCGGCGCCCAGGAAGTGGTCACCGGCGCCCAGAAGGAATCGACGATCTGGACCCCGCGTCCGAACGATCCGGGCCTGGAAGCCGAATTCCTGGCGCGCATGATGAACAAGCTGGGCAACGGCGGCGAGGACACGTCGCCGGCCAAGACCGCCGTCGAATCGGCCATCGTCCAGCCGCAGCACGCTTCGCTGGTCGGCACCGGCGCCGAGCGCGCCGTGCAGGTGGACGAGGGCTTCGACCGCGCATGGCGCCGGGTCGGCCTGGCGCTGGACCGCGCCGGCTTCACCGTCGAGGACCGCGACCGCACCAGCGGCACGTACTTCGTCCGCTACATCGACGACGCGACCGAAACCAAGGGCTTCTTCAGCAAGCTGTTCAGCTGGGGCTCGTCGTCGGAAGCCGATAAGGAAGCGCAGCGCTATCGTATTTCGGTGAAGGCCGGCGCTGGTAACAGCAGCATCGTTACCGTCATGAACAATGCCGGCAAACCGGAAACGGGTCCGGTCGGCGATAAGATCCTGACCCTGCTGCACGAGCAATTGAAATAAGCTTGACCGCGGTGGCGGCGCCGGATTGGCGCCGCCGTCTGAATATCCGGAGAATATCCGGGCATAAAAAAACCGGCGCGATGCGCCGGTTTTTTTATATCTGCGAATAAATGGAGATTTCCATTTGGACGCAAAAGCTTCAGACGAAAAAAAACCCGCCGACGCCATAAGCGCGGGCGGGTTTTTCCTTACTGATTACTTCGAAGCAGCAGGTGCCGAAGCAGCTGGAGCAGCAGCGTCAGCAGCAGGAGCGGCTGGAGCAGCAGCGTCAGCGGCTGGAGCGGCTGGAGCAGCAGCGTCAGCGGCTGGAGCAGCTGGAGCGGCAGCAGGAGCGGCTTCTGGAGCCACTACTGGTGCTGGGGTAACGGTGGTTTCTTCTTTTTTCGAGCAAGCGGTCAGAGCAGCAACGGCCAGCAGGGAAACGATCAGCAGGGATTTTTTCATGGATTTTCCTTAGTAAATACAAAATTGAACACAGTGTTGCGATTAATAATTACCGGTAATTATCGCTCATTAGGTCGTCTTCGAAGGCTTTTCGTACCTGACATGGTGCCTGCCAGACAACGGAAACTTCCTAACCGAATATTATAGCGATTTTTACTGCGTCGCAATAGGACAAAGAGCCGTTCTCACAACTATTTTGCGGTATCGCAACATTTCGCTTTCGACTTCGGTTTAGGGAAGCCGGCGGCTACGGAGTTCGCTTCGAACACCGCATTTTACCCCCAACCGCTCAAAGTCCTGTTGAATTTGCAAACAATCCGGGACCGGATTCGTCCCAAATTGTAAGGAAACGTTCCAAAGGCGTGTTTATATCGGCGGGGCCGTCGAAAACTGCTTCACCACGGAAATGATCCGAATGAAAACGGCGGACCACATGACGGTCATCGGCAATACAGAAAGAGTCCGTTAGTTGCCGCAAAGACTGGCTGGTGCGCCGGATCTCGATCGCATGGCCGTAATCCTTAACCAAACGCAAGAAACGCGGCGCGTCCCGCTCGATCGCGCGGCCATCGTGGGCGGCCAGTTGCAGGCGTCCACCCCCTTTGAGGAAGCGGCGCAGCACCGCGTCGGTGGCGCTGCCGCCCAGGTTCCAGATGGCGAAATCGGGATCGAACAGCCGCAGCGTATGCTCTGCACGGTCCAGGCAGGCGGCCAATTGTTCGGCAAACCCGCCCTTCGTCGTAAAGGGAAATACTTGCCTTTCCATCCCGCCCTCCGTCAAGTTTGATTAGCCCAGTTCGATCCAGCCGTCCTGATACCACGTGTACAGCGCGTCCATCACATCGTCCGACGCCTGCGCCAGCTCGGCGCCGGCCAGTGCGCGTTTATTCGCCAGCAATTCCAGCGCCACCTTGTCGGCGCGGCCGACGCCGAACGATTCGCCGTTGATGAACACGTGCTTGCCGCGATACAGCATCTGCGTCTTGCGCGACAGCGACAGGCCCTTCTTCGCGGCCGCCTCGCCGAACTTGCCGAACGTCAGCGGCTTGGCCGGTCCGGTGAAGAACACGTTGTGCTTGGGCTCGGACATATACTCGCCCAGGAAGATCGTCACGTCCTCTTCGGTGAAGCGGACCTTGTTGATTTCCTCGGTGATCGTGTCCAGCATGTGACGCGGAATCTCGGCCGGCTTGGCCGTCGCCTCCAGTTCCGGATCGGCGTAGCGGCCCGGCAGGTCGATCGAATCGGCCATGAATTGCAGGAACGCCTCGCCCAGCTCCTGGTACGACGGCGAGCGGAAGCCGATCGAATAGGTCTGGCAATCGCCGATGGCCACGCCGTCGTGCGCGTAGTGCGGCGGCAGGTACAGCATGTCGCCCGGGTTGAGGACGAACTCCTCGTTCGGCTTGAAGTTGGCCAGGATCTTGAGCGGCAGGCCCTCGACCAGGCTCAGGTCCTTCTGCGGGCCGATGCGCCAGCGGCGCTGTCCCTGCGCCTGCAGCAGGAACACGTCGTAGGAATCGAAGTGCGGGCCGACGCCGCCGCCGTCGGTGGCGAAGCTGACCATCAGGTCGTCGAGGCGGGCGTCGGGGATGAAGCGGAACTGGCGCAGCAGCGCGTCGGCCTTGGCGTCGAACAGGTTGACGCCCTGGACCAGCAGCGTCCATTCCTTTTGCGTCAGCGGCGGCAGGTTTTCCAGCGGGCCGTGCTGCATCGACCATTCGCCGTCGACGGCCGCGATCAGGCGCGATTCGGCGTGGTTGGTCGAGGCCAGCTTGGTCAGGGCATCCAGGCTCAGCAGTGGCTTGAAGCCGGGGATGGCGTTACGGATCAGGAGTGGCTTTTTGTGCCAGTAGTCGCGCAGAAACTGCGCCGGCGTGATGTCGCCGAGGAGCTGTAATTTTTTCATACCGCATTATAAACCCGCACCCCCGTCAGAGGGGGCGGACCCGATGGGGCCGCCCCCGGCGGTCCGCGCCGTGCGGGTTGATGCTTGCGTTCAGCGCGCGTGCAACCACCTGGCGTGCAACCACCGCGCCAGATAATCGAGCGCGAACCCCAGCACGCCGATCAGCACGATCGCCGCCATCAACTCGTTGTAAGCCAAGCGGTCGCGCGCGTCGAGAATGAAGTAGCCCAATCCCGCCGACACCCCCAGCATCTCCGCCGGCACCAGCACGATCCAGATGATGCCGATCGCCAGCCGCACCCCGGTCAGGATATCGGCCATGATCCCCGGCAGCACCACGCGCAGCACGGTCTCCGTCCTGGTGGCCGACAAACTGCGCGCCAGCAGCAGCCAGTTCGGATCGAGCCGCGCGACGCCGGTGGCGGTGTTGAGCAAAATCGGCCACACGGCGGCGAACGCCAGTAAAAAGTAGACCGGCGCGTCGCCCACGCCCAAGGTCATCACCGCCAGCGGCATCCAAGACAGCGGCGACACCATGCGCAGTAGCTGGAACAGCGGCATGGCCGCCGCCGCGAAGCGCCGCGAGCTGCCAACCAACACCCCCAGCGGCACGCCGATCAGCACCGCCGCCGCCAGGCCATAACCAACCCGGCGCAGACTGAGGCCGATGTCGCGCCAGATGTCCGGCCCTTGCAGTAGTTGTAGCAGCGCGCGGCCGGCCTCCAGCGGCGCGAAGGCCGCCGCGATCGGAGTGTCCTTCTCCAGCGCGACGACCCCGGCCTGCCACAGCGCCAGCGCCACCGCGAAGCCGAGCAGCGGCAAACCGGCGCGACTCATGACATTCGCCATCCGTCAGACCGCCAGCACTTCGCCGCGCAGCAGGTTGGCCGGCAGGCCGAACGCGCCCGGGCCGCCGACGGCGGCGATCGCCTTGCGCACGAAGCGGTCGTCGATCAGGTCGCGCGCGACGAACGACGGCTCCAGCTTTTGCAGGAAGCCGGTGTCGCCCTCCAGCCGCGTGGTCTTGAGCGCCTTGACCATCTGCTCGGTGTACGACGCGAACGGGAAGGGCTGGAAGTCGATGCGGCGCTGGTTCCAGTCCTTGTGGACGATGACGCCGCGTTTTTCGTAGTCGGCGTAGTCGGTCACGGTCAGCACCTTCGACAGCACCTGCAGCGCGTGCGGCGTGTAGCGGTGGGCGTCGCCGTTCGACAGCAGGCGCGCGGTGTCGATCTGGTTCGAGCGCGTCCACAGCTGCGCCTTGACGATCGCGTTGGTCACGCGCTGCGCCCATTCCGGACGGGCCGCGATGTCGCGCTCGGACAGGAAGGTGACGCAGCAGGCGTGGTTCTTCCAGACGTCGCCGGAGAAGCGCAGCACTTTGCCGACGCCGTTGGTTTCGGCCAGCGCGTTGAACGGCTCGGCGACGATGAAGCCGGCGATCGATTTGCTGGCCAGCGCGGAGACCATCTCCGCCGGCGCCAGCACCACCAGGTTGACCTCCTTTGGCCCGATGGCGCCCTCGCGGCCCTTGGCCACCACCGACAGGCCGGCCTTGGCCAGGATCTGCTGCAACAGGATGTTGTGGATCGAGTACCAGAACGGAATCGCCACGGTGCGTCCGCCCAGATCGGCGACGCTGTTGATCTCCTTGGCCACCGTCAGCGCCGAGCCGTTGACGTGGTTCCACGCCACCACCTTGGCCGGGAACTTGGCGCCGTAGCGCACCGACATGGTGGCCGGCGACAGCAGGTGGATCACATTGACCTGGCCGGAGACGAAGGCCTCGATGATCTGCGCCCAGCTGCGGAACAGGCGCGGCGTCTCGGCCTGCAAGCCCTCGGCCTCGAACAGCTTGCGGCCGTGCGCCACCAGCAGCGGCGTGGCGTCGGTGATCGGCAGGTAGCCGATCTTGACCGGCTGGTCGTCGCCTTTCGGGCCTTGTTGCGCCATGGCGTCGCCGGCGAACAGCAGCGGCGCGGCGACGCTGGCGCTACCCAGCGCGGACACGCGCAGGAAGTCGCGGCGCGTCATGCCGCAGTCGCAATCGGAGGCGGCGCAGATGTGGTAAGGGTTTGCGGTCATGGGGAGCTTTCGGATGGTTTGAATGATGTTCAGGCGGCCGATTCGGCCGCCGGCGAGGCGGGCGCGCGCACGTCCTGCAGCGCGGCGAGGATGCGCAGCCGCAGCGCGCCGATCGCATCGGTGTCGGCCAGGCGCGGATGCGGCAGGTCGACCTGCCATTCATGCACGATGCGCCCCGGCTGGCCGCCCATCAGCACGATGCGGTCGGCCACCAGGATCGCCTCGTCGATGTCGTGTGTAACCAGCAGCACGGCGCTGTGCCAGCGGTGCACCACGTCGACCAATAGCGCTTGCATTTCGGCGCGGGTGATGGCGTCGAGCGCGGAAAACGGTTCGTCGGCGAACAGCAGCTCCGGCTGGCGCGCCAGCGCCCGTGCCAGCGCCACGCGCTGCGCCATGCCGCCGGACAGCGCGTTCGGGTAGCGTTTCTCGCTGCCGGCCAGGCCGACGGCGTCGATCGCGTCCTGCACACGCTTGGCGTGGTCTTGTTTCGATATCTTCGGCTGGTGGGCGAAATCGAGGCCGAAGCCGACGTTGGCGGCGACGTTCAGCCATGGCAGCAGGCTCGCTTGCTGGAACACCAGCGCGCTGCGCGGACTCGGTTCGGTCAGCGGCGCGCCAAGGAAGGCGACCTTGCCGCGCGAGGGACGCTGCAGGCCCGCCAGCACGCGCAGCAAGGTCGATTTGCCACAGCCGCTGCCGCCGAGCAGGCAGACGATTTCGCGCGGGCGCACCGCGAGCGTGATGTCGTCGAAGGTGTGGCCGGCGCCGGGGTAGGCGAAACCAAGCCCCTCGGCTTGCAGCGCCAGGCCGTCGCTCATACTGGCGTCGTTCATTTCGCGGACGCCGCGTGCCTGGCCAGCGCCGCCTGCAGCTGCGTGATGCTCGGCGTGATCACCGGGATGAAGGCCGCTTCGCGCCAGCGCCGCGCGAAGCCGTCCTGCTCCTGTTCCAGATAGGCGTGGCCGCCCTTGGCGTGCAGTTCCAGCGTCAGCGCCTCTTGCACCAGATCGGCCAGCGCGATGCGCAGCCGGAACAGCGTCGGCGCGTCGGCGACGAAGCGGCCGTCGGCCACGCCTTCGAGCAGGTGTTGCGTGTGCAGCGTCAGCGCATCGCGCGCGGCGGCGATGCGCTCACCGAGCTGGCCGCGTCCCTTGGCGCCGCTGTCGAGGGTGCGGGCCGCCTGTTCCAGGCTGGCGCGCGCCAGGCCGATCGACATCCCGCATTGCATGCCCAGGAAGGCTGGCCGCACGCGCGGCAGCCAGTCCGGCGCCTGCGACGAGATGATGTTCTCCGGCGCGACCGCCACGCCTTCGAGCCGAACGGCGGCGGTGTTACTGCCCCGCATGGCGATCAGCTGCAAATTGGCGCTGCGCTGCACGCCGGAGGCGTCGCCGGAGAAGGCCACCACCGCCGGCGGCGCGCCGTTGACCGGCGCAACGGCGGCCGCCGCGACAAAGCGCTGCGGCCGCAGGTTGGTGATCCAGGCCAGCTTGCCGTTCAAGGTCCAGCCATCCCCGTCCGGGCTGGCGTCGATCTGCAGCGGCTCCATCCCCGACAGGAATTTCATCGCGTTCGACAAGCCGGTGGCGCCGGCCAGAGTGCCGGCCATCAGTTCCGGCAGCAGGCGTTCGCGCAGCGCCGCGTTCGGGCTTTGCAGCAGATATTCGATGAAGCTGCGCTGACCCCAGTAGACGAAGGCCGCCGTCACCGAATGGCGCGCCACCTCGGCGATGCCGTCGATGGCGTCGCGCACGTCGCCGCCGCTGCCGCCAAGATGGGACGGCACGCCCGCCAGGAAGCAGCCCTGCGCCGCCAGCGCGGGCATCACCTGGTCCGCCAGGTCTTCGGATTGGTCGAGGGAGTCCGCGTGCTGCGCCAGCCAGTCGTAGAGGCCCGTCATCCTTACACCGCGCCAGGCAGATACGGTTGCAGCTGCGGATTGACCGGCGTGCCGGCCAGGCTGTTGGCGAAGTTGCACAAGGTGGCCAGGCTGATGCCGAGCACCACCTCCAGCGCCTGCTGCTGGTTGTAGCCGGCGTCGATGAAGGCTTGCAGCTCCTCGTCGCCGACCGCGCCGCGCCGGGCGATGACGGCGGCAGCGAAGCGGGCCACCGCGTCCAGCTTCGCATCGCCGGTGGCGGCGCCGGTTTGCAGCGCGCGCACGGTGTCGGCGTTCTGGCCGGCCTTTTTCAGCGCGATGGCGCTATGGCCGGCGATGCAGAAATCGCAGCCGTGGATGCGCGCGGCTGTGATCTGCACCACTTCGCGCTCGGCCAGCGTCAGGCTGGCGCGCGAGTTGATGGCGGAAACGGTCAGGTAGGTTTCCAGCGCCACCGGCGCGTTGGCCAGCACGCCGATCAGGTTGGGCAGGTAGCCGTTGTTGGCGATGGCTTTTTCGACGAAGGCGCGGCTATCGGCCGGCGCGGTGTCGAGCGTGTGCAGGGTCAGACGGGACATGGTGGTTTTTCCTAAATGTTGACGACATATTATCAGGCGCGCGCGCGATCCGCGCCATGTCCAAAAGTCGCGGTTCCTTGTTCAAACGTCTTTTTCGTTCTTCTTATGCGGTCGCGCGCAGCTGGCGGCGGTAGGCGCCCGGCTGCTCGCCGACGATGCGCTTGAAGGCGCGCGTGAACGCCGCGTTGGACTGGTAGCCCACGTGCGCGGCCGCCTGCTCGACCGAGTCGCCGGCGTTGAGGCGCTGGGTGGCCAGCCGCATGCGCAGGCGCAGCAGGAACTGCGCCGGCGTGACCCCGCCGGCGCCGGTGAAGTGCTTGCAGAAGGCCGCGCGCGACATGTGCGCGGCGTCGGCCATGCGGGCGATGCTCCAGTCGTCGCCCGGATTGTCGAGCATCCGTTCGAGCAGCGCCATGAACTCGCCGCGCTGGGCCAGCGCCAGCA
This sequence comes from Burkholderia sp. LMU1-1-1.1, assembly GCF_040675865.1. Classification (NCBI taxonomy): domain Bacteria; kingdom Pseudomonadati; phylum Pseudomonadota; class Betaproteobacteria; order Burkholderiales; family Burkholderiaceae; genus Burkholderia; species Burkholderia sp. LMU1-1-1.1. The sequence continues at coordinate 62,788 of NZ_JBEGHG010000007.1, read as the reverse complement.
GGCCGGCGGTCAGCGCCTCGCGCTGGCTGGCGTGGCGGATCAGGTAAAAGAACAGCAGTTCGACCAGGCGAGCGATCAGCGGCGACGGCCGCTCGGGATCGCCGCCGTTGGCCGCCTCGGCGTGGATCATGTCGAACAGCGCCGCGCTGTGGCCCAGGGCGGCGTCGCCGCTGCGGCACACCAGGTATTCGGGGAAGGAGCCGATCACCATCGGACTGAGGGCGCCGCTGAAGCGGAAGAAGCCGCAGGCCAGGCCGGCGCCGTCGCTGCCGGCGTACTCGTTGCCGCCGTCGTCGCCGGCCAGCGGCAGCATCGGCTGGCGCGCGACCGGGGCGGCGGGGTCCGGCGAGGAACTCAGGAAGTGCGCCACATCGCTCATCAGGAACACGCCGTCGCGCGCGTGCAGCCGCAGCGCCGGCTGGCCGTCGATGTGCAGATAGCACATGCCCCGCAGCACCAGGTGGAAGCTGGCCATGGCCCGGCCGGCGGTCGACACGCGCCACGGCCCGCAGTAGCGGCCCACGTGCAGCGCGGCGGCGTCGAGCTCGATACTGCCGAGCAGCCATTGGGCGAGTTTGTCGGAGGTGGCTTGTCGCATGGACACCATTGTAGGGCTTGCGCCGTGCAAGGGACAGAACCGAATCGCATATCGTTATGCGGATTGCGTATGCGCCGTCCGGGGCGGCGCGGCCCGGTGCACGATTAAAGGTATAATCTGCCTGCTCATAACAGAAAGGAAATTCCAATGAAGATTGCCAAGAACACGGTCGTGACTGTGAATTACAAACTGTCCGATGCACAGGACAATCTGATCGAAGACGGCCGTCAACCGATGGTCTATCTGCACGGTGGCTACGAGAACACCCTGCCAAAAATCGAAGAAGAACTGGACGGCAAGGAAGTCGGTTACTCGTCGATCATCCAGATCGAGCCCGAGGACGCGTTCGGCGACTATGACGCCGCGCTGGTCAAGGTCGAGCCGCGCAACCGCCTGCCGGAGCCGCTGGAAGTGGGCATGCAGTTCGAAGGCATGCCCGACGGCGACGACGCCGACGAAGCGATGATCTTCACCGTCACCGATATCGCCGACGACAAGGTCGTTTTGGACGGCAACCACCCGCTGGCCGGCATGGCGCTGCGCTTCTCGCTCAACGTCACCGAAGTGCGCGAAGCGTCGGACGAGGAAATCGCCCACGGCCACGTGCACGGCGCCCACGGCCACCACCACGGTGACGAGGACGACGAAGGCGAAGACGGCGACCACGTCGCCATCCACCCGATCCACTAATCTAGTCGATCACGGCGTCGTCTCGGCGCCGCCGCCCTTGATGGTGAACAGGGCGGCGGCGTCGGGATTGACGCGCACCTCGGCCCATTCCGCGGCCACGCTCAGATGCCCGACGTTGCCGCGCCAATCGATGGCCGGCTCGGTCCTGCCGGCGCCGCCGGTCTGGGGCTGGGTGTCGACCAGCAGCACCTTCCCCTTGAATTTTCCGGCCAGCGTCTTGATTTGACGGCGCGGTTCGGCGAAGCCGTCCTGTTTCGACTCGAAACGGGGCAACAGCGAAAACCCTTCCTCCTCCTGCAGTCCGACGGCGCCGTCCGAGAACAGCACCAGCCCGTGCATCTTCTGGCGCGCGGCCAGGGTGAACAGGCGGTGCAGCCAGGCGCGGTTGGCGACCAGGCGGTCCTCGTACTCGCTGTTGCGGCCCGCCTCCGGCCGATAGTGGTTGTTGTTGGCCGGCAGATTGATGGTGGCGAACAGCACCTTGCCGTACTCCCAGTGCGCGTTTTCGGCGTAGCTGCGGAACTTCGCGGTGCTGGACAAGCGCGTCACCTGCATGCGCTGCGCGCCCAGCGACTCGGGCTCGCCGTAAAACAGCTCGCGCAGGCGGTTCAGGCGTTCGATCGCGTTCGAGCGGCCGGCCGAATTGAGGCAGGCGCTCCAGTCGCTGCCGGCCAGCGACACCACCACCGGCGCGGCCGCGTCGTCCAGGATCGCGTGGCGCGCGGCGTACAGCCTGTCGCTGCAAGGCTCCTTGTCGCCCTTGATGCCGGTGGCGACGATGAACGCCGAATTGGCCTGCATGGCGGCGGCGATGGCGCGCCTGAGGGGCGCCTCGTCGGCGCCGTTCTTGAACGGATGGCCGATGACCGCGAACTGGAAGCCCTTGCCGGCCGATGGCGAGCGCGCGTGCGCCGGCGCGACCGCCGCCGCGATGCTCAGCGCGATGGTCAGCGCGATCTTTTGCGCAAAGACCCGCCTGGACGCGGCGCGCGTCATGCCTGCGCGGTCTCCGTCAGGTGCTTGAGCTGATGCTTAAGCTGATACAAGCGGTCCAGCGCCTCGCGCGGGGTCAGCGCGTCCGGGTCCAGATCGTCGAGCGCCTCGAGCAGCTCGCGCATGGCCGGCGTTGGATTGCCGTTGCCATGGCCGGTGGCGCCGTCGGCGGCCGCCGGCGTTTCCAGCGGCTCGTCGTTGGCGTCGGTGGTCGGCGCCGCGAACAGGTCCAGTTGCGGCGTGGCGTCGAGCGCCTGCGCCTCCAGCCGCGCCAGGTGCTTGCGCGCCGCCTTGATCACCGTCTGCGGCACGCCGGCCAGCTGCGCCACCTGCAAGCCGTAGCTCTGCGAGGCCGGCCCGTCCTGCACCGCGTGCAGGAACACGATGCTGTCCTTGTGCTCGACCGCCGACAGGTGCACGTTGGCCGCCGTCGGATGGCTCTCCGGCAGCTGCGTCAGTTCGAAGTAGTGGGTCGCGAACAGCGAGAAGCTGCGGCTGGTGTCGATCAGGTGGCGCGCGATCGCCCACGCCAGCGCCAGGCCGTCGAAGGTCGAGGTGCCGCGTCCCACTTCGTCCATCAGCACCAGCGAATGCTCGGTGGCGCCGTTGAGGATCGCCGCCGATTCGGTCATCTCCACCATGAAGGTCGAGCGGCCGCCGGCCAGGTCGTCGGTGGCGCCGATGCGGGTGAAGATGCGGTCGATCGGGCCGATCGTCGCGCTGGTGGCCGGCACGTAGCTGCCGACGTAGGCGAGCAGGGTGATCAGCGCCACCTGGCGCATGAAGGTCGATTTACCGCCCATGTTCGGACCGGTGATCAGCAGCAGGCGGCGGTCGTCGACGAAGCGGCAATCGTTGGCGATGAAACGCTCGATCTGGTTCTCGACCACCGGATGGCGGCCCTCGACGATGTTGATGCAGGGGCCGTCGACCAGCTGCGGCGCGCACCAGTTGTGGCGCAGCGCGTGGTCGGTCAGCGACACCAGCGCGTCGAGTTGCGACAGCGCTTTCGAGATCGTTTGCAGGCAGCCGATGAACGGCGCCAGGTCGGCCAGCAGCTGGTCGTAGAGCATCTTCTCGCGGGCCAGCGCCTTGTCCTGCGCCGACAGCGCCTTGTCCTCGAACGCCTTCAGTTCCGGCGTGATGTAGCGCTCGGCGTTCTTCAGCGTCTGGCGGCGGCGGTAATCGTCCGGCACCTTGGTGGTCTGGCCGTGCGTGACCTCGATGTAGAAGCCGTGCACCTTGTTGTACTCCACGCGCAGGTTGGCGATGCCGGTGCGGGCCCGTTCGCGCGTCTCCAGGTCGACCAGGAACTGGCCGGCGTTCTCCGACAGCGCGCGCAGCTCGTCGAGCTCCGCGTCGAAGCCGCGCGCGAACACGCCGCCGTCGCGCACCATGTTGGCCGGCTCCGGCGCCACCGCGCGCACCAGCAGGTCCAGGCACTCCTCGGGCGAGGACAGGTCGGTGTGGATGGCGTTGAGCAGGCCATCCGGATCGGTCAGCGCGCGCTGCAAGCCGTGGCGCAGGGCCGGCAGCTGCTTGACGCCGTCGCGCAGGCTGGCCAGGTCGCGCGGACGCGCCGACAGCAGCGCGATGCGCGTGGTGATGCGTTCGATGTCCGGCACCTGCGCCAGGGTGTGCGACAGGCCGCCGGTGGCGTCGGCCCGCGCCAGCGCGGCGATGGCCTCGTGGCGCGAGCGGGCGATGGCCTGGTCGCGGCGCGCGTGGTGCAGCCAGTAGCGCAGCAGGCGCGAGCCCATCGCCGTGCGGCAGTGGTCCAGCAGCGAGAACAGGGTCGGGGACTCCTGGCCGCGAATGGTCTCGGTCAGTTCCAGGTTGCGGCGCGTGGCCGCGTCCAGGCCGATGAATTCACTCTCGGTCTCGGTGCTCAGGCTGCGCACGTGCTGCAGGCCGCGCCCCTGGGTCGACTGGGCGTAGCGAAGCAGCGCGCCGGCCGCGCCGAACGCCGCGCCCAGGCCGTCGGCGCCGAAGCCGGTCAGCGTCGCCACGCCCAGCTGATCGAGCAGCGACTTGTGGCCGCTGACGACGTCGAAGTGCCAGTCCGGCACCCGGTTGACGTGGCAGTGGACGGCCTCCTCGAACAGGTCGGCGTTGTCGCCGCGCAGGATCTCGGCCGGCGCGATGCGTTCGAGCTCCTGCTGCATGCGGGTGTTGACGGTGCGGCTGTCGCCGGAGAACTCCATCAGCTTGAGCGAGCCGCTCGCCAGCGACAGCCACGCCAGGCCGGCGGTGCACACCTTGCGCTGGCTGATGATGCACATCGCCAGCAGCGGGCGCTCGGCCTTTTCCGGCAGCAGGTCGGCGTCGGTCAGGGTGCCCGGCGTGACCACCCGCATCACCTTGCGCTCGACCGGGCCTTTGCTGGTGGCCGGGTCGCCGATTTGTTCGCAGATCGCGCACGACTCGCCGATCTTGACCAGCTTGGCCAGATAGCCCTCGAGCGAGTGGAACGGCACGCCGCACATCTTGATCGGCTGTCCGCCCGACGAACCGCGCGCCGTCAGCGTGATGCCGAGCACGCGCGCCGCCTTTTCCGCGTCCGAATGGAACAGCTCATAGAAGTCGCCCATGCGGTAGAACACCAACATATCGGGATACTCGGCCTTGATGCTCAGGTACTGCTGCATCATTGGAGTAATTTTTTCTGTGGGACTGTTCTTGACGGCGGCGGCGTTGATTTCGTTGGGGACGGTGGTCATTGGTTCTTTTTCGGCGGTGCGATGAGTCTGGTTTTGCCGGGGCGAAACGACCCCGGCGCTTAACCCGACATTCTACCGCGTTCGGCGACGCGTTGATGGATTCGCGACGCCGGTTGGACGCCAGCCGGTGACGGCGGCGTCCAGGCTTCCGCCTACCAGGGCTGCTCGGTCGGCATGATGAACAGCTCGGCCACGTCGACATGTTCCGGCGCGTTCAGCGCGTAGAGGATGGAGTCGGCGATGTCGTCGGCCTTGAGGAACGTCATTTGCTGTTTCAGGCCCTCCATCTGCTGGCGGTAGGCCTGGTCGGAGATGTGCTCGAACAGCTCGCTCTCGACCGCCCCCGGCTGCAGGCAGGTGACGCGGATATTGTATTTTGGCGCCACCTCCATGCGCAGGATGTCGGAGAACGCCGCCACCGCGTGCTTGGTGGCGCAGTACACGCCCAGGCCGGCGAAGGTCTTGCGGCCGGCGATCGACGAGGTGTTGATCATGTGTCCCGACTTCTGCGCCTGCATGATCGGCAGCACGGCGGCCACGGTGTTGAACAACCCCTTGATGTTGACGTCGACCATGCGGTGCCATTCCTCGACGCGCAGGCTGGCGATGTCCGAGATCGGCATCAGGCCGGCGTTGTTGAACGCAATGTCGACGCGGCCCCATTTCTCGTGCAGCGTGGCGACGCCGCCGGCCACCGACTCCTGGTCCGTCACGTCCATCGGCAGAGCGACCGCCTCGCCGCCGGCGGCCTCGATGTCGGCCGCCAGCGCCCGCAGGCGTTCCAGGCGGCGCGCCGCCAGGCCGACCTTGACGCCGTGCGCGGCCAGTTTCTTCGCGGTGGCCGCGCCGATGCCGCTCGACGCGCCGGTGACCAGGGCTACTTTTCCTTTGAGTTCCATGTCCTATCCTTTCGAGTGTGAAGTTGGCGCTTCGCGGCGGGCTGCCTGAAGCACGGATTCATGATGCCGCCGGGCGCGGTTAGCGTCGCGCGGCGGCTTGCTCGAACTGTCGCGATCTTGCGGCGCGCCGTCAGCGGTAGGCCGAAGGGGGGACGCCGGTGTGCTTGCGGAACACCGACGCGAAATGACTGGGGCTGCCGTAGCCGACGGCCAGCCCGACCTGGATGATGGCCGCGTCGGTCTCCGACAGCAGGCGGCGCGCCCGCTCCATCCGCAAGCGGATGAAGTAGGCCGACGGCGGCAGCCCGGTCGACTGCTTGAACGCGCGGCTGAAATGGAATTCGCTCAGCTCCGCCTCGCCGGCCAGCCGCGCCAGGTCGAACGGTTGCGCCAGGCGCGCGCGCATCGAGTCGACGATCCGGTGCAGCTTGTAGGCCGGCAGGCCGCCGCGCGGGCGCGCCGCGCCGGCGCCGTACGCGCGCGCCAGATGCACGGCCAGCGCCTGGGCGATGCCCTGGATGTACGGCCCGCTCGGCGTCCGCTGGCCGACCAGTTCCACGCGGATGTGCTCGAGCAGCGCCGACAGCGTGGCGTCGCGCCCGCCGGACACTTCGCGCAGCGCGGTATCGCGCATCAGCGCCACGCCAATGTACACGTGCATGACGGTGAACGGCGCACCGGGTTCGGCCCGCCAGCGCATCTCGGTCGGGGTGGTGGCGGTGGTGAGGAAAAAGTCGCCGGCGGCGACGCGGTTGGCTTGCCAGGCGCCGCCGGGCGCGCGCTCCTCGACCACGGCCGCGCCGGACAGTATCCACACGATCAACGGTTCGGGCACGGCCGGAATGGTGATCTCGTCCTGCACCGGCCGGCGCGACAGGATCTGTACGAACACGTCGCCGGACGACTGCGCGCGGTGCTCCCTGAGCAGATCTCCGGGAATGTAGGCTTCGAAGGCCTCGGCGGAGGTTTTCGGTATCGCTTGCATCGTCACCTCGGAAAAGGGTTGGCCAGCCAGCAGTATGGCCGTTGAGAAAAGGACACGAAATATCGGATACTATTTCCGCGTTGCCCAATCCTCCAAAATTGACCGCTATTGAAAAGAAAAGACATCTGCTGTGCGGCACCGCCGCACAATGTTGTTGTCATGCGCATGTTGGCGCGATAGTATTTAAGAACCGGCCCGCAAGACGCGCACGATGTCGGCCGCGGTTCCGGCGGTTTGGGCAGGAATTGCGGCGGATCAGGCAATCGGCCTGGCGCTTGGCTGGCGATAATAGCGGGTTGCTAGTGACAGTTCGGCGTCCGGGAAAAGCTTGCACCTGCGCGGTTCCCCCCGGGCGGGATGGCGCCCCATGGCGCTCGTTAATCTCGAGATCAAGGAAACGCATGACTGATTGGACCAGCGGCTATGTCGCGGACATTGGCTACACTTATGGATATTACGGGGAACTCAATCCGCTGCGCGCCCGGCTCCCGCTACTGACCGCCAATCTGGCGCTCCCCAAATCCGGCGTCGCATGCGAGCTGGGCTTCGGACAGGGTGTCAGCACAAACGTCCATGCCGCCGGCTCGGGCACGCGCTGGTACGGCACCGACTTCAATCCCTCGCAGGCCAATTTCGCCCAGCATCTGGCGGAGAGTTTCAGCGACGGCCCGCAACTGTTCGACCAGTCCTTCGCCGAATTTTGCGCCCGGGACGACCTGCCCAACTTCGATTTCATCGGCCTGCACGGCATCTGGAGCTGGATCTCCGATGATAACCGCGCCACCATCGTCGATTTCCTGCGCCGCAAGCTCAACGTCGGCGGTATCCTCTATATCAGCTATAACACCCAGCCGGGCTGGGCTGCGATGGTGCCGGTGCGCGACCTGCTGAACCAGCATGCCGACGTGCTGGCGCCGCCCGGCGCCGGCGTGGTGGCGCGGATCGAAGGCGCGCTGGCCTTCGGCAAGAAATTGTGGGCCGTCAATCCGGCCTTCGCCCGTACCAATCCGCAGATCGCCGACCGGCTCAAGAATATCGATGCCATGGACCGCAACTACCTCGCGCACGAATACTTCAACCGCGACTGGTTGCCGATGTCGTTCGCCGACATGGCCAGCGCGCTGGCGCCGGCGAAGATCGATTTCGCCTGCTCGGCCACCTACCTCGACCATTTGCCCAAGGTCCACATGACGCCCGAGCAGATCGCGTTGCTCGACGAGTTGCCCGATCCGGTGTTCCGCCAGAGCACGCGCGATTTCATGGTCGGCCAGCAGTTCCGGCGCGATTATTGGGTCAAGGGTGCGCGCAAGTTGAGCGCGCTCGAATACGGCGAACAGCTGCGCGCCCAGCGCGTGGTGATGGTGGTGCCGCGCGACAGCGTGACCATGACCGTCCAAGGCGCGCTGGGCGAGGCCACGCTGTCCGACGCGATCTACCGGCCCATCCTGGATTTGATGAGCGATCACCAGGTGCGCAGCGTGGGTGAGATCGAGCAGGCGTTGCGCGAGCATGCCATACCGCTGGCCAGCCTCCACCAGGCGCTGATGGTGCTGACGGAGAAGGCCGCGCTGGCGCCGGCGCATGACGAGGCGACGATCGCGTCCGCGCGTCCGCGCACCGATCAGCTCAACCGCGTGTTGCTCGACCGCGCGCGCGGCAGCGCCGACATCAACTATCTGGCCAGCCCGGTGCTGGGCGGCGCCGTGGCGCTGACACGCTTTCCGCAACTGTTCATCCTGGCCATCCAGGCCGGCAAATCGTCGCCCGAGGAATGGGGCGCCTACGCATGGCAGATCATCAAGGCCCAAGGACAGAGCATCGTCAAGGCGGGCCAACCCTTGCAGGGCGACCAGGCCAACCTGGCCGAGCTGATCGCGCAGGCGACCGAGTTCGGCAGGCAGCGCGTGGCGGGATTGCGCGCCCTCGGCGTGTTCTGACGCCCGGTGAAAAAACGGGGGAGCGAAGCGCCTTTCCGGCGCCGGCTATGCGCGCCCCGCCGGGGGCGCCGCGACCGCCGGAAACAGCACGCGCACCCTGAAGCCGGCGTCGTCGAGGCCGGCTCCCGTTTCAATCACGGCCCGGTGCAGCTCGGCGATGCCGGCCACCAGCGACAGGCCGATGCCGCTGCCGCGCATCGGGTTGCCCGCGACGCGGTGGAACCGGATGAAGATGGCGGCGCGTTCCGACTCGGGCACGCCGGGGCCGTCGTCTGCCACTTCAAGATACGCTTGTGGCGGCGCGCCCGGCGCGCCGGCGGCCCGGTAGCCGCAACTGACCAGCACCCGGCCATCGGCGGCCGTGTAGCGCAAGGCGTTGTCGATCAGATTGCGCAGCAGGATGCCGATTTCGTCGATGTCGCAGCGGATCTGGCAGGTATGGACGTTCAGGTAGATCGCGCGCCGGTTCTGCGCGGCGAGCACCTCGAATTCCCGCACGACGTGCTGTGCCAGCGCGCTCAGGTCGGTCTCCACCTGCTTGACGGATTTGGTTCCCGCGTTCAGGCGGGCCAGGTCGAGCAATTGCTCCGACAGGCGGGTGCTGCGCCTGGCCATCAGCAGCAATTTGTCCAGGGCCTCCCGGGTGGCCTGGGGATGGTCGGCGCGCAGCGCGATCTCGACCTGCGCCTGCAGCGCCGACAGCGGGGTGCGCAACTCGTGCGCGGCGTCGCCGATGAAGCGGCGCTCGCCCTCGATGGCTTCATCGAGTTGCTCCAGCACATGGTTGAACGACGTGACCAGCGGATGCAACTCGCTGGGCAGGCGCTCCAGCGGCAGCGGTGTGAGATCGAAGTTGCGCCGCCTGCGCATGGCCGCGCCCAACGCCGTGACCGGCTTGAGCGAGCTGCGCACCACGAACCACATGATGACGCCCGCGAGCAGTAGCAGCAAGGTCGCCAGTATCAGCGAATGCGAGACCTCCTTTCGCAGGTCGGCGTCGACGACGCTTTGCAGATTGCCCACCTGGACGGTCACCCGGCCGCTGCGGTCGGAAACACTGTAGACGCGCCACTTGCGGCCCTCGACCATCGTCGACGCCGGGCCGTCGATGAAGCTCGGCTGCAGCGGCTGGGTGGGCGCGCCCGGTGTGCTGCGCGCCAGGCTGCCGCGATCGAGCCAGATCTGGAATTTGAGCCCGTCGAGGTCGCGCCGCGCCGGCGCCGGCAGTTCCAGTCCCGGCCCGCCCCTGCGCTCGAAGCGGCTGGCCGCCGGTATCGTGATGATGAGCTGGGTGGCGATGGCCCCCAGTTTCTCGTCCCAGGTGCTGGTGCGGTTGAGCGTCAAATGGGTCATGACGACGGCCACGACCACGACCCAGCACAGCAGGGTGACCCCGAGTATGACGAGCAGCAATTGCGCGTTGATCGAGCGTGGCCTCATGCCGTGGGTTGTCCGATGACGTAGCCGAGGCCGTGCACGGTGCGGATCAGATCGTCGCCTAGCTTGCGGCGCAATTGGTGGATGAAGACCGCGATGGTGTTGCTCTCCACGGTGCTGGCGGTGCCGTAGACCAGGTCTTGCAGATGGTCGCGCGTGACCACGTGGCCGGGACGCTCCATCAGCGCCAGCAAGGTGCGGTACTCGTTCGCGCTGAGCACCACCTCGGCGTCCCCCTTGTGCACCACCCGGCGGCCGCGATCGACGCGGACGTCGCCGTAGGTGACCACCGGCACCACGCTGCCCTGGCTGCGGCGGATCACCGAGCGCACGCGCGCCCACAGCTCGTCGAACTGGAACGGCTTGACCAGGTAGTCGTCGGCGCCGGCGTCCAGGCCGGCGATGCGCTCGCTCAGCTGGCCGCGCGCGGTCAGGATCAACACCGGGGTGGCGTCGTAGCGTTCGCGCATGGCGCGCAACACCGTCAGGCCGGATTCGCCCGACAGGCCGATGTCGAGCAGCACCACCGAGTAGGTGTGGTCGGCCAGGGCGGCGCGCGCCGCCGGCGCGTCGCAGACGTGGTCGACGCCCCAGGCGTTGAGCCGCGCGCCGGCGCAGATGGTCTCGCCCAGCATCGGGTCGTCTTCCACAAGAAGGAGTCGCATTCGGATCGTTTCGGTTGGCAAAGTCGGGCTTGCCTTCGATGATGGCACGGACATTTTAGGTTCTTTTTAAGGCGGCCCGGGTTGGCGACCACGCTGGACTCTTACAAAAAGACGGGCTACACTGGGTTGTGGCTACATTGTAGCTACACTGTAAGATAATCCAAGTGGTATTGATGAAGGAAGTCATATGTTGACAGCAACTATACGCTCCCGTGTCGAGCCCGAGCTGAAAGAGGAGGCCACCAGGATACTGGAATCATGTGGCCTGGATTTGTCCACCGCCATCCGTCTTTTCCTCAACAATGTCGTGGTTGCTAAAGGGCTGCCGTTTGATATTGCGCCCAATCCCACAACAGTCGCGGCGATGGAAGAGGCTCGCAAGCTTTCCGCACGATTTAGTTCCCCTGAAGAGTTTTTCGATGAATTAGAGGATAAAAATGCCAGTGAAGAAGGGCAAGGGCGAAAAAAAATCTCGAAGCCCCACGCTGGAAAGCCCAAGCGTCGATGACAGGCGGTTGGTTCCTAAAGTAGCCGAGTTCGGCGGTGCGCGCCCGCCACGTATTTTTGACAGAACCAGCGCCTTTAAAAAAGACTGGGATCGGCTAGTGTCAAGCGGGCGCTACGATATGTCGCGCCTTAAAACCGTCATGATGCATTTGATCGCGAATGAAGGTCCGCTGCCTGCGGAATACGCGGATCATGCCTTGCTGGGGAAATGGCAGGATCATCGAGATTGTCACGTTGGCGGCGACTGGGTTCTCATCTATAAGCTGACGGCAGCGGAAGTGATTTTTGTGCGCACAGGCACTCACAGCGATCTTTTTAAGTAGTTTGTCGTCCATGCTGATTCACCGCGTCCGCAGACCGGATGAAATCGACAAACGCGCGCAGCGGCGCCGGCAGGTGGCGCCGGCCCGAATAGTATAAAAACGGTCCCGGGAAATCCGCCCACCAGTCTCGCAGGATCGGCTGCAACTGGCCGGACGCCATGTACGGCTCCAGCCACTCCTCGAACAGATAGATCACGCCGTGCCCGGCCACGGCGGCGCCCACCGCCAGGTCGAACACGGTCGGCGTGACGACCAGCGGCCCGGTCGGCTCGACGGTCAGGGTCTGGCCGTCGCGCTCGAATTCCCATGGATAGATGGCTCCGCTGAGAAACTTGCCGCGCAGGCAGTCGTGCCGCAGCAGGTCGCGCGGGTGCTCGGGCACGCCGCGCCGCGCCAGATAGCCGGGCGACGCCGCCACCGCGAAGCGCTGCACGCGCGGCCCGATCGGAATGGCGATCATGTCCTGTTCCAGCCGCTCGCCGTAGCGGATGCCGGCGTCGCAGCCGCTGGCGACGACGTCGACGAAATTATTGTCGATCACCACGTCCAGCACGATGTCGGGATAGGCGCGCATGAATTGGTTCACCAGCGGCTGCAGGAAAAAGCGCGCGGCGCTGACCGGCACGTTGAGCCGCAAGGTGCCGCGCGGGCTGTCGCGCAGGTCGTTGAGCACGTCGAGCGCGCCGGCCACCTCGTTCAACGCCGGCTGCAGGCGCGCCAGCAGCAACGCCCCGGCCTCGGTCGGGGTGACGCTGCGGGTGGTGCGCAACAGCAGCCGGATGCCGAGCTGGTTCTCCAGCCGCCGCAGCGCTTCGCTCAGCGCCGACGCCGATTGGCCGCCGGCGCGCGCGGCCTGCCGGAAGCCGCCGTGCTGGACGACCAGTGCGAAAGTGGCCAGATCGGCCATGGAAGGGGTATTCGTGGTCATCGGTGCGCTTTCGATTGTGCGGATTTTCGTACAGCCCGTGCGGCATTGCCCCCATTATCACACGGTCTCCCTGTCGCTACCATGTGTCCATGCTTTCCCACATCACACACCAGGAGATCGACATGGGCAGATATTCACCTTCCAGCGACCAGTTCACGCCCGCCAGCAGCGCCCTGCGCTTCAACCGCGTCGGCTACGGCGCCATGCAACTGGCCGGGCCGCACGTGTGGGGGCCGCCGAAGGACCGCGCCGCCGCCGTGGCCGTGCTGCGCGAGGCGATCGAGCTGGGCGTCAACCACATCGACACCGCCGATTTCTACGGGCCGCACGTCACCAACCAGATCATCCGCGAAGCCTTGCACCCTTACCGCGACGATTTGACCATCGTCACCAAGATCGGTTTTGCGCGCGGCGCCGACCAGTCGTGGCTGCCGGCGGCGTCGCCGCAACAACTGCGCGACGCGGTGCATGACAACCTGCGCAACCTGCAATTGGACGTCCTTGACGTGGTCAACTACCGCGCGCCGGGCGTGCAAGGCCCGGACGGCTCGTCGATCGGCGAGGCGATCGCGGCGATGGCGCGCCTGAAGGAGGAGGGGCTGATCCGCCATATCGGCGTGAGCAACGTCACGGCGGAACAGGTGGCCGAGGCGCGTTCGATCACCGGCATCGTCTGCGTGCAGAACCAGTACAACCTGGCCCAGCGCGGCGACGATCCTCTGATCGACACGCTGGCCGCGCAGGGCATCGCTTACGTGCCGTTCTTCCCGCTGGGCGGATTCTCGCCGTTGCAGTCCGACGCGCTGACCAGGGCGGCCGCCGCGATGGACGCGCAGCCGATGCAGGTGGCGCTGGCGTGGCTGTTGCAGCGCTCGCCCAACATCCTGGTCATCCCCGGCACTTCGTCGGTGGCGCACCTGCGGGACAACGTCGCCGCCGGCGCCTTGCGCCTCGACGCCGACACCTTGGCGATACTGAACGCCATGTGACGCCGGCTGTGGGAAATCCGACACACAAATTACTTTGTGGAAAGTAATCCTGTTATGATCCCATGACGAGGCCCAATCCCCGCCGCGTTTTTACCCGTTAAAAATAGCCAAAGGGAAGTATGCCGCAGTCCACTATCAACGAGCCCGACCCCATCGCCCCGCCGTCCGCCGGCGCCGGTGGCGGGGCGGGCGCGTCAAAACTGGTGCAGCTCGAGGGGAAAAAGCGGCCCGTCGGCCGCGCCGCGTCTTTTTTCCTGATTTTCGTCATCTGCGCCATGTGCGGCCTGCAGTTCGCCTACCGTAGCGGCGCCCGCCAGACCCAGCTCGAAGAGAGCCGGCGCGCCACCGTCAATATCGCCAGCGCCACCGCCGAGCACGCGGAGCGCACGATCGACATCGTCGCCTCGGTGCTGTTCGGCGTGGTCGAGCGGGTCGAGGTGGACGGCACCGGTCCGTCCAATTTCCCACGCCTGCACAGGCTGCTGAAGGCGCGGGTCGCCCAGACCCGTGGCCTGCTGGGCATCTTCGTCTACGATGAACAAGGCCGGTGGGTCATCACCTCGCTCGACCAGGTCGGGCCGAACGCCAACAATGCCGACCGTCCGTATTTCAAGTATCACCAGGCGCACGCCGATCGCGGCGTGCACATTGGCGCGCCGGTGCGCAGCCGTTCGTCCGGCCAGTGGATCTTGCCGGTGTCGCGCCGCATCAACCACCCCGACGGCTCGTTCGCGGGCGTCGTGCTGGCGACCATCCGCATCGATTATTTCCAGGAGTATTACGACGGCTTCGATATCGGCAAAGCCGGCGCGATCTTCATCGCGCTCGCCGACGGCACGCTGATCACGCGCCGCCCGATGCTCAACAACGTGATCGGCACCAGCCTCAATGGCGGCGCGGTGTTCACCCAGCTGGCGCAGGGGCACGACAGCGGCACGGCGATGCGGGTGGCCCTGGTCGACAAGGTCGAGCGGCTGTACAGCTACCGGCGCGTGCGCGGCTACCCGCTGGTGATCGCGGCGTCGCTGGCCAAGGAGGAGATCTTTGCCCAATGGTGGATCGACACCTGGCGCCAGTGCGGCGCGCTGGCCTTGCTGCTGGCCACACTGGGCTGGCTGGGCGCGCGCCTGTTCCGCCAGATCAGCCTGCGCGACCGGCTGGAGGTCGAACTGCGCAACTCCCGCGTCGCGCTGGAGGACAGCGTCGGCAAGCTGGAGCTGATCGCCACCACCGACGCGCTGACGGGCTTGAAGAACCGCCGCTACCTCAACGAGCGGCTGGAAACCGAACTCGCGCGCGCCGCGCGCGACGGCCTGCCGGTGGCGCTGATCATGCTCGACGTAGACTTTTTCAAGCGCTACAACGACAGCTACGGCCACCCGGCCGGCGACGCTTGCCTGAAGCTGGTCAGCGATGTCGTGGGGAAGGCCGCGCAACGCGGCGCCGACGTCGCCGCCCGCTTCGGCGGCGAAGAGTTCGTGGTCTTTCTGGCCAACACGGATCTGGACGGCGCCCGCGCCGTCGCCGAAGGCATCTGCGCGGCGGTGCGCGCGCTCAACGAGCCGCACCGTGCCAGCGATTTCGGCGTCGTCACCATCAGCGCCGGGGTGGTCGCCAGCGTCCCCGTCCCGGGCGGCGGGGGCGGCGCGCTGATCGAAGCGGCCGACGCGGCGCTGTATGAGGCCAAACACCAGGGGCGCAACCGGGTATCCCCGCCGCCGAAGCCCGGGAACCATCCGTCCCCGCGGCAGCCGGCCTGCGCCGAAGCCTGACACCCCGCGCCACTTCCCCGCCTTTCCCGCCACGGCCGGCATTCGCCGCGCCGTCTTCAATCGACGGCATCCCGTCGCATATACGGTTTCCGTCTTTGCGAAGTTGATTTTATTCGTTTTGTTTCACTTCGCCGAACCGTATATTTCATCTCGCAAGCCGTCTATCGCCATCAACCGGCCGACGGATTCCACCATTCAAGCCATCATAAGGTCTCTCTATGTCAGTCGACGTCCTCTCGCCGGCACTGCCTCCAGTGCTGGCATCGATCAAGGCCGACGCGGCCGCGTCCCAATTGCCGTATGCCGGCGGCGTCCGCCCGGCGGTCGCCTGGGAACTGTTCTCCACCCAGGACGTGCTGCTGGTCGACGTGCGCACCGGCGAGGAGCGCAAATTCGTCGGCCACGTGCCCGACAGCCTGCATCTGCCGTGGGCCACCGGCACCGCGCTGACGCGCAATCCGCGCTTCGTGCGCGAACTGGAAAGCAAAATCGGCGGCAAGGACACCGTGGTCCTATTGCTATGCCGCAGCGGCAAGCGCTCCGCCCTGGCGGCCGAGGCCGCCACCAAGGCCGGGTTCACCAACGTCTTCAATGTCCTCGAAGGCTTCGAGGGCGAGATCGACGCGCGCCAACAGCGCGGCAAGGCGGACGGCTGGCGCTTCCACGGCCTGCCGTGGGTGCAGGACTAAACCCATTTTTCCGACGAGGACAGCGTGGCTACTTTCGACATCACCACCATCGTGCAGTCGCTGCACGAGGCGCGCCACCGCTGGCGCCAGCAGCAAAGCCGCGGCAGCGAACCGGGCGGGCGGGAATTCCCCTCGCGTAACGCGCTGGCGGCCATCATCGACAGCCTCAAGGGCGTGCTGTTCCCGATGCGGCTGGGACCGCCGGACCTGCGCCAGGAAAGCGAGGACTTCCACGTCGCCCACGCGCTCGACGGTGTGCTGCACGCGCTGCTCAAGCAGGTGCGGCGCGAGTTGACATACAACGCCGGCCTGCGTGGCGAACCAGTGCGCGTCGACGCCAGTGTCGAACACGACATCGACCAGGAGGCGCTGGGCGCCGTGCGCAGCTTCGCCGCCGCGCTGCCGGCCATCCGCTCGCTGCTCGACAGCGACGTCATGGCCGCCTACCAGGGCGACCCGGCCGCGCGCAGCGTCGACGAGGTGCTGCTGTGCTACCCGGGCGTGCTGGCGATGATCCATTACCGCATAGCCCACCAGTTCTACACGCTGGGGCTGACCTTGCTGGCGCGCATCGTGTCCGAGCTGGCGCACGGCGCCACCGGCATCGACATCCATCCCGGCGCGCGCATCGGCGCCGGCTTCTTCATCGACCACGGCACCGGCGTGGTGATCGGCGAGACGGCCGTCATCGGCGCCCGCGTGCGGCTGTACCAGGCCGTCACGCTCGGCGCCAAGCGCTTCCCGACCGACGCCGAGGGCAATCTGCAAAAGGGCTTGCCGCGCCATCCGGTGGTCGAGGACGACGTCGTCATCTACGCCGGCGCCACCGTCCTCGGACTGATCACGATCGGCAAGGGCGCCATCATCGGCGGCAATGTCTGGCTGACGCACGACGTGCCGCCGGGCGGACGCATCGCCCAGGCCGAGTCGCGCGTGGGCGCCTTCGCCAACGGCATCGCGGCGGCATGAGCGGCGGGGAGGACGGATGAACAGCCTTGTGCGCAGCTTCGGCATCGGCGTGCGGCAACTGCGGGAGGCGCGGGGGTGGTCGCAGGAACAGCTGGCCGAAAACTCCAATCTGAACCGTTCCTACGTCGGCGAGATCGAGCGGGGCAGGGTGATCGCCTCGCTGCTGACGGTCGAGAAGCTGGCGCTGGCGCTCAAGCTGACGCCGTCGGCCCTGTTGACGCGCGGCGAGACCGTCGGCCATGCGCTGACATCGCGTTCCGAGCCGCCCGGCGGCTGATCGCTACCCCGGGGTCAGTGCCGACATTCAGACACGAGCTCGGCGGCCGGGCTGTTCAGCCCGTGTCCGAATGTCGGCACTGACCCCCGGGTGGGATTGGTGGCGATAGCATGTTGAGCTGACTCATCAGTAACGCCATACTGGCCCGGTTATTTTCCGCATAACCTTATTTGTTTTTCACTTACTGAAATGGAGTCACGATGTCGGCAACTGTAGGCGGTACCACGGCGCTGGGCGATAACGCAGCGCGGCAATTAGCGAACGCGACCAAGACCGTTCCCCAGCTCGAGACCATCAGCCCGCGCTGGCTGACGCACCTGCTGCAATGGGTGCCGGTGGAGGCCGGCATCTACCGCCTCAACAAGGTCAAGAATCCGGAGGCGATCAAGGTGACCTGCACCGCGCGCGAGCAAGAGAACCAGTTGCCGCGCACCTATGTCGACTACGAGGAAAACCCGCGCGAGTATTTCCTCAACGCCGTCTCGACCGTGCTCGACGTGCACACCCGCGTCTCCGATCTCTACAGCAGCCCGCACGACCAGATCAAGGAGCAGCTGCGCCTGACGATCGAGACCATCAAGGAAAACCAGGAAAGCGAGCTGATCAACAATCCCGACTACGGCCTGCTGGCCCAGGTGACCGACGAGCAGCGCATCCTGCCGCTGACGGGCGCGCCGACGCCGGACGACCTCGACGAGCTGCTGACCAAGGTGTGGAAGGAGCCGGCCTTTTTCCTGACCCACCCGCTGGCGATCGCCGCCTTCGGCCGCGAGGCGACCCGGCGCGGCACGCCGCCGCCGACCATCAGCCTGTTCGGCTCGCAGTTCATCACGTGGCGCGGCATTCCGCTGATTCCGTCGGACAAGGTGCCGGTGGCCGACGGCAAGAGCAAGATCCTGCTGCTGCGCGTGGGCGACAAGCGCCAGGGCGTGGTCGGCCTGTTCCAGCCGGGCCTGCCCGGCGAGCAAAGCCCGGGCCTGTCGGTGCGCTTCATGGGCATCAACAACCACGCGATCTCGTCGTACCTGATCTCGCTGTACTGCTCGCTCGCGGTGCTGACCTCCGACGCGCTGGCCGTGCTCGACGACGTCGAGATCAACAAGTACCACGACTATCCCGACACCTACAAGTAAGCGCGCGACGTGAGCCTCCTTTCGCCCCCCATCTCCCTGCCGGCGGACCGCGCCGCCGGCGTTCCCGAGCCGTCCGGCGCGCCGTTCGATCCGGCCGCGCTGGCGCGCCTGGCCAACGAGTTCTTTTCGGCGCCGCCGTTCGCCCGGCAACTGGACGTCCCCGGCGTGCAGGCGCCGGCCAATATCGCGCCGCCCGGTTCGCCGCTGGTCAGCCCGGCCGGCTTCGGTCCCAGCGTGCCCGGCACGCCGATCCCGCAGGGACAGATCCCCGGCACCAATTTGCTTCCGGCGTCGCCGACCCAGGTGCTGTCGCTGGGCAATCGCGCGCCGGCGTTGATGCCGGCCGCGCAGGCCGGCAACGGCGTGCCCGACAAGGCGTTCGGCGCGATCCCGGCGTATGAGCCGCGCAACGGCGGCGCCGTGCTGGGCGTGCCGAACGTGTCGGACACGACCGCGACCGCCAGCCCGCCGGCCGAGGCGTCGTCGTACTATTTCCTGGGCGAGCGCTATGGCCAGCCGCGGCCGCAAGCGAACTCGGCCGCCGTGCCGGCGCCGCCATACCAGCAAGCGGACGCGTCTTTGCCGACGCCGTCGCTGCCGGCGTCGCGGTTGCCGGCCCAGCCTTCGCTGGCGCCGCCGGCCACCGGCTTGCCGGGCGCGCCCGCGCCGGCGGCGCCCTCGCCGTCGTCGGCGCCGCAGTACTACTTCGTCGACGCGGTGGTGTTGCCGAGCGGCTACGTCACCCCGGCCAAGCCGGCGCCGCACGCGACGGCGCCGTTGGCCGGCGGCGACCGCCATCCACCGTTCGACGTGCACGCGGTGCGGCGCGATTTCCCGATTCTCCAGGAAAAGGTCAACGGCCGCCAGCTGGTCTGGTTCGACAACGCCGCCACTACCCACAAGCCGCAGTCGGTGATCGACCGCGTCGCGTATTTCTACGCGCATGAGAATTCGAACATCCACCGCGCGGCGCACGAGCTCGCCGCGCGCGCCACCGACGCCTACGAGGGCGCCCGCGAGCGGGTGCGGCGCTTCCTCAACGCGCCCGACGTCAACGAGGTCATCTTCGTGCGCGGCACCACCGAGGCCATCAACCTGGTGGCCAAGAGCTGGGGCGGGCAACACGTGGGCGAGGGCGACGAGATCATCGTTTCCAATCTCGAGCACCACGCCAACATCGTGCCGTGGCAGCAACTGGCCGCCGCCAAGGGCGCCAGGTTGCGCGTGATCCCGGTCGACGACTCGGGCCAGGTGTTGCTCGACGAGTACCGCAAGTTGCTCAACGACCGCACCAAGATCGTCGCCGTCACGCAGGTGTCGAACGCGCTGGGCACGGTCACGCCGGTCAAGGAAATTGTCGAGCTCGCCAAACGCGCCGGCGCCAGGACCCTGGTCGACGGCGCGCAATCGGTCTCGCACATGCGCATCGACGTGCAGGACATCGGCGCCGACTTCTTCGTGTTCTCGGGCCACAAGCTGTTCGGGCCGACCGGCATCGGCGCGCTGTGGGGCAAGCGCGAGGTGCTCGAGGACATGCCGCCATGGCAGGGCGGCGGCAATATGATCGCCGACGTGACGTTCGAGAAGACCGTGTTCCAGCCGATCCCCAACAAGTTCGAGGCCGGCACGGGCAACATCGCCGACGCCGTCGGGCTGGGCGCGGCGATCGACTACGTGACGCGTATCGGCATCGAGAACATCGCCCGCTACGAGCACGACCTGCTGGTGTACGGCATGCGCGAGCTGGGGCAAATCAAGGGCGTGCGCCTGATCGGCACGGCCGCCGACAAGGCCAGCGTGATGTCGTTCGTGCTGGCCGGTTACACCACGGAAGATGTCGGTCACGCGCTCAACGAGGAGGGCATCGCCGTGCGCACCGGCCACCATTGCGCGCAGCCTATCCTGCGGCGCTTCGGCGTGGAGACGACGGTGCGGCCGTCGTTGGCGTTTTACAACACGTTCGACGAGATCGACCGCTTGATCGCCGTGGTGCGCAGGCTGGCGGCGGCACGGTAGAAACGCGACCAAACGGCGCGGCGAAAATCCGGCAAAATAGTCGTTAACTTTTGTCGATCCGCGCCGATTCGGCCGGGCAGCCATGCCGCCGTCTTCCACAATGTCGATGCCGTTGCCGCACCAGGCGGCGGAGATGTTCCGCCTGATGGCGGAGGAGATCAAGGAATGCGCCATCTTCCTGATGGACGCGCGCGGCGTCATCACCAGCTGGAGCCACGCGGCCGAGACCATGAAGGGCTACCGCGCCGACGAGGCGATCGGCCGGCACCTGTCGCTGCTGTACTGTGACGAGGACAACGCGCGCGGCTGGGCCGACCACAATTTGTGCGAGGCGGCCAATCACGGTTTTTATCGCGAGGAAACATGGCGCAGGAAAAAGGACGGCAGCCTGTTCTGGGCGCGTATCGCCCTGACCGGGCTGCGCGACGAGCGCGGCCAACTGGTCGGCTTTTCCAAGCTCACGATCGACCTGACGCGGCACAAGATGCTGGAGCAGTGCCTCGACGACAAGGAGGAGAACCGCCGCATCATGACGGCGGCCAACGCCGGCACGTGGAAGTGGGACGCCGCCAGCCGCCGGCTGGCGTTGTCCCCCGAGCTGAAGCAATTGCTCGGCTACGACGCCGGCGGCGCCGCGCCCGACGCCAGCGACTGGCGCACCCTGGTCGATCCGCAGGACGTGCCGGCCGTGTGCGCCAGGTTGCGCACCATGATGACGTCCATGCCGGCGCAGCCGCTGGCCCTGGAGGTGCGATTGTGCCGCCAGGACGGCGACTGCCGCTGGTTCTTCGTGCGCGCCGACTGGCGGCGCGATATCGAGGGCCAGGGCGAACTGAGCGGCGTGTGCGTCGACACCCACGACATGCGCCTGCTGGCCGAGGAGCGCGAGCGCCTGCTGAATGAACTGCAACTGGTACGCCAGCGTTTTCGCGCCGTCCTCGACCAGATGCCGTCCGGCGTGCTCGTGGCGGAGGTGCCCTCGGGCAAGCTGCTGTATCAAAACCTCAAGGCCAGGCGCATCTTCGGCGCCACGCTCGACGACACGTCCAGCTATCACGACTACGCCCGCACCGACGTCCGCGATCCGGACGGGCGGCGCCTGCCGGCGCACGAATTTCCGCTGGCCCAGGCGATCATCACCGGACAGCCGGTGCCGGCGCGCGAGCTGGTGTTCCATCCGCCCGGCGCCGCGCCGCGTTGCTTCCGCGTCGGCGCCACGCCGGTGCAGGCCGACGGCGACGACCTCCGCATGGCCGTCGCCGTGGTCCACGACATCGACGACCTGAAGCGGATGCAGGAATCGCTGCGGGCGGAAAAGGAGCGCGCCGAAGTGACCTTGCGGGCGATTAGCAACGGCGTCATCACCACCGGCCTGGACGGCTGTATCGACAGCATGAACACGGCCGCCGAACGGCTGACCGGCTGGAGCCAGCGCCAGGCGCTCGGGCTGCCGCTCGACCAGGTGCTGCAACTGGACGAGGAGCCGGCGGCCGAGGCGGCCGAGGCGGCCGGTCCCGCGCGCGCGCCGCCGTCCGCGCCAGGCGCGGCGCGCGTCACCGATCCCGTGCAGCGCTGCATGCACGAGAACCGGCCGGTGGCGCCGGCCGCGCCGGCGGTGCTGTTGTCGCGCAACGGCAGCCGGCACACGATCGAATACGCGGCCGCGCCCCTGCAACTGTCGGACAACCGCACCTGCGGCGCGGTGCTGGTGCTCAACGACGTCACCGAGTCGCGCGGGCTGCTCAAGCACCTGAGCTACCAGGCCAGCCACGACGTGCTGACCGGGCTGGTGAACCGGCGCGAGTTCGGCGTGCGCTTGCAGCGCGCGCTCGACCGCACCGGCCAGCCCGGCGCCAGCAACAGCGCGCTGCTGTACCTGGACCTGGACCAGTTCAAGATCGTCAACGACACTTGCGGCCACGCGGCCGGCGACGACCTGCTGCGCCAGCTGTCGGTGGCCTACGGCGCCCACGTGCGCGAGCGCGACACGCTGGCGCGCATCGGCGGCGACGAGTTCGCGCTGATCGTCGAACACTGCACGATGGAGGAGGCCAAGGTGGTGGCCAACAAGCTGCTCGAGACCACGCGCAACTTCCGCTACCTCTGCAACAACCAGGTGTTCCGGCTGGGCGTGAGCATCGGCCTGACGCCGCTCGACGGCGGCACCACGACGATGGAGGAGGCGCTGCGCCAGGCCGACCACGCCTGCTACATCGCCAAGGAGGGCGGCCGCAACCGGGTGTTCCTGCAACAGCGGGGCGGCGCCGAGATCGCGCAGCGGCGCAACGACATGTACTGGGTCAAGCGGCTCGGCGACGCCTTCCGCAACGACGAGCTGCAGCTGTACCACCAGCCGATCCGCGCGCTCGGCGCCAGCGGCAGCGGCGGGCTGCACTACGAGATCCTGTTGCGCATGAAGGACGGCGGCGCCGGACCGGTGGGACCGACCAGCTTCCTGCCGGCGGCCGAGCGCTACGACATCATGCAGGAGGTCGACCGCTGGGTGCTGGACCGCAGCCTGGCCTGGCTGGAGGGCCATCCCGGGCATGTCGCCCGGCTCGAGCTGTGCACCATCAACCTGTCGCAGCGGGCGCTGGCCGATCCGGGTTTTCAACAGTACGCGGTCGCACGCATCCAGGCGGTGGCGGTGCCGGCCCATAAACTGTGCTTCGAGATCACCGAGACCGGCGCGTTCGCCAACCTGCCGAACACGTTGTCGTTCGTGCTGGCGCTGCAACGGCTGGGGTGCCGCTTCGCGCTCGACGATTTCGGCACCGGCATGGCGTCGTTCGCCTACCTGAAGCAGTTGCCGGTCAATTACGTCAAGATCGACGGCTCGTTCATCCAGATGATGACCAGCAGCACGGTGGACTTCGAGATGGTGCGTTTCACCAACGACATCAGCCACATCATGGGGCGCCGCACCATCGCCGAGTTCGTCAACGACCCGGACACGCTGGCCAAGCTCACCGAGATCGGCGTCGACTACGCCCAGGGTTTCATGCTGGGCGAGCCGCGGCCGCTCGATGGCTGACTAGATTTGCGCCAGGCCGCCGTCGACGAACAGCTCGATGCCGTTGACGAAGCTGGCGTCGTCCGAGGCCAGGAACACCGCCGCCTTGGCGATTTCGTCGGGTTCGCCGACGCGGCCCATTGGAACCTGCGCGGCGAGGTGGTCGAGCAGGCCTTGTTGTTGGGCGGCGTCCGGCCCGGCCAGCTCCACCAGGCCGGGGGTCTTGATCGGACCGGGGCTGATGGTGTTGACCCGGATGCCGCGTCCCTTCAGGTCGAGGATCCAGTTGCGCGCGAACGAGCGCACCGCCGCCTTCGACGCGGCGTAGACGCTGAACGCCTCGGTGCCGACGCTGCCGGCGGTCGAGCCGGTCAGTATCACCGACGCGCCCTCGCCCAGCAGCGGCAGCGCCGCCTGCACCGTGAACAGGGTGCCTTTGACGTTGCGGTTGAAGGTGTCGTCGAAGTGTTCCTCGGTGATCTGGCCCAGCGGCAGCATCGAGCCGCCGCCGGCGTTGGTCACCAACACATCGAGCTTGCCGTGTTCCGCCTTGACGCGCTCGAACAGCGCCCGCAGTTGCGACGGGTCGGCCGAATCGACCCGCGTGCCGACGGCGGCCGCGCCGATCGCCTCGACGGCGGCGTCGAGTTCCGGCTGGCGGCGCCCGGTGATGTAGACGCGCGCGCCCTCGGCGGCGAAACGTTTGGCGATGGCCAGGCCGATGCCGCTGGTGCCGCCGGTGACGACGGCTACTTTTGCTTCGAGTTTCTTGGACATGATGTTTCCTTTGCGATGGGTGGGGTCCGGAAGACCATGAACACAGTGTGCGGCCGAAACAGGTCCGCGATAAGACAGGCGCGGCGCATATAATTTATGCTTTAATTGCATAAATTAATTTTAGTTCTGGTCCAAATGAATAAATTGCTGTGGATGCGCTGTTTTGTGCGTGTGGTCGAGACCGGCAGCTTTTCGGCCGTCGCCCGCGAGCTCGCCATCGGACAGCCCAACGTCAGCCGCCATATCGCCGCGCTGGAGGCGGACCTGGGCGCGCTGCTGCTGCACCGTTCAACGCGCCAGCTGGCGGTCACCCCAGAGGGGCAGCGCTATTACGCGCAGGCGCGGCAGGCGCTCGACCTGATCGCCCAGGCGGAGGCCGACGTGCTGGGGCAGCACAATCCGCGCGGCTTGCTGCGCGTGGCCTGCTCGCCGGCGCTGGGCACGGAAATCATCACCGACACCTTGCCGGCCTTCCTGGAACGCTATCCCGACATCGAGCTGGAATTGCGCATGGGCGACGCCTATGTCGATCTGGTGGCCGAGGGCGTCGACGTGGCCATCCGGGGCGGCGAGCTCAAGGACAGTGCGCTGCGCGCCCGGCGCGTGGGCAGCTCGGAGCGCTTGTGCGTCGCCAGCGCCGGCTATGTGGCCCGGCACGGCGCGCCGGCGGCGACGGCCGACCTGGCGCGGCACCAGTGCATCGTCTACACGCTGCTCGGGGGCGGCGGCGCGTGGCGGTTCAGCGATGGCGAGGTCGACGTGCGCGGGCGGCTGCGGGTCAACAGCCTGGAAGGCGTGCGGCGCGCGGCGCTCGACGGCATCGGCATCGGCTACCTGCCGATGTGGATGGTGGCCGATCACCTGCGGACGGGGGCGCTGGTCGCCGTGCTGGCCGGGCACGCCCCCGCGCTCACGCCCGTCAACGCGGTCTACTCGGCGGCGCGCCTGCTGCCGCTGCGCGCGGCCGTTTTCATCGACCACGTCGCCGCGCTGTTCGCGGCCACGCCGGGGCTCGACGGCGTGCTGCTGGCGCGCTAGGCCAGCGCGCTGGCTGGCGCGGCGTGCGTGGCGGCGTCGATGCCGGCATCCATCCTGGCGGCGATGTGCGCGGCCAGATGTTCGGCGTCGCGGCCGACGCCGGAGAAGCGTCCCGAGCCCCAGGTGTACTGCCACGGCAGGCCAAGGAAGTACAGGCCGGCTGCCTCGGTGACGCCGCGCTCGTGCCTCGGATAGCCGCGCCGGTCGAAGATGTCGGCGTCGATCCAGCCGAAATCGGTGCGGAAGCCGATGCACCAGACAACGGCGGCGACCCGCGCCAGGTCCAGCGTCGCCGGGGCGTCGGCGGCCGGCTGCCACAGCGGCTCGTATGGCGCCTGCGCCGGCGCGGCGATGCCGTGTGCCTCGATATGGCGGTCGATGCTGTCGTTGATCTTGCGGTAGACGGCGTCGGCGCCATCGAGGTTGGCGCGCAGGTCGTCGCCGAAATGCGCCACGCCGCCGCGCAGGCCCTGGTAGCGGCCATACAGCGCCATGCCTTCCAGCGCGAACTTGCGCAGGTCGATATCGCGCCCGCCATCGCGCCCGGTGACGTAGTGGTTGGTCTTGTCGCGCACCCCGGCGCCGAGCGGGTGGCGCTCGACCGGCAGGTCGTAGTACGCCATTTCATCGAGCCATTTGACGACATCCTTGCCACGGTAGCGGCGCGCCACGCGCGGCGCGTCGCCCACGCACAGGTGCACCTTGCGCCCGGCCAGGTGCAGGTCCTCGGCGATCTGGCAGCCCGACTGGCCGGTGCCGACCACCAGCACCTCGCCGTCCGGCAGCCGCCCGGGGTTCACATAGTCCGAAGAATGCAGCTGCGCGACATTCGCGGGCAATTGCGCGGCGTCGGCCGGCAGGATCGGTGTGTGGTAGCCGCCCACCGCCACCACCACCTGGCCGGCGCGAAAGAGGCCAGCGTCGGTGGCGACCTCGTAGCCGCCGCCATTTTCCGGCGCCACGGCGCGCACGGCGGTGACGGTCACGCCTTCGCGCGCCGGCGGCGCGAACGCGGCGATGTAGCCGTCGATGTAGTCGACGATCTGCTGCTTGACCATGAAGCCGTCCGGATCGTCGCCCCGGTACGGAAAGCCGGGCAGCGCGCATTGCCAGTTCGGCGTGACCAGGCAAAAGCTGTCCCAGCGCTCGCTGCGCCAGGCGTGGCCGAGCCGGTGCTTTTCCAGGATCAGGTGCGGCACGCCGCGCTGCTTGAGCAGGTAGCTGAGCGACAGGCCGGCCTGGCCGCCGCCGATGATCAGGACCTCGTGGTAGGGATGGGTGGTGTGGCTGGACATGATGGATACTCGCGTGGATGAAGGGGATGGTTGGATCGCGGGCGCGCTCAGCGCGGCAGCGTCTCGACGGTGACGGCGGCGCCGGGATCGGCCTCGAAGCGGCCGGCGCTGGCCTCGAGCCGCGCCAGCTGGTCCATGGCCGAGGAGCAGGCGTAGCCGTATTTCAGGCGCACCCGCTCGCTGGCCAGGGTCAGCGCGGTGCGGCTGCGCGCCATGAAATCGGCCAGCGGGTAGCGTTCGCCGGCGCGCAGATACTCATGGACGACCGTCGACGGGGAATAGCACTGGCTGACGCTGTCGTCGGGCCAGCGCACGGTGAAGCGCACTTCAGGCATGGTCTGTCTCCTTGGCGGGGGCGCAGCCGATCAGCGCCTGTTGGTTGAAGTCCCACAGCGTGGCGCGGGCCTGGCCGCCCAACGTCAGTTGCAGCTTGCGGCCGGCGTCGGTGCGGCCGATGACGGCGCAGGCCAGTTCGCGGCTGCGGAAACGCGCCGCCACCGCGTCGACATGGGCGTCGTCGACGCTGAGGATGAAGCCGTAGCTGGGGAAGGTCGCCAGCCAGCGCGCCAGCGGCACGCCGTCCGGACGGGGAAGCGCGGCCAGGTCGATGGTGGCGCCGATGCCGGAGCATTCGAGCAGCATCAGCGCGGTGCCGGCCACGCCGGCCATGCTGATGTCCTTGGCCGCCGCGCACAGGCCGTCCTCGGCGATCGCCGGCAGCAGTTCGAGGTCGGCGCGCAGGCGTTCCGGCGGCGCGCCGACGCTGGCGTTCCAGTAGTCGTAGGGCTCGTGGTAGGCGCCCCGGAAGTCGAACGCCACCACCAGGTTTTGCCCGGGCAGGGCGTCAAAGCTGGTGAGCAGCCGGTTGGCGCGCCCGGTGATCGCCACCGACAGCTGTTCGCGGTCGCTGCGCCGGTTGCTGTGGCCGCCGACGATGGGGACCCGGTAGGTTTCGGCGGCCGCCGCCATGCCTTGCAATAGCGGCAGCGCGGCGTCGCCGTCGCGGCTCCACAGCGCGTCGACGACGGCCAGCGGCCGTCCGCCCATGGCGTAGATGTCGCTGACGTTGACCATCACGCCGCAGTAGCCGGCGAACCACGGCTCGCGGGCGACGAACTCGTTGACGAAGCCTTCGATCGCCAGCAGCAGATAGCCGCCGCCGTCGCACGGGATGGCGGCGCAGTCGTCGCCGACCGGCGCGGCCCAGGCGCCGCCGCGCGCCGCGCCGTCCCCGGGCGTCGCCAGCGCGCGCACCACCTGCGCGATATCGCCCTTGTGGGCGATGCCGGAGGAGGCGCGCAGCGTGCGCACGATGTGCGCCAGTTCGATCTCGGCCGCGCTCATGGCGCGCCCCGGGCGCACAGGAAGCCGCTGGCGCCGTCGGCGATCGGCGGGTAGAAGCCCAGGTCGGCCCGCATCAGGTGGTGGACGCGGCCATGCAGCTCCAGCGGCCCGAGGCTGCGCCAGTGCAGCTGTTCGAACATCGCCACATTTTGCTCCTGCACGTGGGCCAGAAAGGTGGTGCAGCCCAGGGCGCGCGCGCTGCCGACGGCCAGCCGTATCAAGCCGCTGCCGACGGCGGCCTGGCGCCGCGCCGGGCGCGCCACGGCCAGGCGCGAGCCCCACCACACGCCGCCGGCGGCATGATGGATGCGCACCGTGCCGGCCACTTCGCCGGCGCCGGCGATCGCCACCAGCGTCAGCGCCGTGGCGTCGATGTCGTCGATGTCGTCGCCGTCGAACAGGCCTTGTTCCCCGCAGAAGACGGTGTGGCGCAGGCGCAGGGCGGCTTGCCGCTCGGCGTCGCTGGTGGCGAGTTTGATGCGCACGGTCGGCCCGGCCGGAGCGGTTGGGGCAGGGCGGACCAGCAAGGCGGTGTTCATGACGGATTCCTTTCAAAGGTGGACAACGAGGAGCAGGCGCCGCAACGCCCGCAGCCGGCCTTGATGTCGGAAGAACGCAGGCCGCCGGCGCCGAGCATTTCTCCCAGCGGCGCGAGCAGCGCGCGCATGAAGTCGGGCGACGGCGCCGGATGGTCTTCCAGCGGCGTGCCGGCGATCGGCACGAAAGGCACCACGAACGGATAGACGCCGATGGCGATCAGCTGTTCGCAGCAGCGCAGGATGGCCTCGGGCGTGTCGCCCAGGCCGGCCAGGATGTAGGTACTGACCTGGCCGTGGCCGAACACCTCGACCGCGCGCGCGAAGGCGTCGAAGTAGCGCTCCAGCGGCACGCCGGCCTTGCCCGGCATGATGCGCGCGCGCACTTCGGGCGTGACCGCCTCCAGGTGCATGCCGAGCGTGTCGATGCCGGCGTCGCGCATGCGGGCGAACCAGGCGTTGTCGTCGGGCGGCTCGCACTGGCCCTGGAGCGGCAGCGCCACCGCCGACTTGACGGCGAAGGCGCTCTCGCACAGGATGGCGGCGCCACGGTCGGTGGCGTTGGGCGTGCCGGTGGTCATGACCATGTGGCGCACGCCGTCGAGCAGCACCGCCGCCCGCGCCACCTCGGCCAGTTGTTCCGGCGTCTTGCGCAGGATGGTGCGGCCGGCCGCCAGCGACTGGCCGATGGCGCAGAACTGGCACGACTTGCGCCGGCTCCCGTAGCGGATGCAGCTTTGCAGCACCGTGGTCGCCAGCACGTCCTTGCCGTGCAGGGTGGCGATCTGCCGGTACGGTACGCCGTCGAGCGTTTGCATCTTGTAGAAGCGCGGCTGGCGCGGGAACGAGATCATGCCCACGGCGCGGCCGTCGCGCAGGATGGCGCTGCGCCCGTCCGGGCCCGCCGGCGCGGCCAGGTAGGGCGAGTGGAAGGCGCCGCCGGTGTGCACCGGGACCATCACCGTCAGGCCGTCGACGGTGACCGCCTTGTGGTCCGACGGGCCGGCGCCGCCGCGCCGGCTGGGGGCGCCGTCGCCCGGATCGCTCAGGCGCATGCCCAGCGATTGCAGCTCGGTGATCAGCCGCTGGTCGGGGGAGGTGATGGCGCTCATGCCGCCTGCTCCACGGGCTCGCCGTCGCCGGGGAGCGGGTGCGCAGAACGCAGCGCGGGCTTGGCGCGGTCGTCGATCACCAGGTTAAGCAGCTCGGGCCGGGCGTAGTGGCCGACCGAATCCATCATCCGTTTGCGCTTGGTGATCAGCGCCATGTCGAGGTCCGCGATGACGATGCCTTCGCCGCTGCGCAGCGGTTCGGCCAGCAGCACGCCCTCGGGCGAGACGATGGTGGTGCAGCAGCCGCCGCGCAGCGCCTTCTGCTGCGCCGGGTCGGTGGTGATGGTGGCGATCTGCTCCTCGGTCAGCCAGCCGGTGGCGTTGATGACGAAGCAGCCCGATTCGAGCGCGTGGTGGCGGATCGTCACCTCCATCTGGTCGGCGAACACCTGTCCCACCATCGAGCCGGGGAACTGCGCGCAGTGGATTTGCTCGTGCTGCGCCATCAGCGCGTAGCGCGCCAGCGGGTTGTAGTGCTCCCAGCAGGCCAGCGCGCCGACCCGGCCGACGGCCGTCTCCACCACTTTGAGGCCGCTGGCGTCGCCCTGGCCCCAGATCATGCGCTCGTGGTAGGTCGGCGTGATCTTGCGCCGCTTGAGCACCAGCGCGCCGTCGGCGTCGAACACCAGCTGGGTGTTATACAGGCTGCCGTGATCGCGCTCGTTCACGCCCAGCACCACCACCACGCCGTGGCCGCGCGCGGCGGCGGCGACGGCGTCGGTGACGGGCCCCGGCACCGCCACCGCGCGCTCGTACAGCAGCAGATGTTCGGCGCCGGCGGCGAAAGGCGGACGCACGAACGAAAAGTAGGGGTAGTAGGGCACGAAGGTCTCGGGAAAGACCACCATCTCGGCGCCGTTGGCCGCCGCTTCGGCGATCGCTTCGAGCACGCGCGCCAGCGTGCCGCCGGCGCTGGTCAGGTCCGGCGCGATCTGCACCGCCGCCGCCCGCACCGTCTTCCTGGTCGTTGTCATAGGTCCGCCTCCTTTCCGCTTACAGCGTCCAGGTGTCGATGATCACCGCGTTGTCGCGCAGGTGCAGCAGCTTCAGGTCCAGCACGTCCTGCGGGGCGATAGCGCGGATGCCTTCGATCAGCGACGGCTCGCCGTGGCCGTACAGCGCCTGCAGCGCGAAGCGGCAGGCGTAGACCTTGCCGCCTTCGGCCATGAACTTGACCAGCTGGTTGTTCTGGTTCAGGTGGCCGGGGAAGGCCTCGTCGCCCAGCGTGGGAAAGCCGCGCTGCAATCCCAGTGTCACGCCCGGGCCGTACAGCAGCACCGTGGTCTCGTAGCCTTTGCGCTGCAGGCGGGTGGCCTGCAGCAGGTTGACGAAACCGATCGAACCCTCGAAGGCGACGGTGTGGAAGGTGACCAGCGCCTTTTCGCCCGGACGGGCTTTGACGTCCTCGAATACCTTCTCTTCGTAGTCAACAAAATAGTCGCCCTTGACGTGGGCTTTGTGGTCGATGGCTGGCATGGCGTTGGTTCCTTCAATGGAGTTGTAGGGAGCACCGGGCGTTCGGATTGACTGCGCCGCGATAGCCCCTTTGAATGCATCCGGCGTGCCAGGGCGGCCGCATTGAGGGGCTGTTTGCAGGGATGGAAATCCAGTCAATCCGGGTTTTCGGCCTGGGCGCCATTCTGCGGACGGCGCGCCGGTTTTCAGGCCGCGGCCGCCGCTCCATTCAAGTCGTGCAGTCAATCGCCTGTATCTACGGGGAAAGATCCAGAACGGACCTGCGCCGCGATGGGGCGCGGTGCGCGCCGATGGTGCGCCGGCACCGCGCTTTCCCCGCTTTCCGGTCGGTTTCGGCCGGCACGGATAATGCATGCAATCGGCCCGTCAAGTTTGAATTGAATGGAGAAACCGCGATGCCCAAATCCGCCGCCGCGTGGCTGCCGAAACTGAAAAAAGGCCAGGGACCGGTATACAAGGTGATCGCCGACGCCATCGCCGCCGACATCGCCACCGGCCGGCTCGCGCCCGAGCAGCGCTTGCCGCCGCAGCGCCAACTTGCCGACGCCTTGGGCATCGACTTCACCACCGTGGCACGCGCTTACGGCGAGGCGCACAAGCGCGGCCTGGTCGATTCGACGGTGGGGCGCGGCACCTTCGTCTGCGGCCGCCGGGCGATGGCGATCCCGCGGGCGGTGGCGGGGCGGCCCAACGTCGACTTGTCGATGAACATGCCGCCGGAGGCGCTCACGCCGGAGTTGTCGGCGCTGATGCGCGCCGGCGTGGCGTCGCTGGGCGAATCGCCGGCCGCCATGCAGGCGCTGTTGCGCTACCAGGACTTCGGCGGCTCGGCGTCGGACCGCGAAGCCGGCGCCTTGTGGCTGCGGCGGCGCGGCCTGTCGGTGGAACCCGAGCGGCTGCTGGTGGCGCCGGGCGCGCAGGCGGCGCTGCTGGCCATCCTCAGCACCGTCGCGCCGCCCGGCTCGGTGGTGTGCTGCGAGGCGCTGACCTATCCCGGCCTGCGCGCGCTGGCCGGCCTGCTCAACCTGCGCTTGGTCGGCTTGCCGATGGACGGCGAGGGCATCGACGCGCTGGCCTTCGCCGCCGCCTGCGCGCAGTACGCGCCGCAGGCGTTGTACTGCAATCCGACCTTGCTCAACCCGACCACGTTGACGATGTCGCCGCAGCGGCGCCAAGCCATCGTGCAGGTGGCGCGCCACTACAAGGTGCCGCTCATCGAGGACGACGCCTACGGTTTCCTGCCGCGCGACGGCGCCGCGCCGATCGCCGCCATCGGCGCCGACATCACCTTTTACGTGGCCGGACTGGCCAAGTGCATCGGCGCCGGCCTGCGGCTGGCCTACGTTGTCGCACCCGACGTGGCGGACACCGCGCGGCTGGCGGCGGCGCTGCGGGCGACGGCGGTGATGGCGTCGCCGTTCACGGCCGCGCTGGCGACGCGCTGGGTGCGCGACGGCACCGCCGACCTGGCATTGAATGCGATTCGCAAGGAGTCGATGGCGCGCCAGCGGCTGGCCGCGCGCATCCTGCCGGCCGGCAGCTACGCCTCGCAGCCGGAGGCGTTCCATTTGTGGATACGCCTGCCGCCGCAGTGGGACCGGCTGGCGTTCACCGCCCACCTGCGCGCCACCGGCATCGGCGTGGTGCCCAGCGACGCCTTCGCGGTCGATGGCGGCGGTCAGCCGCCGCAGGCGGTGCGCGTGTGCATCGGCGGCCTCGCCAGCCAGGAGCAGCTGCGCCACGCACTGCAAACGATCGCCGACGCCATGCGCGAGGCGCCGCTGGCGGCGCCGGCGGTGTTGTGAGCGGTCCCGCATGATGTATCCTTGTTAAGTGCTGTAAATGACGGATTTGTAATCCAAATCCGCCTTCGAACATCGGACAATGGGCGTCATGAAAATACTGGTGGTGGAAGACGAGCCCAAGGCGGGCGATTACCTGGTCAAGGGCTTGCGCGAATCGGGCTACGTGGCGGACCTGGCGCGCAACGGCGTCGACGGCCTGGCGCTGGCGCTGGAACACGACTACGACCTGATCGTGCTGGACGTGATGCTGCCGCAAATGGACGGCTGGGCGGTGCTGGGCAAGCTGCGCGAGCGCAAGCACACGCCGGTGCTGTTCCTGACCGCGCGCGACGACGTGGCCGACCGGGTCAAGGGGCTGGAGCTGGGCGCCGACGACTATCTGGTCAAGCCGTTCGCCTTCGCCGAGCTGCTGGCCCGCATCAAGACCCTGATGCGGCGCGGGCCGGTGCGCGAGGCCGACGTGGTGCGCGTGGCCGACCTGGAGATCGACGTGCTGCGCCGCCGCGTCACGCGCCAGGCCCAGCGCATCGAGCTGACGGCCAAGGAGTTCGCGCTGCTGCACCTGCTGGCCAAGCGCCAGGGCGAGGTGCTGTCGCGCACGCAGATCGCGTCGATGGTGTGGGACATGAACTTCGATTCCGACACCAACGTCGTCGATGTCGCGATCCGCCGGCTGCGCGCCAAGATCGACGACCCGTATCCGCTCAAGCTGATCCAGACGGTGCGTGGCATCGGCTATCTGGTCGAGGAGCGCGCGTGACGGTGGCGCGGGCGGCGCGCGCCGCGCCCGCGCCGAAAGCGCGCAGGCCGCGTCCGCTGTCCCTGACCTTGCGGGTGGCTCTGCTGCTGTCGGCGGTGGCGGTGGCGACCTTCCTGGCGGTCGGCGCCTACCTGTACCAGACGTTGGCCAGCCAGATGGCCCGGCGCGACGATATCGAGTTGATCGCCAAGGTGGCGCAGATACGCCGCATCCTGGCCGAGCTGCCGTCGCCGCGGGCGATCGTGGAAAATCCCCGGCCGCTGACCGATGCGCTGTTCGGGCACGATGATTTCATGCTCAGCGTCAAAGGTCCGGACGGCGCGCCCTTGCTGCGCACCTCGCTGACTTCGCGGCCGCTGCCGCAGGTCGAGCGCGTGCCGCCACAGCGGGCGCTGACCCTGGCCGACGTGCACGACTGGACGCCGGCCATGGGCACCGGCCGCATGGTCAGCGCGGTCGGGCTGGTGGGCGCGGACGGCCAGCCGGTGCAGATCACCTTGGCGCGCGAGCGCTCGGACCGGCTGCGCCTCATGCGTAATTACGCGGTCGACCTGTTCGTCGCCCTGTGCGTGGGCGCGACGCTGGCCGCCTTGCTCGGCTACGCCATCGTGCGCCACAGCATGCGGCGGCTGCGCTCGGTCATCGGCAAGGCCAACGACATCAACACCAGCCGCCTCAACACCCGCCTGTCGGTCGAGGACGCGCCGGTCGAGTTGCGCGAGATGGGCCAGGCCTTCAACGCCATGCTCGACCGGCTGGAGGATGGCGTGCAGCGCCTGTCCGGCTTTGCCGCCGACCTCGCGCACGACCTGCGCACGCCGGTCAACACCTTGATGATGGAGACCCAGGTGGCGCTGTCGCGCCCGCGCACGGTGCAGGAGTACCAGGCGCTGCTGGCCTCCAACTCCGAGGAGTACGAGCGGCTGGCGCGCATGATCGAAAACACGCTGTTCCTTGCGCGGGTCGACAACGCGCAGTTGGGCCTGCGGCGCGAAGCGGTCGACCTGCGCGCCGAGCTGCAACGCATCCATGATTATTTCGAAATCCTGGCCGACGATGTCGGCGTGCGGCTGACGGTCGAGTCGCCGCCGCTGCGGGCCGAGGTCGACCCGGTGCTGTTGCAGCGCGCGGTGGGCAACCTGGTGTCGAACGCGATCCGCCACACGCCGGCCGGCGGCGAGGTGGCCTTGTCGGCGCGCGCAACGGCCGACGGCGTGGAATTGGCCGTCAGCAACACCGGCCCCGGCATCGCCGCCGAACACTTGCCGCACATCTTCGACCGTTACTACCGGGCCGACCCGGCCCGCTCGGACCACGCGCACTCGGCGGGACTGGGCCTATCGATCGTGCGCGCCATCATGGAATTGCACGGCGGTAAAATCCGCGTGGACAGCATCCCGGGCGCGCGCACGGTTTTTTACCTGTCGTTTGAAAAAACTCAAAATATTTAAGAAAATCTGTCGATTTGGTTTGTGCTGCTTCGTCGTGGAGGTAGAGTGGGATGTCTCACTCGGTTCAACCACACTTAGGAGATCACCATGACTGCACCAGTAGAACCCGTCCCCCGCGACATGCACACGGTCACCCCGCACCTGGTGTGCGACGGCGCGGCCGACGCCATCGAATTTTATAAAAAATCCTTCGACGCGGTCGAAACTGCCCGCATGCAGACGCCGGACGGCAAGATCATGCACGCCAGCGTGCGCATCGGCGACTCGACCGTGATGCTGGTCGACGAGTTTCCCGACTATGGCAGCGTCGGCCCCAAAAAACTCAACGGCAGTCCCGTGACCATGCACGTCTACGTGCCGGACGTGGACCGGGTGTTCGCGCAGGCGGTCGCCGCCGGCGCCACCGTGCGCATGCCGCTGGAGAACCAGTTCTGGGGCGACCGCTACGGCCAGGTCGTCGATCCGTTCGGCCACAACTGGTCGATCGCCACCCATGTCAAGGACATGACGCCCGAAGAGATGAACCAGGCGATGCAATCGATGAACCCCGAATGCGGGCCGCAATCATGAGATTCATGATCATCGTCAAAGCCACCGAGGACTCGGAGGCGGGCAAGATGCCGGGCACCGAGTTGCTGACGGCCATGGGCAAGTTCAACGAGGAACTGGTCAACGCCGGCGTGCTGCTGGCCGGCGAAGGGCTGCAGCCCAGCGCCAAGGGCGCGCGCATCCGCTACGAGGGCAGCCAGCGCACCGTGATCGACGGCCCGTTCCCCGAGATCCGGCAGCTGGTCGCCGGCTTCTGGCTGATCCAGGTGAAGTCGAAGGAGGAGGCCATCGAATGGATGAAGCGCTGTCCGAATCCGTCCGACGGTCCGTCCGAGATCGAGATCCGCCAGGTGTTCGAGCTGGAGGATTTCGGCGACGCCGCCACGCCCGAGATCGTGGCGCGGGAAGAGTCCTTGCGCGCACGCTTGTGAAGCTGCTACCTTAGTGCTAAACATCCGCGTTAAATCTTTTTCAGGAGCAAGGAATGGAATTCATGGTACTGCGCCGCGCCAACCAGAGCACCGAGCGGGGCGAGCAGCCCCCCGCTTTGGAGCCGGGCGTTTTCCTGCGTCCCAGCACCGAGGCGGTGCGCTTGACGCGCCGCGACGGCGAATGGTTGCAAAGCGTCGGCCCGTTTTCGCCGAAGGAGCTGGTGGCCGGCTTCACCTTGGTCGAGGCGGCCTCGCGCGAGGACGTCATCGAGCAGGTGCGCTGGTGGCCCCTGTTCGACAGCGGCGCGGTCTATGAAATCCGCGATCCCGGCTGCGCCGGCGGTTGCCACAGCATCGACGAGCGCGGCACGGTGCTGGGCAACATGCCGCAACGCGACGTCGCGCTCAAGCGCTATGTGGTGTTGCTGCGCTCGGACGTCGAGGCGGAGGCCGACCTGATGCCGCCGCCGGAGGTCATCGACCGCATGAACGAGACCAACGAGGCGGCCGTGCGCGAACGCGTGCTGCTGGCCGGCGCCGGCCTGCGCGGCACGGCCACCGGCGCGCGCGTGCATTTCGCCAATTCGAAGACCACGGTGGTCGACGGCCCGTTCACCGAGGTGAAGGAGCTGATCGCCGGCTACTGGATGGTGCAGGCCGCCACGCGCGAGGAGGCCATCGCCTGGGCCAAGGCCTATCCGTATCCGCACCGGGGCGACCTGACCCTGGAGATACGCGAGGCGTGCGAACGCATCGAGCACCGGGAATTCACCCCCGAGATGCGCGCGGCCGAGGAGCGCCTGCGCGCCGAACTGCTGGAGGCCGGCCTGCGCGGCGCCTTCGGCAAGAAGAACCGTGGCCTCTGACGTCGCCCGGATCGTCGAGGCGGTGTGGCGGATGGAATCCGCCAAGATCATCGCCGTGCTGGCGCGCATGCTGCGCGATGTCGGCCAGGCCGAGGAGCTGGCGCAGGACGCGCTGGTGCAGGCGCTGGAGCGCTGGCCCGAAACCGGCGTGCCCGAGCAGCCGGCCGCCTGGCTGACCACCGTCGCCAGGAACCGCGCGCTGGACGTGCTGCGGCGGCGCCAGCTGCACCAGGAAAAGGAGGCGGCGCTCAGCTACGAAATCGAGGGCATGTTGCAGGATGCCGCGCCGGACCTGGAGGCGGCGGTGGCCGACGCGCTGGAAAACGACATCGGCGACGATCTGCTGCGGCTGGTGTTCGTGGCCTGCCATCCGGTGCTGCCGACCGATGGCCGGGTGGCGCTGACGTTGCGGCTGCTGGGCGGGCTGAGCACCGAGGAGATCGCCCGCGCCTTCCTGGTGCCGGAATCGACGGTGGCGCAGCGCATCGTGCGCGCCAAGCGCACGCTGGCCGAGGCGAAGGTGCCGTTCGAGGCACCGCGCGCGCACGAGCTGGTCGAGCGGCTGGCGTCGGTGCTGCAGGTGGTCTATCTGATCTATAACGAGGGCTATTCGGCCAGCGCCGGCGCCGACTGGATGCGGCCGGCGTTGTGCGAGGAGGCGCTGCGGCTGGGACGCATCCTGGCCGAGCTGGCGCCACAGGAGCCGGAGGTGCACGGGCTGGTCGCGCTGATGGAGATCCAGTCGTCGCGCGCCCGCGCACGGTTGGGCCCGGGTGGCGAGCCGATACTGCTGCTGGAGCAGGACAGGTCGCGCTGGGATCAGTTGTTGATACGGCGAGGCTTGTCGGCGCTGGCGCGTGCGGAGCGCACGGGGCGCGGGCTGGGGCCGTATGGCGTGCAGGCCGCGATCGCCGCCTGCCATGCGCGGGCGCGGCTGGCGTCGGAGACCGACTGGGGGCGGATCGCCGCACTGTACGACGCGTTGTCGCAGCTGGCGCCGTCGCCGGTGGTCGAACTCAACCGGGCGGTGGCGGTGTCGATGGCGTTCGGGCCGGAGGCGGGGCTGGAGGTGGTGGACGGCTTGCTCGATGTGGCGGCGCTGAAGAATTACCACCTGTTGCCGAGTGTGCGCGGGGATTTCCTGGCCAAGCTGGGGCGCAACGACGAGGCCAGGGCGGAGCTGGAGCGCGCCGCGCAATTGACGCAGAACGAGCGCGAGCGGACGCTATTGCTGGCCCGCGCCGGCCAGTTGCGCGTGAGTCGCCACGGAGACACGTAGGGGGGATTAGGCGGAACGCCGTAATCCACCAATGCATGGGCCGCCGGCGACTCAACCATGGCGGATTACGCTGCGCTAATCCGCCCTACGTGTTTCCGAGGTTGTTACAGCGCCCATGACGCCGGATTATGCATCCACCAGCGTCGCCTCCAGCACCTTCACCAGCGCCTCGATCCCGTCGGCATCGGTCTGGTCGAAGCGGTTCGGCAGCGGACTGTCCAGATCGAACACGCCGACGATCTCGCCGTTGGCGCCGCGCACCGGCACCACCAGCTCCGAACGCGAGTTGACGTCGCAGGCGATATGGCCCGGGAACGCATGCACGTCCGGCACGACGATCGATTTACCCTCCACCACCGTGGTGCCGCACACCCCGCGCCCCTTCTTGATACGGATGCAGGCGGGCTTGCCCTGGAACGGTCCGAGCACCAGCTCGTCGCCCTTGAGGAAGTAGAACCCGGCCCAGTTCAAGCCCGGCATGCTGTTGAACACCAGCGAGCTGAAGTTGGCGGTGTTGGCGATCAAGTCGCTCTCGCCGTGTACCAGGCCCGTCAGTTGTGAGCGCAGGTCGTCGAACATGGCGAGCTTGGCTTCCGGGGTGTCGGTGCTATAGGCGGTGTCGCTGAGGGTAAAAGTCATGATATTTTGGTAATCAATTGTGTCGATTGAGGGGCCGCGAAGCGCGGGTGGGCTTCGTCCTGGCCGCTATGGTAGCCCAAGCCGGCCGGACGCGCAGCGGCAAGGGTTCCGGCATGAAGGGCGTGAACGCCTGACGGGGGCCACGTCCCTCCTACGACAAATGTAGGCAGTCTCCGATGGCGTGCGCCCGCCATGCAGGCTACCCTTGTCGCAGTGCGTCACGACTTCCACGGACGCGTCTTTTACCAATCCAAACGGAAAATCTATGTCGACCAGAAAAAAGAACGCCGACTCACAGCGTCAGGGCAAGCCAAAAAATAATGACAAGCAAGAACAGCAGCAACAACACACCGGCAGCGAGGGCGGGCCTGCACAGCCAAGCCCAACTGTAAGAGGCCTCGACCTCGCCGCCATGCTGATGATAGGCGACGAACATGTCGTCCTCAGCGGCCAGGAGGACGACAACATCAGCTTCATGGCGGAGTTCATCGATCCCTGATGAAGGTGCGCTGCCTGACAGACGGAGGCATATGACGGCGACAGAATCGGTCATCGTCTTTTGAAAGCTGCCCATGTCCGCACCCGTCTCCGCAGCATCCGCCGCATCCGATCTGGTGGTCGTCCGCAAGGAAGGCCTGTACTGCGTGCCCGGCCAGTTCTACATCGACCCCTGGCGGCCGGTGGAACGGGCCGTGATCACGCACGCCCACGGCGATCACGCCCGGGGCGGCCATCGGCACTATCTGACGGCCGAGACCGGTGTGAACGTGGTCAAGTCGCGCCTGGGTCCGATCAATATCGAGGGGCTGGCCTACGGCGAGCGGGTGGTGCACAACGGCGTGACGATCTCGCTGCACCCGGCCGGTCACGTGCTCGGTTCGGCACAGGTGCGGATGGAGTACCAGGGACAGGTGTGGGTGGCGTCCGGCGACTACAAGGTCGAGGCGGACAGCACCTGCACGCCGTTCGAGCCGGTGCGCTGCGATACCTTCATCACCGAATCGACCTTCGGCCTGCCGATCTACCAATGGCAGCCGCAGCAGGAAGTGTACGACGACATCAACGACTGGTGGCGGTCCAACGCCGAGCAGGGCCGCGCCAGCGTCATGCAGTGCTACAGCTTCGGCAAGGCGCAGCGCATCCTGAGCGGGCTGGACCCTGAGGTCGGGCCCATCATCTGCCACGGCGCCGTGCAGACCTTGAACCAGGTCTACCGCGACGACGGCGTGTGGCTGCCGCCGACCGTCATGGTGGGCGAGGTCGACAAGCAGGCCATCGGCCGTGCCATGGTCATCGCGCCGCCGTCGGCCGCCGGTTCGCCATGGATCAAGCGCTTCGGCGACTTCAGCGACGCGTTCGCCAGCGGCTGGATGCAGCTGCGCGGCGCGCGCCGCCGGCGCGGCGTCGATCGCGGCTTCGTGCTGTCCGACCACGCCGATTGGCCGGGATTGATGCAGGCGATCTCGGCCACCGGCGCCGAGCGCGTGATCGTCACCCACGGTT
This sequence comes from Burkholderia sp. LMU1-1-1.1, assembly GCF_040675865.1. Taxonomy (NCBI): domain Bacteria; kingdom Pseudomonadati; phylum Pseudomonadota; class Betaproteobacteria; order Burkholderiales; family Burkholderiaceae; genus Burkholderia; species Burkholderia sp. LMU1-1-1.1. Next base: position 22,387 of record NZ_JBEGHG010000007.1, on the reverse strand, counting down.
CGATCCCGGTGCTGGTGCGCTGGTTGCAGCAGCAGGGCCTGCAGGCCAGCGGCTTCGACACCGAATACGGCGACGACGAGGCCGACGAAGTTGCGGCCGCCGGCGTCGCGGCGGACCCGGCGGCCACAGCGGCCGCCGCGAACGCGCACTCCACCGAGACGGAAGGAGTCGCCGATGCGTGATTTCGCCCGTCTTTACGCGGAACTCGACGAGACCACGTCCACCAGCCGCAAGCTGGCGGCGCTGCAAGCCTACTTCAGCAGCGCGGCGCCGCAGGATGCCGCCTGGGCCGTGTACTTCCTGGCCGGCGGCAAGCCGCGCCAGGCGGTGCCGACCAAGCTGCTGCGCCAGTTCGCCATCGAATACTCGGGGCTGGACGACTGGCTGTTCGACGAGTGCTACCACGCGGTCGGCGACCTGGCCGAGACCATCGCCCATATCCTGCCGCCGCCCAGCCAGCCGAGCGACATCGGCCTGGCCGACTGGATCGAGCTGGGCATCGCGCCCCTGCGCGGCGCCGCGCCGGAGGCCGTGCGTTCGGCGCTGCTGCTGTACTGGGACCAGCTCGACACGCGCGAACGCTTCCTGCTGACCAAGCTGATCGGTGGCGGCTTCCGCGTCGGCGTGTCGCGGCTGTTGGTGACGCGCGCGCTCAGCGCCATCGCCAACCTCGACAGCAAGCTGGTGGCGCAGCGCCTGATGGGCTGGACCGACGGCAGCGTCAGCCCGACGCCGGCCGGCTTCCTGCAACTGATCGCCGCCCACACGCCGGAGGAGCACGCGCAGCGCGGCGGCCAGCCGTATCCCTTCTTCCTGGCGCACGCGCTGCTGGACCGCGAACCGGCCTCGCTGGGCGCGCTGTCGGACTGGCAGGTCGAATGGAAATACGACGGCATGCGCGCGCAACTGGTCAGCCGCGATGGCCAGAACTGGCTGTGGTCGCGCGGCGAGGATTTGATCACCGAGCGCTTCCCGGAGCTGGCCGCGCTGCGTCTGCCGGATGGCGTGGTGATCGACGGCGAGATTTTGATCTGGCATGGCGGCAACGCGCCGGCGCCGTTCGCCGACCTGCAAAAGCGCATGGGCCGCAAGCAGGTGTCGGCGCGCCTGCTGGGCGAACTGCCGGCCGTGCTGGTGGCCTACGACCTGTTGGAGATGGACGGACGCGACCTGCGCGAGCTGCCGCAGTCGGAGCGGCGGCGCATGCTCGAACAATTGGTGAGCATGCTGCGTGCGCAGCAGGCGGCGCCGCAGCTGCGCCTGTCGCCGCTGATCGCCGCCGACAGCTGGGAGCACCTGGCGCAAATCCGCGAGGAGTCGCGCGAGCGCGGCGTCGAGGGCATGATGCTCAAGGCGGTCGACGCCAAGTACGGCGTCGGGCGCACCAAGAACGTCGGCACCTGGTGGAAGTGGAAGATCGATCCGTACAGCGTCGATGCGGTGCTGATCTACGCGCAGAGCGGCCATGGACGGCGGGCGTCGCTGTACACCGACTACACCTTCGCCGTGTGGGAACAGGACGGCGACGGCGGCGAGCGCAAGCTGGTGCCGTTCGCCAAGGCCTACTCGGGCCTGACCGACGCCGAGATCGCCAAGGTCGACCAGGCCATCCGCAAGACCACGGTGGAGAAATTCGGGCCGGTGCGCAGTGTCACGCCCAGCATGGTGTTCGAGATCGGCTTCGAGGGCATCGCCAGCTCGCCGCGCCACAAGTCCGGCATCGCGGTGCGCTTCCCCCGCATCCTGCGCCAGCGCGACGACAAATCGATCGACGAGGCCGACACGCTCGATACGCTGAAAAGCCTGCTGGCGACATCATGAGCGCCCGGGGCGGCCCCGCGCAAGCGAAGCTGAAAGCCGCCGCGTCGCCGGCCATTCCAACCACCCCGGCCGAGGCCTGGTTCGCCGCGCGCGGCTGGAGCGTCTTCCCGTTCCAGCGCGAGGTATGGGCTGCCGCGGCGGCCGGCCGCTCGGGGCTGCTGCACGCCAGCACCGGCGCCGGCAAGACCTACGCGGTGTGGTTCGCCGCGCTGCAGCGGGCGGCCATCGAAAAGCCGGGTCGCGCCAAGGCGGGACTCAAGGTGTTGTGGATCACGCCGATGCGGGCGCTGGCCGCCGACACCCTGCGCGCCTTGCAGGAGTCGGCCGAGGCGCTCGCGCCCGCGTGGCAAGTCGAGGCGCGCACCGGCGACACCAGCTCGGCGCAACGCGCGCGGCAAAACAAGAAGCTGCCCGACACGCTGATCACCACGCCCGAAAGCCTGACCCTGCTGCTGAGCAAGGCGGAGGCGGCCACCCAGTTCGCCCAGCTCGATATGATCATCATCGACGAATGGCACGAGCTGATGGGCAACAAGCGCGGCGTGCAGACGCAGCTGGCGCTGGCGCGCCTGCGCATGTGGAATCCGGCGCTGCTGGTGTGGGGGCTGTCGGCCACGCTCGGCAACCTGGAGCAGGCCAGGCAGGCCTTGATGCCGGACGGCGTCACCGTCGAAGGCCACGTGGCCAAGGAGATCCAGGTCGACACCCTGATTCCGGCCAACCCGTCGCGCTTTCCGTGGGGCGGCCACCTGGGCATCCAGATGCTGGGACCGGTGATCGCGGAAATCGACAAGCACGCGACCACCTTGGTGTTCACCAACACGCGTTCGCAGGCGGAGCTGTGGTATCAGCACATGCTGGAAGCGCGCCCCGACTGGGCCGGGCTGATCGCGCTGCACCACGGCTCGCTCGACAAGGAGGTGCGCGACTGGGTCGAGCAGGGGCTGAAACAAGGCCGGTTGAAGGCGGTCGTGTGCACCTCCAGCCTGGACCTGGGCGTGGACTTCCTGCCGGTCGAACGCGTGCTGCAGATCGGCAGCGCCAAGGGCATCGCGCGGCTGCTGCAGCGGGCCGGGCGCAGCGGCCACGCGCCGGGCCGTGTCTCGCGCCTGACGCTGGTGCCGACCCAAAGCATGGAGCTGCTGGAGGCGGCAGGCGCGCGGCAGGCGGTGGCGGCGCGCGACATCGAGGCGCGCCCGGTGCCCGACAAGCCGCTCGACGTGCTGGTGCAGCACCTGGTGACGATGGCGCTGGGCGGCGGGTTCCGCTCCGAGGAACTGTATGCGGAGGTGCGCACCGCCTGGTCGTACCGGAATCTGGGCCCGGAGGAGTGGCAGTGGGCGCTGGACTTCGTCGCGCGCGGCGGCCAGACCCTGGCCGTGTATCCGGAATACCGGCGCGTGCTGCCGGACGAGGACGGCGTCTACCGCGTGCCCGACGCGGCGCTCGGACGGCGCCACCGCATGGGCATCGGCACCATCGTTTCCGACAGTTCGCTGCAGGTCAAGTTCCTCACCGGCGGGCGCATCGGCAGTGTCGAGGAATCGTTCATTTCGCGCCTGCGCAAGGGCGACCATTTCCTGTTCGGCGGGCGCATCCTGGAATTCGTCCGCCTGCACGAGATGACCGCCTACGTGCGGCGCGCCACCGGCGCCAAGAAGGGCGCGGTGCCGCGCTGGCAGGGCGGCAAGATGCCGATGTCGTCGGAGCTGGCGCACGCGGCGCTGGAGCAGCTGCGCCTTGCCACGCTGGACCGTTACGAGGGACCGGAGATGGAGGCGATCAAGCCGCTGCTGGAGATCCAGCGGCGCTGGTCGGCGCTGCCTACGCCGCACACCACCGTCGTCGAGAGCATGCACAGCCGCGAGGGCCGCCACCTGTTCATGTTCCCGTTCGCCGGACGCTCGGTGCACATCGGGCTGGCGTCGTTACTGGCGTGGCGGGTCGGCCGGATGACGCCGGCGACGTTTTCGATCGCCGTCAACGATTACGGCTTCGAGCTGCTGGCGCCGCAGGAGATCGACTGGGCAGCGCTGATCGGCCCCGAGGGTGGCATCGGCGCCCAGGTCGGCCTGTTCAGCACCGAGCATCTGCTGGAGGATGTGCTGGCCAGCCTGAACGCGACCGAGTTGTCGCAGCGGCGTTTCCGCGAGATCGCCCGCATCGCCGGGCTGGTGTTCCAGGGCTATCCCGGACAGCCCAAAAGCGCGCGCCAGTTGCAGGCGTCGTCGTCGCTGTTCTACGCGGTGTTCACCCAGCACGACGCTGGCAATCTGCTACTCACCCAGGCCCAGCGCGAGGTGCTCGAGCAGGAACTGGAATTGAACCGCCTGCGTGCCACATTAGAGGCGTTGCAAGCGCGTCAAGTCAGTTATCATGTAACCAAGCGGGCGACGCCGTTCGGCTTCGCGCTGATGGTCGAGCGCTTCCGCGAAAAGCTCAGTACCGAAAAACTGTCGGATCGCGTCGCCAGGCTGGTGCGCGAACTTGAAAAGGCGGCCGGACCATGACGATTGCAATGAGCAAGGCACAACAGATGGAGGAAGCCGGCGTCGCCGGCATGGCGGGAACCCTGGCCATCGAGCTGGCGGGCGAACAGGTGCTGCTGTTGCCGGAGAAGGCGCTGTACTGGCCGCGCGAAAAAATGCTGATCATCGCCGATATCCACTTCGGCAAGGCGGCCTCGTTCCGCGCGCTGGGCGTGCCGGTGCCGGGCGGGACGACGTCGGCCAATCTGCGCGCGCTCGACGGCCTGCTGGCGCGGCACGCGGTGCGCGAGATCCTGTTCCTCGGCGACTTCCTGCACGCGAAGGCGGCGCACGCCGAGGCGACGATGACGGCGATCCACGGCTGGCGCCTGGCGCGGCCGGCGCTGAAGCTGACGGTGGTGCGCGGCAACCACGACGCCCACGCCGGCGATCCGCCGGCCCGGCTGGGCATCGACATGGTCGACGAGCCGCTGCGGCAGGCGCCGTTCGCGTTCTGCCACCATCCCGACCTGCTGGTGGCTGGCTATCTGATGGCCGGCCATGTGCATCCGGTGTACCGCCTGCGCGCCGGCTGGGATTCGCTGCTGCTGCCGTGCTTTCTGGTCGGCGAGGGCCGGGTGGTGCTGCCGGCGTTCGGGGCCTTCACGGGCGGCCATCCGGTGCTGCCCGAGCCGGGCGAGCGGCTGTTCGTCACCAGCGGCGATACCGTGGTCGAAGTGCCTGTCAAACCGCATGTCGCGCCGATGTAGGGGGGCGCCGGCGGTGTCGACGCCGGTGGCGGACGCTGTGCAGGGAATGGTCCTACATTCTCTGCTGCGCATGTCCTATATTACGCCGCTGGGTCGTGCACTAGGATGTATCCACCTGTGTAGCAAGCAGGGATGATGCGATTCATCCAAGGAGACGATCATGGCTACTAACGATACCAGCGGTACCCACGGCGGCAGTCGGGGCAGCAAGCAAGGCGGCAAGTCGGGCAATGAACAGAGCGAGCCCAAAAAACGCGGCTTCGCTTCGATGGACCCGGAGCAGCAGCGGCAGATCGCGGCCGAGGGCGGCCGCGCTGCCCATGAAAAAGGCACGGCGCACGAATTCACTTCGGAAGAGGCGCGCCGCGCGGGCGCGATGAGCCACAAAAACGATCCCAACAGCCAAAGCGCCAGTAGCGCCTCGCGCTCCGGTTCGGGTGGCGGCAACAAGGGCAGCGCGCGCGACGAGGATGACGACGAAGGGGGCGGCAAGGCCAGCCGTGGCGGCAGCCGCTCCGGGTCCACGGGCAGCTCGGGCTCGAAATCCTGATGGGCGATTGATGTGCGGCTGGCGCCTTCTCCTCTGGGACCGGCCGTTTTAAGACCTGCGGACGTCACGTCCGCAGGTCTTTTTTTTGGGCCGGGCACTTTTATCCGTTTCGTTATTTACGCACTTCCTTGCAGTCCGCATCGACCACATCGTCCTGCGTTTGTTCCTGTCGCCGTCCGGCTTCCGGGGCCGGCCCGGCGCCAGCTCCCGCGTCGCCGCCGTTCATTCCCGCATACATCTGCTCGCCCAGCTTCTGCGCCGCCGTCGACAGCGCCGCCGCTTTCGATTCGATGTCGGCCTGGTCGTTGCCCTTCAACGACGCATCGAGCGCGGCGACGGCGTCGTCGATGCGCGCGCGCTCGGGCGCGGCCAGCTTGTCGCCGTGCTCCCGCAGGGTCTTGCGCGTGGTGTGCAGCAGCGCGTCGGCGGCGTTGCGCGCCTCCACCAGCGCCTTGGCGCGGCGGTCGTCCTCGGCGTGGGCGACCTCGTCCTGGACCATCTTGCGGATCTCCGCCTCGGTCAGGCCGGAGTTGGCCTTGATGGTGATCTGGTTTTCCTTGCCGGTGGCCTTGTCCTTGGCGCCCACGTGCAGGATGCCGTTGGCGTCGATGTCGAAGCTGACCTCGATCTGCGGCATGCCGCGCGGCGCCGGCGGAATGCCGACCAGGTTGAATTCGCCCAGCAGCTTGTTGCCACTGACGATGTCGCGCTCTCCCTGGTAGACCTTGACCGTCACCGCCGGCTGGTTGTCGTCGGCGGTGGTGTAGACCTGGCTGAAGCGGGTCGGGATGGTGGTGTTTTTCGGGATCATCCTGGTCATCACGCCGCCCAGCGTCTCGATGCCCAGCGACAGCGGCGTGACGTCCATCAGCAGCACGTCGCTGCGCTCTCCCGACAGCACCGACGCCTGGATCACCGCGCCCACCGCCACCGCCTCGTCGGGGTTGACGTCCTTGCGCGCCTCCTTGCCGAACAGCTCGCGCACGGCCTGCTGCACGCGCGGCATGCGCGTCATGCCGCCGACCAGGATCACGTCGTCGATCTCGTCGACGCCCAGGCCGGCGTCCTTGAGCGCGGTCCGGCATGGCGCGACGGTGCGGGCGACCAGGTCCTCGACCAGCGACTCGAGCTTGGCGCGCGTGAGCTTGATGCCCAGGTGGGCCGGCGAGCCGTTGGCCATGGCGACGTACGGTTCGTTGATGTCGGTCTGCTGCGTCGACGACAGCTCGATCTTGGCGCGCTCGGCGGCGCTCTTGATGCGCTGCAGGGCGATCGGGTCGCGGCCCAGGTCGACCCCGCTGATCTGCCGGAACTCGGCGATGATGTGGTCGACCACGCGCTGGTCGAAGTCCTCGCCGCCGAGGAAGGTGTCGCCGTTGGTCGACAACACCTCGAACTGTTTTTCTCCCTCGACGGTGGCGATTTCGATGATGGAGATGTCGAAGGTGCCGCCGCCGAGGTCGTAGACGGCGATCTTGCGGTCGCCCTGGGTGCTCTTGTCGAGGCCGAAGGCCAGCGCGGCGGCGGTCGGCTCGTTGATGATGCGCTTGACGTCGAGCCCGGCGATGCGGCCGGCGTCCTTGGTGGCCTGCCGCTGCGAGTCGTTGAAGTAGGCCGGCACCGTGATGACGGCGTCGCCCACTTTCTCGCCGAGGTAGGCCTCGGCGGTCTGCTTCATCTTGCGCAGCACCTCGGCCGAGACCTGCTGCGGCGCCAGCTTGTTGCCGCGCGCCTCGATCCAGGCGTCGCCGTTGTCGGCGCGGATGATGGTGTAGGGCATCAGGTGGATGTCCTTTTGCACCTCGGCCTCGTCGAACTTGCGCCCGATCAGGCGCTTGACGGCGTACAGCGTGTTTTTCGGATTGGTGACGGCTTGCCGCTTGGCGCTCGCACCGACCAGGATTTCGTCGTCCAGATAGGCGACCACCGAGGGCGTGGTGCGCGCGCCTTCCGCGTTCTCGATCACCTTGGCCTGGCCGCCCTCCATGACGGCGACGCAGGAGTTGGTGGTGCCTAAATCGATACCGATGGTTTTGCCCATGATTGTTCCTCCCCATGAGGCGCGGACGCGCGCCTGTCCGGTTCAGACCATCAAGCGCCGGCTTGGTTCCGGCGTCGGGCGGGGAGGACTGCCCGGGTCAGAGGCAGATCGTGGTATGGCGGCCCATGGCCACCGGCGCGCGGCCGGTGATGGCGGCCCGGGCGATCTGCACCAGCTGTTTCATCTTGGTCGAGCCGGCGTCCCAGTACTCGGCCGACTCGATGCGCACGCGGATCAGGGTCAGGTGCGGATCGTCGACGCCGTCGGGGAACCAGCTGCGCGCGGACGCGTTCCACAGCTCGCGCGCCTTGGCGCGGTCCTTGAGCACGTAGGCGCGCCCCGAGATGGACAGGTAAAGGTTGCGCTCCGGGTCGGAGTAGCTGATATTAACGCCTGGATGCTGCGGCAGGTCGAGCATGAAGGCCGCTTCGTCCGAGGCGAAGAACCACAGGTTGCCCTCGTTGTCGAGCTGCTGGGTGGTCAGCGGACGGCTGGTGAGCACGTGTTCCGCGTCGAAGGTGGTGAACATGCCGAAACGCACATCCTTGATCTTGGCGGAGATGGTGTTGATCTGGTCTTGCGAATACAGCGGCATGATGCGCCTCCATGACAAAAGGATGATACGGCCCCAGCATACGCGTCGCCCGGGCCGCGCTCTGTACGCGTTCTCACGCTAGCCTACACAAGGAACTTTACACAGGCGTTACATTGGACAGGTTGACAACGTAAATGATAATAATTATCATTTGTGTTTGTGCCTGGCTCAAAGGCAACACTTTCACCGAACCGAGGACATGATTTGAGCGCTCAACAAGCCAGCAATGCCAGCCGCGCGGTATGGCTGAAGAACCTGCACCAGTGGCATTGGATCAGCTCGGCTTTATGCCTGCTCGGCATGTTTTTGTTCAGCATTACCGGTATCACCTTGAACCACGCCTCGCAGATCGAGGCCAAGCCGACGGTGGTGCGCCGGCAGGCCACGGTGCCGGCGGCGCTGACGGCGCAATTGCGCGCCTACGCCGCCGACCACGACGGCGCCAAGGAGCCGCTGCCGGCGGCCGCCGAACAATGGTTGAGCGACACCTGGAAGGTGCAGGCCGGCGGCCGCGCCGCCGAATGGGCGGCCGACGAGGTTTATCTGCCGATGCCCAAGGCCGGCGGCGATGCCTGGGTGCGCATCGCGCTGGAGGACGGCACGGCCGAATTCGAGAAGACCGACCGCGGCTGGATCTCATGGCTCAACGACGTCCACAAGGGCCGCAACACGGGCGCCGCGTGGAACTGGTTCATCGACATCTTCGCCGGCGCCTGCCTGGTGTTCTGCATCACCGGTTTGCTGATCCTGAAATTCCACGCCGCCAACCGGCCGTTCACCTGGCCGATGGTCGGCCTGGGTATTCTGATTCCGTTTGTCATCGCTTTGCTGTTCATCCATTAACTATCTCTCCCCGGGTACTCCATGAAATTACGTTATTCCATCGCGTTGAGCCTGCCGCTGGCCAGCGCCTCGGCCATGGGCGCCGATCTGGCCCTCAAACTCGACGTGCCGCAATTGAACGTTGCCGAATACCACCGCCCCTACATCGCCGCGTGGCTGGAGAACGCCGACCAGAAAGTGGTGACCAACCTGGCCGTGCTGTACGACACCAAGAAGAAGGACAACGCCGGCACCAAGTGGCTCAAGGACATGCGCCAGTGGTGGCGCAAGACCGGGCGCGACGTCGCCATGCCGATGGACGGCGTCAGCGGCGCGACCAAGGCGCCGGGCGAAGTGTCGCTGACCTTCCCGGGCGCCAAGGCGGCGCTCGACAAGCTGCCGGCCGGTAACTACACCTTGCTGGTGGAGGCGGCGCGCGAGGCCGGCGGACGCGAAGTGGTCAAGGTGCCGCTGCAGTGGCCGCCGAAGTCGGCGCAAAATCTCACCGGCCAGGGCAAGGAAGAACTGGGCGCCGTGGTTGTACAACTGAAACCATAAGAAAGCAGGGGACATGTCTACACTGAACAAATCACTGGCCGCGCTGGCGCTGGCCGGCATGGCGCTGACGGCGCACGCGCACAAGCCGTGGCTGCTGCCGACGTCGACCCTCGTCGAGGGCAAGGAAGCCTGGGTCACCATCGACGCCGCCATCTCCGAAGGCCTGTTCGACGTCGACCACCAGCCGTTGAAGATCGACACCGTCGTCATCACCGGCCCGGATGGCGCCAAGCTGGAAAAGCAGAACGTCGCCAACGGCAAGATGCGCAACAGTTTCGACCTGAAGCTGCCCAAGCCGGGCACTTATAAGATCGAGCTGGTGTCGAAGAATGTGTTCGGCAGCTACAAGAACGCGGCCGGCGAGATGAAGCGCTTCCGTGGCACCGAGGAAACTCTGGCCAAGGACGTGCCGGCCGACGCGACCGATGTCAAGCTCACCCGCACCGACAGCCGCCTGGAGACCTTCGTCACCACCGGCGACCCGGACATGGCGGTCTTCAAGACCACCGGCGTCGGCCTGGAGATGGTGCCCGTCACCCATCCGAACGACCTGCGCGCCGGCGAGAAGGCGACCTGGCGTTTCCTGCTCGACGGCAAGCCGGCGGCCAACCAGGGCGTAAGCCTGATCCCGGGCGGCGTGCGCTATCGCGGCACCCTGGGCGAGATCCGCCAGAACACCGACGCCAAGGGCGAGCTGACGTTCACCCTGCCGGCGGCCGGCATGTACATGGTCAGCAGCAGCTGGCCGGCGGCCGCGCCGCAGGTGCCGGGCCAGCCGCCGCAGATGGCGCCGCGCCGCGCCAGCTACGCGGCGACGGTCGAAATCCTGCCGGAATAAGCCGCTCCGCATGCGCCGGGTTCTCCTGCCTCATCATATTTCCGAAGACCCGGCGCCGGCGGGCGGCGTGATCCGTGATTTCGCCGGCCGCAGCATGGGCACCAGCTGGTCGGTGCGGCTGGTGGCCGCGCCGGAAGGCTCGCCCGGCCACCTTGCGCTCGACCATCTCCAGCATGGGCTGCAACGGCAGCTCGATGCCATCGTGGCCGAGATGAGCCACTGGGAAACCGATTCCGACCTCGGCCGCTTCAACCGCGCCGGGGCCGGCACTTGGCTGGCCCTGCCGCCGGCATTTTTCGACGTGCTGTCGTTCGCGATAGGGGTGGCGCGCGATTCCGGCGGCGCCTACGATCCGTGCGCCGGCACCCTGGTCAACCTGTGGGGCTTCGGGCCCTACGGGCGCTTTGACCAGCCTGAATTCGTTCCCCCTTCCGCCGACGAGATCGCCGTCGCGCGGACCCAGCTGGCCGCCGCCGGCGTGCGGCTGGAGCGTGAAGGCCGCAAGGCCCTGCAGCCGGGCGGCGTGCAGCTCGACCTGTCGGCGGTGGCCAAGGGCTACAGCGTCGACCGGCTGGCCTACTATCTGAAAACCCAGGGCGTCGAGCATTATCTGGTGGAGGTCGGCGGCGAGCTGCGCGGCGCCGGCGTCAAGCCGGACGGCCAGCCGTGGTGGGTGGCGCTGGAGGAGGTGGGCGATGCGCAGGATGGCGCCGGTGCGTGGGCGCCCGCCCCGCTGGTGCTGGCGCTGCACGGCCTGGCGGTGGCCACCTCGGGCGACTACCGCCGCTACTTCGAACTCGACGGCCGGCGCTATTCGCACACCATCGATCCGCGCAGCGGCATGCCGATCGCCAACGACCTGGCGTCGGTCACCGTGGTGCACGGCCAGTGCATGGCGGCCGACGCCTGGTCGACCGCGCTGACGGTGCTGGGTGCCGAACAGGGCCTGGCGCTGGCCGAGCGCCAGGGGCTGGCGGCGCGCTTCGTCGCCCGCGACGCCGGCGGCGGCTTCACCGAACACATGAGTTCCCATTTACGCGGCATGCTAAACGAATAAGCTGAATGATCTGGACCGACGACCCTACCCGATTGCTGCTGGTGGCAGGCCTGGGCGCCAGCTACGGCCTGGTGTGCCTGATGCCGTGGCTGCGCCATCGCCGCAAACGCCGGGCGGCGCTGCGCGCCAAGGCCGAGGCGGCGGCCTCGGCCTCGCCCGGCTGGATCGTCGCCTACGCCAGCCAGACCGGCAACGCCGAGGCGCTGGCGCAGCAAACCCTGGCGACGTTGCGGCTGGCCGGCATCGCCGCCCAGCTCAGCGAGCTGTCCGAGCTCGACGCCGACGACCTGCGCCGCGCCGAGCGCATCCTGTTCCTTGTCAGCACCTACGGCGAAGGCGACGCCCCGGACGCCGCCGCCGCCTTCGCCAGTCGCCTGATGACCACCGAATTGCCGCTGGCGCAACTGCACTACGCGGTGCTGGCGCTGGGCGACAGCGCCTACGGCCAATTCTGCGGCTTCGGCCGGGCGCTGGACGCCTGGCTGGCCGCGCGCGGCGCGCAGAGCCTGTTCCCGCGCATCGAGGTCGACCGCAGCGCCGACGCCGCCATCGCGCTGTGGCGGCAACAGTTGAGCCACCTGGCCGGCACCAGCGACGCGCCGGACTGGAGCGCGCCGGCGTTCGAGGACTGGCGGTTGAGCGCGCGCGTGGCGCTCAACCCCGGCAGCGCGGGGGCGCCGGTCTACCACCTGGAGCTGACGCCGCCTGGCGGCGTATTGCCGGACTGGCAGTCGGGCGACCTGGTGCAGATCGCCGCGCCGGCCGAGCCGTCGCGTCCGCGCGAATATTCGATCGCGTCGGTCCCGGCCGACGGCGGCGTGCACCTGCTGGTGCGCCTGCACAGCCACGAGGACGGCGGCCACGGCGTGGCGTCCGGCTGGCTGACGCGCCAGGCCGAGCCGGGCCAGACGGTGCGCTTGCGGCTGCGCCAGCACCGCCGCTTCCGGCTAGAGGACAACGCGGGGCGGCCCTTGATCCTGATCGGCAACGGCAGCGGCATCGCCGGCCTGCGCGGCCACCTCCGGGCGCGCGCGCTGGCCGGGCAGGGGCGCAACTGGCTGCTGTTTGGCGAGCGCAACGCCGAGCACGACTTCCATTACCGCGACGAGCTGACGGCGCTGCACCAGGCGGGACGGCTCGACCTGGACCTGGCCTGGTCGCGCGACGGCGGCGCCGCGCGCTATGTGCAGGACCTGCTGCCGGTGCGCGCGGACAAGTTGCGCGCCTGGGTCGCGGAAGGCGCCGCCATTTATGTGTGCGGCAGCCTGGAGGGGATGGCGGCGGGCGTCGATGGGGCGCTCGAACAGATACTGGGGCGTGCCCGGTTGGATACATTGGTGACTGAAAAGCGTTATCAGCGCGACGTTTATTGACTGAAATCGTCATATTGACGATGGGATATATATATCGATGTGGTAAAAACGCCACGCTTGCATATGGGTGAAACGCGCTTTTGCAAAATAAAGTTTATTCATAATAGCTTGCTTCTAAACAATCAACATTTCTCGCCGTTTTGTCTTATTGTTTCCGGAAATTGCCCTAAAACATCCCCCTTTTGTGACAAAGCCGTTACATAATCCCCGCCTGATGAGCAAGGACCGTTCCTACGCACTCGTCGCTTAGCCTGTTCCTTTTCCGTCCTGCGTTGCGGCCCCCGGCGGCCGAATCCGCGCCAGGCCTGTCTCGGCCGCCATAGCGCGACGCGCACGCATTCACCTTGCTCATGTAGTTTATATAACCACATTACAGGGAGTAGTGAATGATTTTGCAAGAGAAAGTCGGCGCCCGATCCGTGCGCCTGGCACTCGCAGTCCTGGCCGGTACCACCATGTTCGCGGGTCAGGCGTCGGCACAAGAGCAGGCGATCCAGAAAGTGGAAATCACCGGTTCGGCCATCAAGCGTATCAACGTCGAAGGCGCCTTGCCGGTGCAACGCCTGAGCTCGGAACAGATCGCCAAGACCGGCGCCACCTCGGTTGCCGAACTGATCCAGGCCCTGCCTTCGATGCAAGGTTTCACCGTCGCCGCGATCGCCGCCGGCACCAACTCCGGCGGCCGCGTGTCCGCCTCGATCCACAACATCGGCGAAAGCTACACCCTGGTGTTGCTGAACGGCCGCCGCATCGCCCCGCAAGGCTCGGGCTCCGCGATCAACCTGAACGCCATTCCGATGAGCGCGGTTGAACGCGTCGAGATCCTGACCGACGGCGCCTCGGCCCTGTACGGTTCGGACGCCATCGCCGGCGTGATCAACTTTATCCTGAAGAAAAACCTGCAAGGCGGCAGTATCGAAGCGACCGCCAGCCAGCCCGGCCAAAGCCGCGCCGGCCAGTCGAGCAATTTCAGCGCCACCTACGGTTTCGGCGACCTCGACACCAACCGCTACAACGTTTTGCTGTCGGCCCGCCACGACGAGAACAGCCGCGTCAAAGCCACCGACCGCGAATTCGCCAACAGCTCGTTCCTGCCATTCAGCTGGAACGGCCAGAACTACATCCACGACCGTTCGAGCACCTCGGCCGTGCCGGGCAACGTCGCCGCGACCTACCGCGACGGCCGCACGCCAACGTCGACGTCGTCGATCGGCTTCAATCCGTACCGCAACATCAACGGCCAGTGCGGCCCGATGAACCAGCCGCAGAAGAACAACACGGCCACCGTGCAGAACTGCGGCTTCGATTCGGCCGCTACCGTCGAGATCGTACCGGCAAGCAAGCGCGACACCGTGTTCGCCAAAGGTACCGCCAAAGTCGGCGAGAGCTTCGAAGTGTTCGCCGAGGCCGCGTACTCGCGCATGGACCTGACCGCCCGCATCGCGCCGAACACCGCGTCGATCGCGCTGGCCAAAGGCTCGCAGCTGTACAACAACTACGTGCGTCCGTACCTGACCGCCGCGCAAGACGCCAACTTGACGAGCGCCACCGCCTCCTACCGCACCTACGACTGGGGCACCCGCGACAGCCAGACCATCACCGAAGCGAAGCACCTGGTGCTGGGCACCGAGGGCGAGATCGGCGCCTGGAGCGTCGGCGCCGGCCTGACCTGGTCGGAGAACTCGATCGACGAGCGCTATCAGGGCGGCTACGTGAAGAACGCCGAGTTCCGCAGCATGCTGGCCAACAATCAGTTCAACCCGTTCCTGGCCGCCGGTGAGCAGAGCGCCGCCACCAAGCAATTGATCGCCAACTCGGTGTTCAAGGGTTCGATCCGCGAGGCTTCGACCACGCTCAAGGGTATCGATTTCCGCGGTTCGCGCGAACTGTTCCAGCTGCCGGCCGGCGCGGCCAGCATCGGTCTGGGCGGCGACTACCGCAACTACCACTACAAGCAAACCCCGAACGCGACCTCGTCGGACATCTACGGCTTCAGCGCTTCGCCGGCCTACGACATGGAACGTGACAACTACGGTGCTTTCGCCGAGATGATCATCCCTGTGATCAAGACCGTCGAAGTGACCGCCGGCGCGCGTTACGACACCATCGAAGCGGTCAAGAACCACATCGCCAACCGCGAAATGGGCAACAAGGAATCGGCCAGCACCTACAAGGTGTCGGCCCGTTGGCAGCCGACCCAGTCGTTCCTGATGCGCGGCTCGTACGGCACCGGCTTCAAGGCGCCGTCGATGCTCGACATCGGCCAGCCACTGGTGGCGGCCGGCTTCACCGCCTCGCCATGGGAATGCCCGGCCAACCTGGCGGCGGAAAACTCGGCCTACTGCCGCGTTGGCAAGAGCCAGTACAACGTCCTCTCCGGCGGCAACGAGAAGCTCAAGCCCGAGAAGTCGAAGCAGTTCACCGTGGGCTTCCGTTTCGAGCCGACCAACTCGTTCTACGTCCAGGCCGACCTGTGGGACGTGAAGATCCGCGACGCCGTCTCGGCGGTGTCGGAAGCGCAGATCTTCGCCGATCCGGTCCAGTTCCGCGACCTGTTCACCACCTTCGTGGAACCAGGCAGCGGCCAGACCTTGTGGGCCAAGAAAACGCTGTCGGTCAACATCGGCCAGACCCACAACCAGGGTATCGACTGGGAAACGACCTACCGTCACCGCTTCGGTTTCGGCAACCTGAGCGCCACGCTGAACGGCACCTACCTGCTCAAGTCGGACTACACCCGTCCGGGCACCAGCAACGACTGGGTCAACAGCATGAACTTCTTCGGTATCGATGACCAGGTCGCGTTCCGCCATGTGATCCGCCTGGCCACCACGCTCGACACCGGCGCGTTCTCGAACTCGCTGATCGCCAACTACCGCAACGGTTACACCGACGCGTCGGCGACCTCGTACAACCTGGGCACGAACAAGAACGAAACGTTCCGCATCGAAGTGCCGTCATACCTGACGTTCGACTGGCAGGGCAAGTGGCAGGCGACCAAGCAGTTCAGCCTGCGCGCCGGCGTGAAGAACCTGGCCGACCGCAATCCACCGCTGTCGCTGCGCGCTTCGTCCGGCCACCAGATCGGCTACGACGCACGCTACGCCGATCCGATGGGCCGTACGTTCTACATGACCGGCAACTACACCTTCTAAGCCGGCTCGCCGCTTAGCAAGCAAAAGCCCCCACCAGCCTGAACCCGGTCAAGACCGTGTTCAGCGCGGGTGGGGGCTTTTTTTATGCCGGGTATTGTTACGGTTCGGCGCCGGCCTGCTCCAGGCCGCGCGCCAGGCTCGAGATGCTGGGATTGTCGATGAACACGCAGCGGGTGCCCGTGCGCTTGCAATAGTCCTTGACCCGCCAGTAGGCGCTGTGGCTGATGCAGCCGGTCTGGCAGATCACCAGGTCGGCCGCCGCCAGGCTGGCGTCGAGGCGGTTGGCGTTGTCCTCCAGCCCGCCGTCGTGGTGGGCGAACTGCGCGCCCTGTTGCTCGATCAGCTCGCGGTAGGTGGCGACGTTGCCCGAGCGTCCGCCCACGCACAGCACGGCCCGGTCGCTCAGGCGCAGCGGCATCTTCATGACATGCTCGACCACCTGGCGCGTTTCCTCCTGGATCGGCGCCGGCGGCTCGACGGCGCGCAGCGCCTCGGTCTTGAGCTCGGCGATCTGCTGGCGCAGCGCGCGCTCGCGCTCGTCCATCTGGGCCAGGCGCTCGGCCAGCTTGGCGCGCGTCTCCAGGCCCGGGATCGATTCCTTCAACTGTTCGAGCTCGGTGCGCAGCGAATCGATCATGCTGTCCTTGCCCACCAGTTGCGCGCGCAGCTGCATCAGTTGCGTCGCGTGGCGCTCGGCGTCGGCGCTCTTGTCGGCCAGCAGGGCGGCGGCGCGCTGCTGGGCCTTGCCCAGGTCGTGCGTCAGGCGCGCGTTCTCGGCCAGGGTGGCGTTGAACTTGCCGATGTCGGCGCGCACGCAGGCGCCGGCCTGGTGTTGCACCATGTGCAGGTCGCGGCACATCTGTTCCTCGAGCTCGCTGCTGCAGCGCGGATGGGTCAGGCCGGCCCAGAAGGCGCCGGCGACGTCGCCGTTGGCCACGGCCGTGCGCCACAGCTCGCCGACCTGCTCGGTCGTCTTGGCGCTGCGGAAGCGCAGCAGCACGGCCGCGTAGCGCCGTTCCAGTTCCTTTTGCAGCGCCTCGGACAGGCGGTTGCGGTTGGCGCATTCGGTGACGGCGCCCACGTGCACCTCGTAATCATCGGCGACGACCTTGCCGCTGGTGACCTTGTCGACCAGCTTGCGCAGCACGCCCAGCGGGAAGCCGACGCCGACCAGCGGGCAATGGCAGGCGTGGCCCAGCTCCCACAGCCGGCGGCGGCGCGAGGTGTGCGCCTCCGGCTCCCCGGCGAGGATGGCGGCGACGTTGCTGATGACGGGCTTGACGACTTGCCGGGCGGCGGGCTGGTCGGCGCCGACCGGAAGCTGGGCCTGGGCCGGCGCCGGGTTGGCGGTGCCCAGCCGTGGCATGGCGGCGGCGACGATGGCCGCCAGCGGATCGTGTTTTTCGCACATCTGATCGTCTCCTCAGGCGGTGGCCGGCGCGCTGCGGGCGCGCGCCATGATGCGGCTGAGGAAATTGGTCTTCTCCTGCTCGTGCATATTGCGTTCGACCACCGTGGCCCACTGCTCGGACAACTGCTGGCAGGTGGCGCTGAGCACCGGCGCCAGGTCCGGCAGGCTGGCCAGCGCCTTCAGGTGGCGCTCGATCACCGAGGCCAGCTTGACGCAGCCGCCGGCCGCGTCGCCGCCGGCCATGTAGTGCGACATCAGATGCAGCACGGCGGACAGCATCAGTTCGGGATTATGTCCGCCTTGCGAAGGGGCGAGAAAAATCGGATTGCTACGGTCTATGGCCATCAAACGCTCCTGGATCGAAATTGGGAGTGCGGCTGGCGGTGTGGCTGGCGACTCGGGGAGTGGGCGCGGCGGCGCCCGGGGCAAGCGGAATTAAAGGAATCAGGCGGTCAGGATCAGCTTGTTGAGCTGGGTGACGCGCAGGCGGTAGACGCGGCCCGCGTGTTCGATCTCGAGTTCGCGGCCGCCCTCCATCAGGCCGGCGCTGCTGATGCGCTTGACGGGCGAGACCGCCGAGGACACCAGGGCGGGGGAAGGGCGGGCCGGTTGCGACACGGGCAGGGTCAGGGTGGTGGTCATCGTCGTTTCTCCTTTAAATAAGAATGATTCGTATTTGCATTCATTATTGTGGAAGGCGGGACGGAATGCAAGCCTTATTTGAAATGAAGGTGGGGGTGTTCGCGGCGCTGCGGGGGGGCAGGCAAAAAAAAGCCCGGCGGGGAGGCCGGGCCCAAGGCTGGGTAATTGCCCGATATGGCTTACAGCGTGGCGAGCAGCTGGCCGGGCGTGACCGCCTCGCCCGCCTTGCTCTTGGCCGCGGCCAGTTGTTTGGCGCGGGTGCGCGACGGCGGCAGGCGCCGCAAGGTCTTGAGCGCCTCCGGGTCCTTGATGCCGATGGTGCGCTGGTCGACGCTGATGAGGCCGATTTCGTTGAAGGCCGACAGCGTGCGGCTGACCGTCTCCAAGGTCAGGCCCAGGTAGCTGCCGATCTCGTGGCGGGTCATGCGCAGGTTGAACAGCTTGCTCGAGTAGCCCATCTGCGCGAACCGGTCCGCCAGCGACACCAGGAAGCGCGCTACGCGCGCCTCGGCGCTGAGCGCGCCGAGCATGCCGATCATGGCCTGTTCGCGCACCAGCTCGCGGCTCATGACGCCGTACATCATGTTTTCCAGTTCCAGGTGCACGCGGCCGAGGGCGGTGAGCTTCTTGAACGGCAGCAGGATCAGGTCGCAGTCCGACAGCGCCACCGCCTCCGACGAGTAGTGGCGGGTGTGGATGCCGTCGACGCCGAGCATGTCGCCCTTCATCGGGAAGCTGAGCACTTGCTCGTTGCCGAACTCGTCGATCAGCACGGTCTTGAGGAAGCCGGAGTTGACGATGTACAGCGTGTCGAACGGCTGGCCGATCGTGTGGATGCGCTGGCCCGTCTTGAACTGCACGTGCTGGAACAGCAGTTCCTCGGTCGCGACCGAGACGGCCGCCGGGATGTGCAGCAGGTCGCAGACCTCCTTCAGGTTCGACCACAGCCGCCCCTGACGCTGACGGCCTGCCTCCATCGAAGAGGATTGCACCGTCGCGGTGGTGACTGGGCGAATTTCAGACGTTTGCGTTGACAGCATGTTGATCTCCTGATCAGGTAACTCTGTTCGTTGGGCCGGGGACGGTTGACCGCATGACATTTTGTACAGCAAATGTGCCGTATGGCATCTCGCTGCTTGGCATGTAGCCTTGCAGCATCAATCGTGTGGTTTCAGTATGCCAACAGAGGGAGGAGATAGATATCAGCAATGGCTGAATATGGGAGTAGGCGTCAGCGCACGGTTGTAGGAGGACTCCTACTGCCCGGGCCGGTTTCAGGTTTTGAAGGGGGACAACAGGCGATGCGCCACGGCATATTGGACCATCTCCGAGAGCGAGTTCATGCCCATTTTCTGCATGATGCGGGTTTTATGCGTGCTGACGGTCTTCACGCTCAGGTGCAGGCTGTTGGCGATCTCGGTGATCGATTTTCCCGCCACCAACAAGGAAAACACCTCGAATTCGCGGTCCGACAGTTGTTTATGCAACAGGCTCTCGTTCGGCATCATGATGTTGAGCGCCAATTGCTCGGCCACCTCGGTGCTGATGTAGGGCCGGCCGGAGGCGACCTTGCGGATCGCGCCGACCAGCTGGGTGCCGGCGCTCTCCTTGGTCAGGTAGCCCTGGGCGCCGGCGCGGATGGCGCGCACGGCGTACTGTTCCTCCTCGTGCATGGTGAGGATCAGGATGGCCAGCTTGGGCGCCTCGGCCTTGATCTGGCGGATCAGGTCGACGCCGCTGCGCCCGGGCATCGACAGGTCCAGCAGCAGCAGGTCGAAGCCGCCCTGGCGCACGTGGCCGAGCACTTCGAAGCCGTCGATCGCCTCGCCCACGATATCGATGTCGGGCGCACCGTCGAGAATGCGCTTGAGACCCTCGCGCATGATGGTGTGGTCGTCCGCAATAACTATTCGAATCATAAAGAGGCTATCTCAAGTGACCTGAAGTAAATGCTGTTGTGTTTGAATTAATCTTGCGATCTTACTACAGAAACCGCAATCAGGCCGCATTTTATTTGTGGTCCGGTTCTTTGATCAAGCGATGCACCAGCACCGGGATGCGCGAGTGCGACAAGACTTTGTTGGTCACGCTGCCCAGCAGCAGTTGCCCCCAGCCGCTGCGTCCGTGCGAGCCCATGAAGATCAGGTCGCAGGCGTTGTGTTCGGCCACGTCGACGATTTTAAGCGCGGCGCTCTCGGAAAACGTTGTCAGCGCCTCGCAGCGGACGTTGCGGCGGGCGCAGGACTCGACCACGTCCTTCGTGTGCTCCTTGCCGGCGCGCAGCATCGCGGCGCGGTATTCGTCCTCGCTCGGATAGCTGGGCGGGATGATTTCGACATAGATCGGATACTGGTATTCGGGCGCGACGAACAGGGCCAGCACCTCGGCGCCGAGCTGCTCGGCCAGCGCCACGCCGGCGCACGCGGTCTTGCTCGACACGGCCGAGCCGTCGGTGGTGATCAGGATTTTGCGGTACATGGCGAGCCTCCTTTGTCAACG
Organism: Burkholderia sp. LMU1-1-1.1; assembly: GCF_040675865.1. Lineage (NCBI taxonomy): Bacteria > Pseudomonadati > Pseudomonadota > Betaproteobacteria > Burkholderiales > Burkholderiaceae > Burkholderia > Burkholderia sp. LMU1-1-1.1. The sequence goes on along the minus strand of NZ_JBEGHG010000007.1, from coordinate 1,787 downwards.
CGGCCTACTTCCCATTGTAGTCGCGATTTACAGTATTGTTAGTAAGGAAAGACTTGATGTTTATCAAATAAAAGCTGTTTGCCCGGCCCGCCGGCGGCCGCTTTAACACTTGTTCACAGTTGCCCGGCGGCTTTTTTGCACACAAGCATCACGTTTGTGTCTTTAATGCTCCCTTAGTCGATCTATCCGGTGATAGTATCTCCAAATACAACGAAACAAGGCTTTGAGACGGAGAACAGGGCAGTCGACCGACGCCGGGATTGAATAATTCCGTGTTGCCCTGCTACACTCGCATAAGTGCTTTTTATTGCCGAGCGTCATCAATACGCAGGGTTGAGGGCAGCAATTTTACAAATTATGGAGAAGCAGGGATTATGACCAACGCCGCTGATGATTTCGACGCATTATTTGAAGAAGTGTCCGCTCAGAGCAAGACCGCAGCGCCCGCTCCAGCGCCTGCCCCCGCACCAGCCGCCGCAGAAGACGACCTCGAAAGCCTGTTCGACGAGGTGTCGTCGTCGGCCGCCGCGGCCGCGCCGGCGCCCGCACCCGTCGCAGCCGCGCCGGCTCCCGCGGCCGCGGCCGCCGAAGGCGGCGAGGCCGAGGAGGGCGGCGACAAGCCGATGTTCGAGCGTCTGGGCGGCATCGTGCGCCTGCTGCACGATTCGCTGCGCGAACTGGGCTACGACAAGGCGCTGACCGAGGCCTCGTCGCAGATCAACGACGCCCAGGACCGCCTGGAATACGTCGCCACCCTGACCGAACAAGCCGCCAACAAGGTGCTCAACACGCTTGACGAGGGCATGCCCGAGCAGGACACCCTGTCGAAGAAATCCAAGGAAATGGAGAACCGCTGGGCCGACCTGTTCGCGGGCAAGCTCAGCCTTGACCAGTTCAAGCAGCTCGCCGGCGATTCGCAAGCCTTCGCCGTGGCCGTCTCGGCCGCCACCGAGGCCGAAAAAGCCCGGCTGCTGGAAATCATGATGGCCCAGGACTTCCAGGACATCACCGGTCAGCTGATCAAGAAGGTCGTGAACATCACCAAGACGGTGGAGCACGAACTGGCGGAACTGCTGCGCGACAACGCGCCGCCGGCGGTACGCGAGAAAATCGCGCAAAAAGAAGTGTCCCTGATGTCCGGCCCCTCGGCTCCGGCCGTGGCGCTGAACCAGGACAATGTCGACGACCTGCTTGCTGATCTGGGATTCTAATGGACGATATGCTGAAGGATTTCGTCGTCGAGGCGATGGATCTGGCGGTCAACGTTGAAGAGCACTTGCTGCGGCTCGAACGCGACCCCGACAACAAAGAGACACTGAACGCGGTGTTCCGTTCCTTCCATACCATCAAGGGCGGCGCCGGTTTCATGGGCCTGCCGGCGATGGTCGCGGCTTGCCACTTGACCGAGAACCTGTTCGACGCGCTGCGCACCGGCGCCGCGCCGGTGACGCCGATCGCGATCGAGGCGGCGCTGCAGGCGTCCGGCTTCGTGGCCGACCAGCTCGCCGAACTGAACAACGGCGCCGAGCCGCACAGCCTGGCGCCGATGCCGCACGACTTGGAAGTGATCCTGACCGACGCCATCGAGGGCAAGACCGGCGCCGCCGCGCCGGCCGCCGCTCCGGCGCCTGCGCCGGCCCCCGTGGCCGCGCCGGTGGCCGCCGCACCCGCAGCCGCCGTGTCGATCACGTCCGAGGACGGCCTCGACTGGGAAGGCATGTATGAAACCGTGATGCCGGCCGGCAGCTATACCCGCCCGGCCGTCTCGGCCGCGCCCGCCGCCAGGC